>JAWOBA010000124.1:0-24630 GCA_046498285.1 Desulfatiglandales bacterium | reverse complement strand
CGTATCAGTGGGGGAACCCGCAGGCCCCGATTTATCGGGGCAATGCGGAGGGCTTCCGGCTCGGAGAGCCTCCCGCTCGGAGAGGGCAAAACTCCCCCATGGATACGTTGCTGAAAAGACCAACCCGGGAGCCTTGGAACTGAAAAAAAGCCCATCGTCTTTTTATCAAGAGGGGTTATGCAGGTCTCATCATTGAGCAAGACTTGTTGATCGATTACCTAATACACTTGAAACTCCAAGAGAACGGCTACTCACACACCCCGCATCTGGTACAATGACCAACATCACATGGAGGGGACTCTTTTGATTTCAGGGCGAGATGATACTCATCTTTTAGATATGATTTCTTGATACCATGGTCGATAAAATCCCATGGAAGTTGTTCATCGAGGTCTTTCAGTCTGTAGACAAAAAAATCTGGATTGACATCTGAGGATCGAAACGTTCCTTTCCAATCTCCTTTATGCTTATATGCTTCTAACAACATCTGCCCCACACGTCTGTCACCCATAGAAAGCAGGGTCTGAATGTACGCCCATTTTGGAACATCAAAACCGACCTTAATACCTCCTTCCCCTAATAGCCCCCCTTGTATTATCTTTTGCTTTTCCTTAAGGGATTCAAGCGCATCCATAGGAACCCACTGGAATGGAGTAAATGGTTTTGGAATAAAACAATTAATGCTTAATGTAATCCTGCCTATCCTTTTCCTACCTCTGCTTTCCCTGATTAAGTGATGACGTATGGACTTAACCAAACCAATAATGTCTTTTACATCTTCCTTTGTTTCAGTCGGCAGGCCAATAATAAAATAGAGTTTGATATGAAAAAACCCAGTCCTTGCTATACGGACAACAGCCTCTAAAATCGCTTCCGTTGTTAATTTTTTGTTTATAACTCTTCTTAACCGATCACTACCTGTTTCAGGTGCAAAGGTCAGGGTTTTTTGGCTGCTTTCCCTTATGTTTTCGAGCAGGCCCTTTGTTAGTGAACCAGCCCTAAACGAAGAGAGAGAAAAATCTCCCCTCTTTTCAAGGATAGCACTGGTTAAGGCCTCAATACAGGGGACATCAGTAGCTGATGGACTTATAAGCCCTATCCTGGTATTTTCATATAATATGCTTTCAAATGATGTAAATATTGTTTCATCTTTAGTAATCCTTGGAGGCCGGTAGATATAGCCGGCAGCGCAAAATCTGCACCCGATTCCACATCCCCTATTAAGCTCTACAAGGAGAGTATCAGAGAATTCTGTTGATGGTGTCAGTATCTTCGATTTGCTCAAAGGTCCCTTAAAGGGTAACTGTTTGACAGCCTTTATCTTAGAAGGGATTGAGGGAATAAGAGGTTTAAAGGATCCTATTGATCCATCCTCCTTATAGGTAACATGATAAAGTGATGGACAGTAAACACCATCGACCTCACGAGCTAAAACCTGGAGGATCTCCTGTTTTTTCTCAGTTGACAATTGAAACGCAATATAGGCCTGAAAAAATTTTTCCACAATAGCTTCACCTTCACCAATAAGAAAACAATCTATGAAGCCGGCCAGAGGTTCGGGGTTCATAAAGGTTGTTACGCCTCCTGCCAGCATAAGGGGATATTTTTCTCCCCTATCCTTAGCCATAAATGGAATTTTACTTAAATCAAGTATGGTGAAGATATTTGGATAATCGTTTTCAAATGAAAGGGAAAACGCTACAAAATCAAAGTGGAGCAGCGGTTTCTGGGATTCGAAAGATAAAATGGGTTGATTTGTTCTTCTATAGAGTAATAATTCTTCTTGTTCTGGCAGAAATACTCTTTCTGCCACCATTGATGGATTTTCATTTAGTATTCCATAAACCACCTGAAAGCCAAGATTGGACATGCCAATCCGATAATAATTAGGATAGACTAAAGCCACCGATAGCTTGCCACCCCAGTCTTTTTTTACTGTGCCTCTCTCTTTAGCAAGTCTGCTCTTATATAGGGTAGCAATGTTCAACTTGTAATCAATCTGCTTGCTTCCTTAAAAACGTAGGATACTCAAGATTATCCTTTTGAAAGACTCTTTTTAATATACCTTTTCTCCCAGAGTTTAGAGCTTTCTCTTTGAGAAACCTATCGCCATCTTCCTCGGATAACTGCCGCTGAAATGTTGGCTTATCAAGGTCTTCTTTTAACCTTACAGTCCAATTTTCATCCCTTTCCTCAGGTGAAAGATCACGTAAATTAATAATCTTTTTATCCATTGTTTTGCTTATACCAGTAGCAATAACAGTTATGCGCATCTCATCTTCCATAGTATCATCAAATACCATGCCCCATATAATCTCTGCATCGACATGGACCTCATTTTTTATAAACGAAGATCCTTCCATAACCTCATCCATAGTCATATTTCTAGACCCAGTCATGTTGATAAGAACACCTTTCGCCTGATCAATTGATATATCCTCTAATAGCGGACTATTAATGGCTGTCTGAGAAGCCTCAACAGCCCTATTTTCTCCACTTGCTGTCCCTGTACCCATGAGAGCTGTACCCATCTGCTCCATAACCCGTTTAACATCTGCAAAATCAAGGTTGATGAAACCAGGGATCATAATGAGATCCGATATACCTTTCACTGCATAGAGAAGGACATCATCTGCCATTTTCATAAGCTGTAAAAAAGGTGTATCCGCATTCCCTAATGCCCGTAATCGCTGATTTGGGATAATAAGTAGCGTATCAACCTGCTTCTTCAGCTTTTCTATACCATCAAGGGCTGCCCTCATCCTTTTCTCACCCTCAAATTCAAATGGTTTTGTGACAACTGCCACTGTCAATGCCCCGTTATTTCTACTTTCTCTGGCAATTATTGGGGAAGCTCCAGTGCCTGTTCCTCCTCCCATGCCTGCAGTAATAAATATCATGTCTGCATCCTGAGTAGCTGCCCTGATTGCCTCTATGCTCTCCTCTGCTGCAAGTGCACCTACCTCTGGATCAGCTCCGGCACCTAATCCATGGGTTAGATTTGCCCCAAGTTGCAATTTATCACGAGCAGTGCTAAAATCAAGCGCCTGTTTGTCGGTATTTGCAGCCTTGAAATCGACCCCTTTGAGCCCGGCTTCGATCATGTTATTGACTGCATTTCCACCGGCGCCCCCCACACCAAAAACCTTTATCTTGGCATTCGAGCCATCTTCAACAAATTCATATCTCATAACTATCCTCCTTTCCTGAGTTTATTTATTTTCCTTCCATAAACCATCTCTTCATCCTAGATTTGATGCGGTCAAATATGTTTGTATCCCTTATCCTGAATTTCTTCTTTCTCTGCTGCGAGTTAGCCCCATACAAAACAAGACCTACTGCTGTTGCATACATAGGGCTATTGACTATCTCTTTTAATCCCCCGATATTATGGGGATAACCAACCCTGGCAGGCATGTTAAAAACCTGCTCTACAATTTCCGGTACACCTGGAAGGAGAGAAGAGCCACCCGTGACAACAATTCCAGAGTTGATCATGTCATCACAGCCAGACCTAATCATATCCTGATAAATAAGGTTGAAAATTTCTTCCACTCGTGGTTCTAAAATTTCCCCCAGCAATTTCCTGCTGATAGCTCTTTCTTTCCTGCCACCCACACTTGGAACCTCAATAATTTCATCCTCACCGATAAGTGAGGTCAAGCCACACCCATACCGTATTTTTATCTTCTCAGCTGCTTTAAAGGGGGTTCTAATTCCAATAGCAACATCATTGGTTAAATTATCACCGCCTAATGTTAATACAGAGGTATGTGTTATAGAATTTTGAGAAAATATTGCTAAATCCGTAGTCCCTCCTCCAAAATCCACTATTGCAACTCCGAGATCTCTTTCCTCATCCGTAAGAATCGCCTCACCGGAAGCAAGGGATTCAAGGACAATATCATAGACATCGAGTCCTGCCCTGTTTGCACACTTGATAATATTTTGGGCTGATGTGACTGCTCCAGTTACTATATGTATCTTAACCTCGAGGCGCACACCTGCCATTCCTGCAGGATCACTAATACCAGTCTGATCATCAACAATAAATTCTTGGGGTATGGCGTGGATCACTTCCCTATCCATAGGAATTGCAACCGCTCTCGCTGCCTCAATAACTCTCTCAATATCCAACTTGCTAACTTCCCTGTTCTTCAAGGCTATAACCCCATGACTGTTAAAGCCCTTTATATGACCTCCAGCAATTCCTGCAAACACAGAACTAATCTCACACCCAGCCATAGTTTCTGCCTCTTCTATAGCTTCTTTAATGCTATCTACCGTGTTTTCGATGTTAATCACCATGCCCTTTCTAAGCCCTATTGACGGATGAGATCCCATTCCTATAATATCAACCATACCATCAGGCCGCACTTCCCCAACTACTGCACATATTTTACTCGTGCCAATGTCAAGTCCTACAACTAATTGGTCCATAGTCCCCGATCCCCTTTTTGGTCATTTTCTCTTAGCCGCTTATCACGTATCATTTGTATTTCTCTTCCTTACAAATACCATTCCGCTTCAGACCACCTTTTCAGTGCATGCAACCACTGCCCTATCATCATAATCCAAATCTATTGATCTGGTTTGATTGAGTTGATTAGCACTCCGAAGATGCCTGATAACTTCCCTTAATGAATCAATTTTTCTTTCAAGATCATCTCTTCCAAAAAAGACCTTAAAGGGTAGTTTATTGAAATAAACGGTAAATGCTCCATCTTCTTCGACATGAATCTCTGATAAACTCTTTTCTAATACACGGGAGGCAAATACATTAATAGTATGTAAAAAAGAGGCCACCTTTCCAAGAACTGCTTCATTTTTTTCCTCATCATGAGATAGTCCTGTTACTACGGGGTAATCAACAGAATCATTGCTTTCAACATCTTTAAATATCACCCCTTCTCTGTTCATGAGAGATAGTTTTTCTCTGATTACTATTGCTATGGGCTCTTCATTTTTTGCCGTAATATATAAGGTATGGGGAAAATTCTTTTTTACAAAAACAGACTTTATCCATGGGTGTCTCTCGATATTTTTTCTAATCTTGGCTGATTCGATAGAGAAAAGATTTTGCTCCTCCTTAATACCTGATATGTTAATTAACTCTTCCCTGAAATCTTCACTTACCCCTGCTATGACAATATTATGTAATCTAAAATATGATGATGAAGAAAGAAATTGATATCCGGTAATAAAGGCTAATGACAAAAGCCCAAGCCCTATGAAAAAAAGAAATATTTTTATAAGCCCATACCCTAATTGGCCAAAAAATCTCTTAGGAGGCATAACGGCTTTCCTTTTATGCCTTTTTACTGATTGCTTATCTAATACAGAGCTTTTCTTCACATTTCTCCTATAACTTTGATCTCGGGTAATAATCGGATATTAAACATCTCCCTCACTTTAACTATTGCCAGATTCATAAGGGCCAATATATCGGAGCTGGATGCATTACCTTTATTCACAATAAAATTGGCATGCTTAGGTGATATCATCGCTCCACCTATCATTTTACCTTTTAATCCAACGGCATCTATTAACCTGCCTGCATAATCGCCTTCGGGATTTTTAAAAATAGATCCAGCAGAAGGCATATCAAGGGGAAATCGTTCTTTTCTTTGTTGGATAAAAGAACTAACCTTTTCTCTGATTAAAGCAGAATTTTCAAAGCTTAGATTCAACATTGCATTGAGGATTATCTCCCCTGCGTTCAATTCAAGCCCTCTGTAATCAAATGCAAGTACTTCCCTTTCTCTCTTTTCTACTCCTCCTCTGCCTGTGAGTATTGTTACCTCAGTGATAACATCCTTCATTTCCTGGCCCCAACTTCCTGCATTCATGGCCACTCCTCCACCCACGGTTCCAGGAATACCTGCAAGAAATTCTGCTCCAGAGAGGCCATTTTCTAGACAAAAAGCAACGAGTTCATATAAAGGCGTGCCGGCCCCGGCTACAATATATGGCTCTGCCATAGTGTTCCTGTTAATAGCAGCAAGGGATCCTTCCAGTATAATCGCCACACCTTTTAATCCCTCATCTCTCACCAGAAGATTGCTTCCACGTCCTGTAACCAAATATGGAATCTTGTTATCCACGAGAAAAGCCATAATTTCCTTTAATGCCTCAAGATTCCTTGCCTTGCACAGGGCTTCCGCAATACCTCCAACCCTCAATGTTGTATACTGACTCATAGGCACATCAAAGAGGATTTCAATACCTTCTATCTCTTTCATTCTCTTCTTAATATGAGGATTCATACTCACATGCCTAAACTTGATGGCTTCTGTTTTTACCGTCTCTTCCTTCTTGATCACTCCCTGCTTTCCATAATTCTTTAATTCCTCAATCCCTTAATTCTCAAACCGTTTCAATAGCTCACTCCCAACAAGGTGTATATCACCTGCCCCAAGGGTTAAAACTACATCACCGGTTCTAATCTGATCGAGAAGAAAAGATATGCTACCCTCTGCGCTATCGGAATAAGTAACCGCCCTGTGGCCATGCTGTTTTATTCCTTGATACAGAATACTGCTATCCACGCCTTGTATAGGCTCCTCACCCGCCCCATAGATAGGAGTGATAATCAAAAAATCCGCCTGGTTAAAAGAAATAACAAATTTATCATATAAATCTCTTGTCCTGGTAAACCTATGAGGTTGAAAAATTACTACCAATCGCCTATCAGGCCAGCACTCTTTAGCTGCACTGAGGGTTGCTATTATCTCTGTAGGGTGATGGCCATAATCATCCACAAAAAGAATACCCCCTTTTTGGCCCTTTATCTCAAAGCGTCTTTTAAGTCCTCCAAGATCCTTGAGTCCCTCTCTAATGTGCTTGAAATCAATATCCATTTCCAGTCCTATACCTATTGCCGCCAAGGCATTCAAAACATTATGTTGCCCTGGAATGGAAATAGTGACGTTACCAACAAACCTATTCTTAAAGGTAACATCAAAACTTGTATTCATCCCTTTTTTTGCTATTCCACTCGCCCTTATGTCTGACTGGGGACTCAGGCCGTATGTCACATAACTTTTTGTAAGCTGAGGGATCAAGCCTTGGACCTCTTTATCGTCCACACAGAGAATGGCCCTCCCGTAGAAAGGGATTTTGTTGATAAAATCAACAAATATCTTTCTAAGATTCTCCATGCTACAATAAAAATCTATATGTTCATGATCTATGTTGGAAACAACAGCCATGCTTGGAGAGAGGGCAAGGAATGAACCATCGCTCTCATCTGCCTCAGCTACGAGAAAATCACTGCGCCCTAACCTTGCATTGGAGCCTCCCCATATATTTAATCTTCCTCCGATAATAACTGTTGGATCGAAACCACCCTTGGTTAATATCGAGGCAATCATACTGGTAGTAGTTGTTTTTCCATGGGAGCCTGCCACAGCTATTCCGTATTTAAGCCTCATTAATTCAGCTAGCATCTCAGCCCTTGGTATTACAGGAATAGATCTTTCCTTTGCCTCAACTATTTCCCGATTATTACCTTTTACCGCTGAGGAAAAAACGACAACATCTGCTCCATCTATATTCTGAGAATCATGTCCAAGAAATATTGTACCGCCAAGATTTGCGAGATGCTCTGTTACCTCTGTTTTTCTAAGGTCCGACCCACTAACACAATAGCCCAAATTAAGAAGAAGCTCTGCAATACCGCTCATTCCAATTCCACCAATACCTACTAAATGGATATGTTTTACCTTGCCAAAAACTTTCATTTTGCGTGTTGTCCGTTATTTTAAGCACACCTGAAAAAAGTCTGCCGATCCTTTCTAACTTTTATCTCCTATCTTCTGCCATTGACCTCAGACCACTAACAAATGACACTCCCTCTTATAAGTTCCATCAACTGTTCAACGATAATTTTATTTGCTTGTGGTCTGCCGGCCTTCAAAACAAATGATGACATCTGTTGAAGCGCATCCGAGTTTTCCATATACATTCTAATCTTTGTGGCAAGTGTTTTACCCTGAAGATCCCTCTGGAGAATAATATCTGCGCCCCCAGACGAAACCAAAATCTGCGCATTGACATCTTGGTGCTGATGGGTCGCATAGGGGTAAGGGATAAGGATTGATGGCTTACCTAAAGCGGCCAGTTCAGCAATAGTAGTTGCACCAGCCCGACAAATTACCAGATTAGCCCTTGCATAAGCAGAGGCCATATCTTGTATAAAGGCCATTACCTCTCCGTCAATTCCAAGGGCATGATATTCAGCTACCACCGCTTTTAAGTCATGGCTCCCTGTTTGATGGATTACAAATGGATGAAAACCTGTGCTCTTCAATTCCTTAAGAGCAAAGAGAACTGCCTTGTTTATTGCCCTGGCCCCTTGGCTTCCACCCATAACAAGGATAACAAATCTCTGATTAATCTTATTATCGTTTGATTTTGATCCCCATTCGAGACTTTTTTCAGGGTTCAGCAGTTCATCTCTGATAGGGTTTCCAGTTAAAAAGAAATTTCCTTTTTTAAAATACTTCTTGCTTTCTTCAAAGGATATAAAAACCTTTTTAACTAAAGGTGCAAGGATCCTATTCGTTATACCTGGAATAGAATTCTGCTCATGGATAGCAGTGGGTATTCTCAGAAAACAGCCCATAAGACACACAGGCCCAGATGTATAACCACCGACACCCACTGTAAGATGGGGTTGAAATTTTCTCATTATGAAAAATGACTGAACTGAGCTTACGAGTAACTTATAACAAGCACGGATCAGCTGTAAAAAACCCTTACCCACTATGCCTTCAACATAGATTGATCTGATCTCAAATCCAGCCTTTGTAATAATCTCTCTCTCCATTTTGCTTCTACCAACAATAAAAAGGATATTCACCTTTTCGCAGCTCTTTTTTAGTTCTCGGGCAATTGCTATACCTGGAAATAGGTGGCCACCTGTTCCTCCACCAGTAATTATTATTCTTAGCTCCCTGTCTTTCATAATCTCTCATTTGGTGTAACTACTCGGCCGCCGATCTACGCTGATTACCGCTGATTTTTTATTATCGTATACAAATCACTTGAGTTCCGGTTTTCTGCCCGAATTCAATAATAATCCAACCTCAATATTTGTTGCCCGCTCGACACCTGCCCGCAATACTCTCGCTTACGAGGCAGGCGGTCCTTCAAGTAAAGACATTTTCATAGACAAATTCTAGAAATCCATTACCAGGTTCATTATCAATTTCATAAAACTTCTAAGAATACTATTTGTTATTTCTTTATATTCAAACTTACCTGTATGTACCCTGTTGAACAGAGTTCCCTGCAGGAAATTCAACAGGGTAAATCTGTGGCTGAATAGTTACTTACCATTTGGTTTAATTATTTCCTTTTTAATTCCCCGGGTCCATTCAAGGTCTTTTTCGATATATTCATTAATATTCCTATGCCAATGAGATTAACAACAAGAGATGAACCTCCATAACTGATAAAGGGAAGTGTTAGTCCTTTCGTAGGCAAAAGAGCCATTACGACCCCCATATTAACCATTACCTGCACTGCCAGCATACAAGTTATTCCCAGCGCGAGATACGTTCCAAAAAGCTCTTGCGCATGTAAGGCAATCTTCATTCCCTTGATGATAATAAAAGTAAACAGAATCAATATGACACTGACGCCTATAAATCCTATCTCCTCAGCAATGATCGACAGGATAAAATCGGTATGGGGTTCTGGGAGATAAAATAGTTTTTGCTTACTATTCCCAAGCCCCACCCCAAAAAGACCACCAGAACCAAAGGCCAAAAAAGAATGGATTATCTGAAAACCAAATCCCTGAGGATCCTCCCAAGGGTTTAAAAACGCCCACCACCGGTGGAGTCTATAAGCAGTGTGGGATATTAGGTAAAAAACAATCGGTGTCAGGAGTCCTAAAAGGACCATCAGTTGCCCTAAATTTACTCCACCGATAAATAGAAGGATTAATACCCACATTCCTATAATGAGAGCTGTTCCAAGATCTGGCTGAAGAAGTATAAGTATCATAAATATTGATGCCATCAGTACGTTTGGTAAAAGGCCATGTAAGAAAGTGCCCATATTTTCAGCATTTTTACTCATGCTATAGGCTACGAAAATTGCCAAACACAACTTTGCTGCCTCAGATGGTTGAAGCGAGATAATGCCAAACCTAAGCCACCTCTGGGCTCCTGCTACTTTGACCCCAAAACCTGGCACAAACAGTAAAATTAACAAAAGCAAACTCAATCCCATAAAAAAGTAAACAAAGCTTCTATAAAAAAGGTAATTAATATGGGTTGCCACTATCATAAGGAGGAGCCCAAAAAGACAAAACACTCCCTGCTTTTTAAGATAGTAATAGTGATCTCCATATCTCTGTTCCGCAAGAATGGAACTGGCAGAAAAAATCGCTATTAATCCAACGCCGATCAGCAGAAGCACAGCGATAAGGATAACAGAATCAGATTTATGATAAGCTTTTTTCGGTGACACTATGTTTTAAACTCCTGACTGCTTCTTTAAAAGCCGCGCCCCTGTGCTCAAAGTTCTTAAACATATCAAAGCTTGAGCATGCTGGTGCAAGGAGAACCACATCTCCCTCCTGAGCATAATTAAATGCACGGGATACTGCGTCTATCATACTGGTCGCCAGGCTCCATGAGATTTTATCACCAAATGCCTGTGATAAAAGACCACTCGACTCCCCTAAAAAAACAGCACATTTTACCTTCCCAAATACCGCCTCAACAAGAGAATGATAATCGCTCCCCTTATCTCTACCCCCGGCAATCAGGATAACTTGTTTTGAAAAACTGGTGACAGACTTTATAGCCGCATCGATATTGGTAGCCTTTGAGTCATTATAAAAATCAATACCGTGCACAGTATCCACAAGCTCAATCCTGTGAACCAGACCCTTAAAATGATTGATTACTTCCTGTATTGCAGAGGGCTCCATCTCAAGAGCCAAAGATGCTAGAATCGCAGCCATCAAATTTTCCCTATTATGCCTGCCAGGTAATGCAAATCTATCCAGGGAAAATCGAATCATCTCATCCCCCGGTCTTTTGGCTACTATGTGTCCATCCTCTAAAGCTGCATACCGCTCAGCGTTGCTTTGCAATCCATACCTGTATACTGTAGGTCCATTCTTAGGCTGCAGAGCTTTTAGCCAGGAATCATCATCATTTAAAATGAGAATTTGTCCTGGCCCTTGGTTTGCAAATATCCTTTCCTTGGACCGTGCATAGGAGGTAAAATCTTCATATCTATCAAGGTGATCATGGCTTACATTAAGAATCAGGGCTATAAGAGGAGAAAAGGTTTTGGTAGTATCAAGCTGAAAACTGCTTACTTCTAATACAACATAATCAGCTTTCTGCTCTCCTCCTATGTAATTTGTAAGTGGGTGACCAATATTTCCGCCCAAAAATACCCGTTTCCCGCCTTTACAGAGCATCTCGGCTATTAAATTTACAACGGTTGACTTACCATTCGTTCCGGTTACAGCTATGCATGGTGTTTTTAAATATCGACTCGCAAGCTCTATTTCCCCTATTACAGGAATTCCCTGTTTCCTGGCCTCAGCAAGTGGCCTAATATCAAGTGAGACACCAGGGCTTACAACAATTACATCCGAATCTAGAAAAGACCTTGTCTTATGGCCACCAAGCTCAAGTTTTACCCCTGATTGTACAAGACTATTCAAGATATCCTCTGTTACATCAGGACTCTTTTTCACATCACTAATAGTTATTTGAGATCCTTGCCTAACAAGCCATCTTGCCGCTGCAAGGCCACTCTGCCCGAGGCCTACCACCAGAATCTTTTTCCCAATTTTCGATTGCCAATTGACCATTTTTAATAGCTACCTCAACTTGAGCATGCTCATTGAAAACAGAGAAAGCATAATTGCAATAATCCAAAAACGAATGGTCACCTTTGGCTCTGGCCATCCCTTAAGCTCAAAATGATGATGAATAGGAGCCATTTTGAATACACGTCTTCCACCGGTTATCTTGAAGAAACTCACCTGTAAGATCACTGAGAGGGCCTCGACCACAAAGAGGCCACCAACAATAATAAGGGCTATTTCATGTTTACTAATTACTGCTATCATGCCTAAGGCAGCCCCCAGAGAAAGAGAACCTGCATCTCCCATAAATACTTGAGCAGGATAGGCGTTGTACCATAAGAATCCCATGCCCGCCCCCACCATAGCGCCGCAAATTACAGAAAGCTCACCTGCGCCGCTTACATATGGAATCTGCAGGTACTGGGCAATGTTTATATGCCCAGCAAGGTAAGAATATATAAGGTAACTAAGGAAAGCGATAATAATTGGGCCTATTGCAAGACCATCCAATCCATCGGTGAGGTTAACTGCGTTGGATGCACCCACAACCACCAAAATAACCAAAATAATGTAAAACATCCCAATGCTGGGGAGAAAATTTTTAAAAAAGGGGAAACTAAGCCTCGAATCAAAACCAGTGTACTTGTAAAGCACTATTCCCACAAGGGCTGCAATTCCTGCCTCCATGGAAATTTTGTACCATCCTCTAAGCCCCTTACTGTTCTTTCTGGCTAACTTAAGCCAATCATCCAAAAACCCAATAACACCAAAAAGAAACATAACAGCTAAAACAATCCACCCATATATATTTTTCGGGTCCATCCAAAGAATTGAGGATATAAAGACTGAAATCAATATGAACAATCCACCCATAGTTGGTGTCCCCACCTTATTTTTATGGTTTGGAGGTCCATCTTCCCTGATATATTGACCGATCTGAAGCCTACCTAATCGTGGTATAAGCCAGTATCCAAGAAGCAGACAAATAATAAGGGCAGTCAGGGTTGCATAAATAGTCCGAAAGGTAATGTACCTAAAGACATTTAAAAAAGAATAATCTGCGTGAAACATATAAACCAATTTATAGAGCATTCATCTAACCCTCGCTTAGCCCAAAATATTCCCTGATACCCTTAACCACCTTATCCAGGGCTACCTTTCTTGAGCCCTTCAAAAAAATAACGTCACCCTCCTCTACCTGTCCCTTTATTGCCTCACTCATCTCAGCATGAGTTTTCGCAATGTGTGTCTGTCTTATATCCATGCCTCCTTTACATGCTCCTTCTATAATACTCTGGCCATGCTCACCAAATACAACTAAATACCTCGCTCCTATGCCTGCAATCAGCTGACCTGCATCAAAATGATATTTTGAGGAATCTTTTCCTAACTCCATCATCTCTCCAAGCCCTACTACTAACCCTTGTTTCTTTTCTGTTAGATCTTTAACAGTCTGCACAGCAGCACTAAGAGAGGATGGATTGGCGTTATAGGTGTCGTCAATAAGACATATCCCGCCATTCAAATCTATACAATGAAAACGACCTTGAAGTGGCCTGAAAGTACCTAAACCATGGGCAATAAATTCATTTGCTACTGATAAACAAGATGCTATAGCTGCTGCGCATAATGCGTTAAGGACATTATGAATACCTGGTAGGTGTATTGTGACAGGTATCCTCTCGCCCTTAAGGTAAACAGTAAATGTCTGAGAACGATCTCCGATTGTTTTTATGCCTTCTGCCCTTACGTGATTCCTGGTACCCAATCCAAAGGTAACTATCTTCCCTTGAAAAGTGCGAGCCAGGTGGGCATATAATTCATCATCTCCGTTCAGAATCGCTATTGAATCATTAGACATCATTCGTAAGAGTTCACCTTTGGCCTCAACTACCCCCTGTAACGTCCCTAAACCCTCTAAATGGGCTTTTGCTATATTGGTTATTAGCCCTATATCAGGGTCAGCAATCTGGGTGAGTCTTGCAATTTCACCACTCCTGTTCATACCCATCTCTAAAACAGCCACCTGGTGGTGTTCCTGCAGTAGCAAAATCGTCAAAGGCAAGCCGATAAGATTATTAAAGTTACCAGGGCTTCTCATGGTGTTTTCCTGCAAAGACAGGATTGAAGCTGCCATCTCCTTTGCTGTGGTTTTGCCATTGCTTCCGGTTATGGCTATTATCCTGCCTCCCCACTGTTTTCGCCACCATAAGGCCAGATCACCCAGGGCCTTGAGTGTAGATGAAACTGTAATTACAGCCACATTGTTACGTAAAAGCGTCTCAGATATACGAGTGCCGGCCTCCACAATTACACCCATAGCACCGGCATTGATTGCATTAGTTAAAAAAGTATGACCATCATATCTCTCTCCCTTGAGTGCTAAAAAAATTTGTCCGGAAGACATCTTTCTTGAATCAATTGAAAGACCATGAATCAATTCATCCGGCAAGCTGGAGATCTGTCTTCCTTGTATTACTGAAGATATTTCCTTAACGGTTATTTCGCCCCACTTTGCGGTCATTTTCTTACTGTTTGTTGTTTTACACTGTTTATTGTGTTTATTTGCTTCGTATGCTTTCGATATGTACCCTGTTAAATTCCCGCTTTTCGGGACCACCCTGTGGAGGGGGTATTTAACATGGCAGGCAAACTCAAAAAACACAATGAATCCAAAAAACTCCTAGCTAGCTGCCAACTTGACCACCTCTACATCATCAAAATATCTTTTTCTATTTCCCATGATTTGATATGTTTCATGCCCCTTTCCAGCAATTACAATAATACCTTTACTCCCTTTCTTCGCTATCGTAACAGCAGCATGAATGGCCTTCTCTCTATTTAAAATAATTTCATAGCCCCTTTTGTTGGATAAATCATCTAGTGCAACCCTCTTTAATCCTGATTGTTTTAATCCGGGCACAATTTCATCGGCAATTTTCGACGGATTTTCTCCCCTTGGATTGTCGGAGGTGATTATTACACAATCACTATACATTCCAGCTATTTTACCCATATGCGGCCTTTTACCCTTGTCCCTATCTCCCCCACATCCGAAAACTGTGATCAGTCGCCCTTTACTGATCTGTCTCACTGTTTGAAGCAGCTTTTCCAAGGCATCGCTACTGTGCGCATAATCGACAAATACAGAAAGCCCTTGTTTGTTATTAATGCACTGAAGTCTCCCAGGAACAAAGGTAAGATTTTGTATGCCCCTTGAAATACTATTGATGTTTATGTCAAGGCTAAAGGCAACTGCCGCAGCAGCCAGTATGTTATAGACATTCATCTGCCCGACAAGGGCGGATGTAATAGATACATCCCCAGCCGGCGTAACCAATTTAAAATGTAAACCCTCTTTGCTGAAATGAATATCAACAGCCCTTAATAAACAATCATCTCCGAGCCCGTACCGTACCACAGGAGCCTTTGTTATTTTTTCTAATACCCTCCCCTTTGGGTCATCCATATTAATTATTGCCTTTATCTGATCGCTTCCTTCGTTCTGTTTCAATGAGGAAAAAAGGAGGGATTTTGCCTTAAAATACTCCGCCATTGTTGCGTGGTAATCAAGATGATCCCTGGAAAAATTGGTAAATAGTGCCCGCGACCAATTTAGTCCTTTTATTCTTCCCTGTGCTAAAGAATGGGATGAAACTTCTACTATAACATCGGTCACACCAGCATCTCTCATTTCACTTATAATCCTCATAATCTCATGAGATTCAGGTGTTGTTAGTGATGCCGGAACCGATTTTTCCTGAAATCGATAATTAATGGTCCCAATAACTCCTACATTCTTTCCTTCCTCTTTTAATATCGACTCCAGAATATAACTTGTTGTTGTCTTTCCATTCGTGCCAGTGATACCTATCAAATTCATACCTTGAGAAGGATAATTGTAAAACCGGGAAGCCAGCTCTGAAAGGACGGTTCTTGTATCAGGCAACCTCACAACAGGCACATTCTGAAAATTATCTCCCATCTTTTCTACAAGTAATGCACAAGCCCCTTTCTGAACAGCATGAGTAAGATACATATGACCATCTTGACTATTCCCTTTGACGGCAACAAACAAATAGCCCTTTTTTACAAGCCGTGAATCGCTGGCCAGACCCTTGATCTCGGGATTTTCATTTCCACGACGCTCCAAAATTTGTTGACCATTCAATAGGTAATCAAGCCTCATATCGCTTTTAAATTTTCAATTTGAAATTGTCATGATGGTGGTTTAAATATAACAGTAAGTAATTTGCTTTTTCTTAAAGGTGCGCCAGGCTCTGGAACTTGATCCACAGCCATTCCACTTCCCTTAACAACCAATGTTAAACCCAATTGTTTTGCTTTCTTTAAAACATCTCTTACCCCAAGCCCTTTTAAATTAGGCATTGAGCCAGTCAAATCAGGCCTAAAGGCTACTATGTCCTCTTTTCTCTCAAGAGAAGGCGGAAGATCTTGGTTATTTGCCTGCAATGCTCTCTCTTTCGAAACAGACAAGTCAGGGCCAGTCGGGAATGATGGAGCTATATTGAGATGATTCAAAGTAAAGTAACCAACATCACGAAAAACAGGTGCCGCTACAATACCTCCATATGAAATTCCCTGTGGTTCATCAAGGGCAACCAAAATCACTAAATCAGGTGAGTCCGAAGGAACAAAGCCACCGAAGATGGCTACAAATTTTTTATTTGAATAGCTCCGTTGAACCGGATCAACCTTTTGTGCAGTTCCGGTCTTGCCAGCAACAGAATATCCTTTTATTGCCGCCTTAGGTGCGGTTCCGCCTTCCTTGACTACGCCCTCCAGTGTATTTCGTACCTTTTTAGCTGTTGCAGATGAAATGACATCCCTTCTGATTAAGGGATAGAAATTTCTTATTGCTTCTCCCCTCTGATCAAGGATTGATTTTACAATATAGGGTCTCATGAGATGTCCGCCATTGGCTATAGCCCCAAAGGCCATGGCTAATTGCAAAGGAGAAACCGATATACCCTGGCCAAAGGACAGGGTATCTTTTCCGATAAGGCTCATATTTCTGATAGGTCGTAAAATCCCTTTTCTCTCACCAGGAAAATCTATCCCTGTTTTCTCCCCAAAACCAAATCTTTCTAAATAATCATTGAATCGTTCCGGACCAAGCCTATGGCCTATCTTTATTGCACCTATGTTACTGGAAAATTTAATTATCTCACTCACTTTTAACAACCCGAAGGGGCGGCTATCGTGAATAGTAAATTTGCCAACGTTATATCTCCCTTTTTCACAATCAATAACCGTCTCTGGATTAACGACCCCTTCTTCTAAAGCTCCAGCTAAAAGAAAGGCCTTTTGGACAGATCCAGGCTCAAAGCAATCAGTAATTGCCCTATTCCTCCATTCATATGGTCGATACTGCCAGAAAATATTTGGGTTAAATTCCGGCACTACTGCCATAGCCAAA
Organism: Desulfatiglandales bacterium; assembly: GCA_046498285.1. Lineage (GTDB taxonomy): Bacteria > Desulfobacterota > DSM-4660 > Desulfatiglandales > B25-G16 > B33-G16. The sequence continues at coordinate 7,345 of JAWOBA010000124.1, read as the reverse complement.
ATCTCGCCTGTCTGGGGTCTTATAACTATGCATACACCGCTTTTTGCTCTTGAACTTTGTACAGCCTCCCTCAGCGCTTTCTGTGCCTTATAATTAATATCTTTATCCAATGTTAAGGTGAGATTAAACGGATCATTCTTCTCTAACCCTGCCCCATCAAAAATAAGAGACCTGCCAAGGGCATCATGAATCCTGTTAAATCTCGCTTCCTGGCCCTCCAAGTACCTGTTATACTGTAATTCTATACCCTCAAGCCCTCTATTATCCTGGCTTGCAAAACCTATAACGTGGGCTCCTGTTTCCATACATGGATAGTAACGCCTACCTTCCTTGGTAAAACCTATTCCAGCTAGGTTAAGTTTTCTAACATTTGCAATCTCTTCCGGTGTTAGTTTTCTCTTAATCCAGGTAAACGAAGGAGAACTCTGTAGTTTTTTGAGTACCTCCTTTTTATCCAGATCCAAGGTCCTGGCGAGAAGAGTCGCTGCTGTCCATTTATTGCGTACCTTTTTCGGATAACAGTAGAGTGAATCCACCTCTATGCTGAGCGCTAATTCCTTACCATTTCTATCAAAAATAGTCCCCCTCTGGCTGACAAGTGTGAGCTTTCCTGTATAGTTCTTTTTAGCCAAAGATGAAAGCTGACCCCCTTCAAGAATCTGTAGCTGATATGCACGAAAAAAAATGAGACAAAATACGAGAAAAAAACAGATCCCTGTTATATAAATCCTGACCTTTATCCACCTTTTATCTTTTATTTTCATGGCAAGAAAACTATCTGTTGGGATAGTGGATATCTTAAACCAAATTCTTCCTCCGCCTTATTTTCCAAGTGTTTAGGTGATTTCAAAGAAGCTATTTCTAGCGTCAGTTTTCTGTTATATTCATCGATTTGTTCTATCTCCTTCTTTATGTGGCTCAATGAATAACCAATCTGTGTCCTTTTAAAACTAACCCAGACATGAGAAATCCCTGCTAATAAAAAAAGTGAAACCAGTATTGCAAAAAAATGAAAGAATTTGATCGATGCCTTTTTTTTCTTATTCATTGTAACTTCTTTCTGCTACTCTCATTACAGCGCTTCTGGCTCGCGGGTTAGCATTCACTTCAATACGGCCGGGCCGAAGCCCCTTTCTTGTCAATGCCTTCATAGGGGAAGAGCTTGCTTCAGGAAAAACAGGGAGTTTTCGAGGAGTCAAATTGTCTTTCTCCCTTTGGTGAAAAGCCTGCTTAACAAGTCTATCCTCCAATGAATGATACGATATCACTACTACCCTTCCTCCGTTAACAAGTAGAGAAGGGCATTTCTGCAAAAAATCAGCTATATTTTGTAGCTCACTGTTAACAGCTATTCTGAATGCTTGAAAGGATTTGGTAGCAGGGTGTCTTTTCCGAGAACGATATTGAGCAGGAATAGCAGCTTCAATAAGGGAGGCTAACTGTCGGCTTGAAGTAATATGCCGTTTTTGCCTTTCTTTTATAATGGCCCGGGCGATCAACTTGGCCCATTTTTCCTGGGCATAAGACCACAGAATCCCCTGTAGTCTTTCCATGGAAAGAGTGTTGACTAATGTATAGGCAGTTACTCCTCTGTCTTCGTCCATTCTCATATCCAAAGGTTCATCCTTTATAAAGCTAAAACCTCTGCCGGACGACTCAAGTTGATAGGATGACAAACCAAGATCTAAAAGAATCCCATGTACCTTATGAATTCCAATGCTTTTCAGTGTGGTATCTAAAGCAACATAACTTTCCTTAATTATGGTGACCCTTTCTTCAAATTGTGAGAGTTTTTCCTTGGCTAACCGTATTGATGATCCATCAACATCTAAGCAAATGAGCTCTCCCTTGGGAGCTATACTTTTACAAATCTCCAGGCTGTGTCCACCAGTGCCTACTGTCCCATCAACATATATCCCCTCAGGAATAGTAATCAGATACTGTATAACCTCATCAACCATCACTGGTTGATGAGAAATTACCATCTTTTCCCCCTCTTAGATCCCCATATTAGAAAGAGACTGACTGATTTCTGGAAAAGATTCTTTAGCCCTTTCAAACTCTTCCTGCCACTTCATCTTATCCCAAATTTCAAATCTGGTTAAATGGCCTACTAAAACTACCTCTTTGTTTAATCCTGCCAGCTCTCTCAGATTTGAAGGAATCAAAATCCTCCCCTGCTTTAAGGGGCATTCTATGGCACCGGATATAAAATAGCGTATATAGATATTAGCCGCGGAATCAAAGAGTGGAAGATTTACTGCCTTTTCTTTTATTTTCTGCCAATCATCCCTTGCAAAGGCTACCAAACAGTTGTTAAGATTAGTAACAACAAGGGATAAATCATCTTTCCTTTTCAAAATCTCCCTGAAGCGGGCTGGAATTGCCAATCTCCCCTTTTCATCAAGTGAGTGTCGTGACCTGCCCTCAAAAAGATCATTTATAGGATTTTCCATAATTTTTCCCACTTTGTACCACTTTATGCCACTTTGAGACAAAACTATCCCTCTTGTCAAGAAAAAAATGAAAATTTCTTGTAAATTATGTATATTTTATTGATATTTTTTTAATGGATATGAAGGAGTATTGGGTGGAAGGAAGAGCTAGATCAATCAATTGTATTCTTTGGTAAAATAATAGCGCCAATCTTCAGATAAATGTAGAGAAAATATTATTATTCCGGAATAGCTGATATCCTTCTTATCACGAGAGAGATCCAGCTAATTCCATGCCGATTTTTGAGGCACGAGCCAAAATGTCCCTTTGCTCCTTTACTTTCCCTCTCTCAAAGACTGCAAAAACCAGTAATTCTCCTATTATGTCGTATCCTAATGCGCTGAGGGGACGACGCATCGCATCAAGCGTAAACCCCATATCCTCTTTGGATTCCTGCTCACAAACTGCTGCCACAACAGCTTTGCGCCCTTGATGTGCCAAACGACTCGACCACCCCCTGGGGCGATTGTTATCGAAGTCATAAAAACAGTAGAGACGGTCTATAAAGGCCTTCATCCATGCCGTAACATTATAGTTGTGAGTGGGTGATACAAGGACCATACCCTGAGATTCTAATATTTTCGGATACAAAAGGGACATGCCGTCATTCAATCCGGTACAAATCTTATCTTTTCTGCACTGCTCACATCCTATACAAGACTGGAACTGATAGTCGCGTAAATGAATTCCTTCGGTAGAGACATTTCTCTCCTTGGCTCCGTCTAAAATATGCTTTAATAGTATATCCGAGTTTCCGTTTTTCCTTGGGCTCCCAACAATTCCAATAATTCTTCGCTCTATAACATGATGACTGAATTGTTGAATCGAATCGCCATTAGTTTTCATAAATACCCTCCTTGTTTAAGTTAAGCAGCTCTTAAGCCCACCTTGCGGGGTGTAAGCGAATCACAACGTAATAAGCCCTCTCAAAATCGGTGTTCAATATATATGAGACATTTGCATAACCCCTCTTGATCTAAAAACAATGGACTTTTTTTCAGTTCCCTCCGGGGCGTAGGCCCTCCGGGCCGGAGGCCGAGGCTCTCGGATTGGTCTTTTCAGCAACGTATCCATGGGGGAGTTTTGCCCTCTCCGAGCGGGAGGCTCTCCGAGCCGGAAGCCACCAGTCACTTCAAAAAAGTCCATCGTCTTTTTGGGGATGGTGAAAATCGCCGGGTTTTTCAAAGGTCTGAAGAATGCGTCTGTAAAATAAATGATTGTGTGAATCACAACCCCCCCTTAATAATTATAATTTCCAGCGCATCCGCTGCATCTTCGGCCCTGTCAGAGACTTCAACGATACTTTCAAGACAAAGCTTCAAATGTACCTTATGGCCATAATCCAACTCGGTGTTAAAAATATTCCGAGTGATATCCCATTCCTCTTTATCAACAGCAGATTCTATAATACCTACCTCTTTCGCTTTTTCCCGAATGGTTTTAATATCAAACTGATCCGCGAAAAATAAAGCTATAGCTTCTTTTAAGGGGAGAAAGGCAGAGATGGATCGCTCCATTATCGTAAGGAAATTGGGCTTCATCTCTTGAGGGATGTCCGGGCGCTGATCAAGGAAAAAATCACAACAGGCCTCTGCCCCATCGGCAATCTTGTCCAGATGTTCTACAAGGTGAAGAATGTCTGATCTTAATGAAGGAAAATATGCCCCTGAATAAAGCTTGCCGATTATTTCTCTCCTAATGCTGTCTGTCTCTGTCTCAATTTGATCTACCTTTTTTGCCAATGATTTTGCCTGGTCTATAGTATGACTTAGATACTGTTCAATCGCCTTCAATGCGGTCTTGAGACATTTATCGACTTCCTCGAGATGTTTCAAAATTAACTCATTTACCTCTTTTTCTTTTCTGTAGAACATATAGCTACTCCTCTTCTTAAAAGATTGCGGGCATTCCCCTGAGTTGTCAATAAATACTGTTATCCAGCTCTGGGTACATTATAAATTTCTATCAATACATTAAACAACCATCAATAATACCCTCTGTTTATAAAACTAAATTAAGTAAAATATAGGAAATGATCCCCGCGGATATGGGAGTGGATACCCAACCAATTCCGATTTCTACCAATGTTCTTGTGTTTACTGTTTTGACGCCTTTTATCAAACCAACACCAACGACACTTCCTACAATGGACTGGGATGTTGAAACAGGTACTCCGACCTGAGTGAATATCTCTACAGTGATAGCTCCAGAGAGTACCGCAATTAATGCAGCATATTCATCAAGAGGCGTAATATCTTTCCCCACCGTCATCATCACCTTCCTGCTGTATGTCAGAGTACCACTGGCAATACTGAGGCTTCCAATAAGCAATCCCTCAAAGGGGGTGAGCAATCCCGAGCCAACGTAGACGCCAGTTACATTGGCAACATTATTAGATCCTAGCGCATAGGCGCCAAGGCATCCTGCAAAGATAAGGCCCCAGAAAATAAAAAAAGAACGTTTTTGGGGGCTCATAATATACCTCTTAAAGAAAAAGCCAATAAAATGATACAGCATAACGCTAATTATGATTCCTGCAATAGGTGCTAATATCCAGCATGCCAGTATTTTATAGATCTTGGAAAAGTCGGCTATTCCTGAAACCATACCGGCTCCTAAAACAGCACCAATAATAGCTTGAGATGTAGAACCAGGCAAAGCAAGATAGGTTACCATAAACATGGTAATACCTGCTGCCAGAGAAATCCAAAAAGCGCTTTCAGGTGTAAAATAAGAAAGACTGCCTATCGTAGTAAAGCACTTTTCTCCTTCCGCAATCGCACCGAAAATTACAAATATTGAAATAAGAATAGTTGCAGTTCGATATCTAATAATTTTGGTGGCGACTCCTGTACCAAATACATTGGCGGAATCATTGCTTCCCAAAGTCCAGCCCAGAAAAATGCCTGAAATTATCTTCCACATTCTATAAAATCCAGCAAAAATACCTTGTCCTTAACATCTTAGGAATACATGATATCTAATAACCACGCTCACTGGTAAAAAATTAAAGCTCTCTATTAAAGCTCGCTGGTTCGACATCCACAGCCCCTGAACACCTGCCCACTCCTATTGGCTGAAATTCGATGACCCTCATAGATTTCCATTTTCCTTGCCGATAACGCAGCATAAATGCAATTCCCAAGGCACAGATGTAAAATGTAGCCAGAACCCAAGTCGTATACAATCCTACTCGAAGGATCTCTACTGCTACATACATTGGAATAATCATCATCCCCAGCGATAGCGCACCAATGGTCCACATAATAAACCTGGTATCGCCTGCGCCCTTGATGGCTCCGGAAAAAACAAGGTTGAGGGCATCGAAAAAACAGAATATGGCCACGAATCGCATCAATATAACCCCTACATTCATAATTTCTGTATATTGGGCTACCGTGTATTGGTAAGCCTTAAAAAGCTTAAGTAGAGGCTCAGGCATTACAACAAAGACAAACGCCACAAGTACCATATAGGCTATAGTGATATGAAGCGCACTCATGGTTGCATACATCCCATCCTCCGGTTTTCCGCGGCCAATAGCCTGCCCTACAAGGGTAGCAGTGCCTACATGAAAGCCAACCATGGGCAAAAACGAGAGGCTCTCTATAGAGAGTACGATATTAGATGCAGCAAGCTCCAGATCCCCCAATCTGCCTACCATCTGGACAAAAAATGTGATTCCAAAGATTTCCAGAAAAAACTGGATACCGCTGGGAAGGCCATAGTGCATTAACCGGCCAAAGAGCTCTTTATCAAATGCTCTGCCTTTCCATGTACCATATCTGGACCGATTTGCAGGGCTGAAGATAAGCACACCCAGGATACCCGCAATGGTGGCTGATGCAGTCACCGTTGCTATTCCTGCACCCACAATCCCCAATTCTGGAAAGAAACCAACACCATTGATCAGGCAGTAATCTATGGGAATATTAACTGCAGCTCCAATCATGTGGACCACCATTACTGTCCTAGTGAAACCCCGGCCCGTATAAAAACAGGCCATGGCAGATGCCAAAACCACCAGCCCTGCTCCCAGCGTAAGTATATTGAAATATGTGACCTCAAGTCTCTGTATGTGTGGTGAGTGGCCGATGAAATCAAAAAGAGGCTCAGAAATAAAATAGAGCGACCCCAGTATGCAGGATGCCATAAGAGAAAAATAGATTCCCTGCCACACAGAAGCACCTACTTTTTTAAGGGCACAGGCACCCATGTACTGCGCTACAAAGGCATTTACATAGTTGGCAACGCCCAGAAAAAAAGCAATAACGGTAAAGGAGGCAATTCCAGCCGGCAGTGCCGCAGAAATGGCATCGGCAGAATACTTGGCCAGAAACATGCGATCCGTGAACTGCATCAAGGTAAGCGATCCCATTGAGGCCACCAGTGGCAAGCTAATTGCCAAAACATTTTTGTATCCGTTCTTTTGTGACCAGCGTTCAATCATGACTCACGAAAATTCTTTATAATTCGATTTAAATTGGGAGGCATGTTCCTCTCAAAATACAAGATCAACAGATTGACCTTTCAGGACATTAACATTTGAACGAAACACATGCAATCCGAAGGGATGGATGTCCCTCAGATTACCCGTATATATGAATACCCGTGAGATATGGGTATTCGTTTTTCTCACAACATCAAACAGTTCATGGGCGAATGTGCCATCGAAATCACCCCTCAATGTAAGATGCAGGTTCTCATCTTTTCTGTGGGCATCTATTTTAACGTTTGTTGCCATGATACCATCCCCACCATACGAGACCTTTGCATAACCCCTCTTGATCTAAAGACGATGGGCTTTTTTTCAGTTCCCTCCGGGGCGTAGGCCCTCCGGGCCGGAGGC
>JAWOBA010000041.1:0-2639 GCA_046498285.1 Desulfatiglandales bacterium | reverse complement strand
ATAAATTTGTCTGATACAGAGAACCTCCCCTGTGTTTTTATTATTTAAGCAATGATTTTCATGCAACAAATAATACACTTTTTATATCAGACGTAAAGACTGATTATAATGATAGTGTAAAATTTTAGTAGGTGTTTTAAGATATCACTTGCTAGTAGGTCAGCAAAAAAGGTAGACTTACCTCATAGAATAAAACAATAGAAAAAGAAGAAACATTCTTTTTCTAAATAAGGAGGTAAATCTACCTAATGAAAGACTTATGCCTAACCATTACATTACCGTCTCTACAAGTGACTATACCAGAAGACGAGCTTAATATCCAGCACCTGGAGAAATTTGTTTTTAACCTGACAAGAATCATAGGCCAGCATATCCTAACTTGCATACTGCAGTTCCTTGACAATCAATTAAGAAAAGACAGAAAAAGAGGAGAACTTTCCAACTGTGGAAAGCGCAGCAAATATCTGTTGACCCTCCTGGGTAATATCAGCTACCAGAAGCATCTCTACCGCGATCAAGAAGGCCAGTACCGTTATCTTCTGGATGAGGCTCTTGGCCTAACACCCAATCAGCGTATGAGCACTCATTACCAGAAGATTACCGGCCTGTTCTCTTTTATTGCCGGCAGTTACCGTAATGCCCAGAGATTCCTGGAGTACTGTTACGGGGATTCAGTAAGTTTTGAATGTATCCGCCAGCAGGTACAATCTCAGGGTACCCAGATTCAACAACTAGAAGAATACGCCTTTGACCAAAAATTAGAAGAAAACCTCAAATCAACCTCTACCCCAGTTCAATCAGATCCCATCTATCTGGAGGTAGACGGTACTATGATTCACCTGCAAAAACAAAAAAAGAAAAAGGCAGAACTAAAACTAGCTATTATCCACAGGGGAAAAGAAAAACGTTATCTCACAGGAAACTCTCCTGCCAAAAAGCTCAAAGATAAATTAGCCTATGCCGGTCTTGGCCCGGGGAATGAATTTATGGCCCAGGTGAGCTTACTTGCCCAAGACAAATACCAGGTGTATGACCATAACCTCATCTTAGTCGGAGCAGATGGTGCTACTTGGATCAAAGAAGGAGCCCAAGATTATTTCCCTAATTGTATCTATCAGCTATGTCCCTTTCACCTAAAACGGAAACTAATCCAGACACTCTCCTATAACCGTAAAACAAAATCTGAGATTAATTCGCTCTTACAAGAAGGCAATATTCCAGAAGCACTTCTGTTATTGGAAGAAGAAAAAACTAAGAATCCTCAGAAAGAAGATGAATTAAATGAACTATCAACTTATCTCACCAACAACTCTGAGGGAATCAATGCTGTAGATCGCCTGAAAGAGAAAGGATTACCTGTCGATACCATGGGTGCCATTGAGGGCAATATCGATAAAATCCTGACCAATCGCTTCAAGAAAAGGGGGATGAGCTGGAGTCCTTCCGGAGCACTGAACCTAGCCAAAATAGGACAATGGATCATCAATAATGACTGGGATAACTTCTGGCCTATAAAAGAGGAGGAGCTGACCTTCAAACAGATCAACCCCCAAGAAGAAGTTCACCTGCCCAAAGAGAATAAATATGATAAACAGTATTCTCTTCCGGTATTGGTAGGCCCTCACCAGGACAGAAGCTGGGTGAAACAATTAAAGGAGCTAATCAGTATTCATTAATTAAATTATGAACAAAAAAATATAGGAGCGTGTTATTAGAATGTATTGCTATTATTATTCTCGTTTTGCTGTTAGAATTTATTTATCAAAACTTACACTTTAACTTAATTTAATTTCCATAATTTTTGAGGTAAGGAAAAGTACCCACAAGTTGTTGACACGAACGGACAGTCTTCTCCAACGCAAGATGAGCCTGAAATTGATCCCTAAAAGTCATAACATTTGACCAGACAGGGACAAGAGTCATAATAGCTATATGATGATGGTAATTATGATGAATGACTCTAAATTAAATAGTATGGCTCAGATAAAAAGCTTTTTATCTGAAACTAAAGAAATAGTATTTAATAAGAAATCCCAAAAGGAGGCTTATTCTTGGATCGAAGAGACCCTAAGTAGGTTCCAATATGTTATCCTCTCTAAAAAAGAGAAAGGATTGATCAGGAGATATCTTATGAAGATAACCGGCTATTCCCGATCTCAGCTAACCCGACATATTCACCAATATCGAAATGAAGGCCAGCTCAGGATAAAAGAATATGACCGACATAAGTTCCAGAAGAAATACACCAATCAAGATATTCAACTACTGGCCAAAACAGCACGGGTACACGATTCTCCCAATGGAGCCGCCTTAAAAAATGCAAATTTCAACCGAAAAGTACACCATATTTCACTCCAAAAGTGCACCACTATCTGTAAAAAAATTAACTCAATTTAGCTCATCTTTTTCCTCCTGTTCCTGTCCTGCTAGCCACTCCCTGGTTTCCTTTAACCGATAGGAACTGCCATTCATATTGAGCAGGTAGGATTTATGGGTCAGCCGGTCAATCATGGCTGCGGTCATTTCGGCCGGCAATCGATGGTCAAATCCGGACAACCATCCAGAAAGTCTTTGACGGCAATGGTTTCGGACTCGGCCGCCTGATCGATTTCGTCGCGGTGGTCTTCATAGTACGCCAG
>JAWOBA010000028.1:0-39722 GCA_046498285.1 Desulfatiglandales bacterium | reverse complement strand
CCGCTCGGAGAGAAGGGTAGTGTCTTTTCGTAACGTATCAGTGGGGGAACCCGCAGGCCCCGATTTATCGGGGCAATGCGGAGGGCTTCCGGCTCGGAGAGCCTCCCGCTCGGAGAGGGCAAAACTCCCCCATGGATACGTTGCTGAAAAGACCAACCCGAGAGCCTCGGCCTCCGGCCCGGAGGGCCTACGCCCCGGAGGGAACTGAAAAAAAGCCCATCGTCTTTAGATCAATAGGGGTTATGCAAAGGTCTCGCTTCATATCAATTAAATCTCTTGATTTATATCCAAAAATACATTATTATATAATGTATCATTAAAGGTTTGTCTTTCATGGCAGGCTTATTTCGTTCTGAGGGAAAGGTCAATTTACCAAAAGTGACATCCTGAAGTTTGGAAAAATGAGAGTTTATTTGAAAGGAGGATGTCACTATGGCTAATGGAACAGTAAAATGGTTTAATGACCGAAAAGGCTTTGGCTTTATTGAGCAACAAGATGGTTCGGATGTATTTGTTCATCACTCGGGAATTAATGCAACCGGCTTCAAATCGCTTCATGAAGGTGATGCGGTTACGTTTGATATAGAGCAGGGGCAAAAAGGCCTTGCTGCAGTAAATGTCACGGTCGTGTAACACATTGTCGTAATGAAACAAGGGCATTCCATACGTGCATGGAATGCCCTTAACATTATAATTGAGAAATCACACCACGATATGTAACACGCAGAACACTCTATAACGACCAGGGCATCATGATGAATATCTCCATAGGTAATTTATCGTGCGAGGTTGCTAAAGCAGGCCCAAAAAAGGTTTTTGAGGTTTTCGGCAGATTGCCTCAAGGCTATAAAAGGTAATTATACGGGCAAAGCTAAAGATTCGGCTTTGTTGCTATATTCGATTAAAGTGGAGCTAATCCTGCTATCGACGTATCGAACTGCACGGAGTTGAAAAAACGAACAGGTATAGTTTATAGGGCTTGCTCTCGCAACAAAATTCGAAGTGTTAGGCCAGGTTATGGTGGTAACATCAGAAAGGAGAAATTTGAATGAAGGCAAAACACAGAAGATGGTTTTGGGCGCTCATGGTGGCCCTCATTTTTTCATCGATTTCATTGCTTGTATTAGCATCAGAAAACCAGTCTTCAACGGATGCAATTGCAGTGGTAAATGGGTCAGTGATCACGCAGGAGGAGCTTGACAGAGAGATAGATCGCATTCGGCAAGAGTTTTTAAGTAGGGGAAAGTCACTCAATGATTCCCAGATTCCAAAAATCAAAGAGGAAGTCCTTGAAAGTCTTATCGATTTTGAATTACTCTACCAGGAAAGTCAAAACAAGGCAATCAAGGTCGAAAAGGGGACAATTGATGAATACATAATGAAAATGAAAAAACAATTTCCTACTGAAGCCGAATTCAAAAATACATTAAGCACACTGAACCTCACCGAGACCACTCTAAAGGCACAGATTAAACGAAGGTTGGCCATCGAACAATTTATTAGCACCTACGTTGCAAAAAATTCCACGGTTTCAGACCAGGAAATCAAAGACTTTTATGAAAAGGATCCAACATTATTTAAACAACCTGAGCAGGTGCGCGCCAGCCATATCCTGATCAAGATTGATCCCCAGGCTAATGAATCACAAAAAGCTACGTCAAAGAAAAAGATGCAAGAAATTCAGAATAAGCTTAAAAATGGTGAGGACTTTGCAGCGCTTGCCAAAGAGTTTTCCCAATGCCCCAGTAGTGCTGAAAATGGTGATTTAGGCTATTTTGGCAGAGGAAATATGGTAAAACCTTTTGAAGAGGTGTCTTTTGCTTTAAAAACAGGTGAAGTTAGTGATATTGTTGAAACTCAGTTTGGATATCACATTATTAAAGTCACCGATAAAAAACCTGAAGGTACCCTCCCTTTTGAGAACATCAAAGACAGGCTTGGAAAATATCTCAAGCAAAACAAGGTCCAAGAAGATGTAAAACTCTATGTTCAGAAACTGAAAGAAAAAGCAAACGTTGAGAGACTTTTGGCGGAAAATCCATAATATTCCATAATATTCTATCCCGGGTGTATTTATATTCTATGAAGATATTTTCACTGAAGATCGCTGAAGGATTTTGTCCTCCTCCATTTCATACCTTGTCCTAAAGGGTGGTGGTGTTGACTGAAAAATACAGCAACACATCAAAGACCTCCTGGAAAGACATACCGTTAAAACTATAGGTATGAACAATGATCAACCAATCTGCACAAAATATAAAGGAGATCATGAGTAAGGGGCAATCTTGAATAGCTATTTCAATTAGATCGATAATATCGATGTCTCATCGTGTGCGTAATTCAAGGCAATTGTAGTATTCTGGTATTTTTATGTGAATGTTGCTTTCTAACATTTCTCACCACACCTTTGCTATGTTTCCCCAACAAGAGAAAGATTCTAAAATTAAAGTAAATCGTTCAGCACAGTTACCACTCTTACTTTCTCAGATTTGTGAAGATCTGTCCACAGCATCATTCGCATGATTCTAACCTGAGCATTCTTGAAATATCTTCTTTTTTTTATAAACTTGTAACCACCTAAAGCAATAATCATATTGTATTATAACTAAGAATAAGGAGGCTTCAATGAATATTGACATAAATGATTTCAAGGATCTCAACCCAGGTGATCGTGTACTTATGGGTCCTGGACCCAGTAACGTGCCCGCACGGGTGTTACAGGCTATGTCAGCTCCATGCATTGGCCATTTAGACCCATATTTTCTCTCTGTCATGGATGAAACACAGGATTTGCTGAAATATCTATTCCAAACAGACAATGCATTCACCATACCCGTTTCCGGCACAGGCAGTGCAGGGATGGAAGCCTGTTTGGTCAACTTAGTAGAGCCAGGGGAAGAAGTCGTAGTATGCGTAAATGGCGTATTTGGATCACGAATGGCCGATATTGTTGGACGCTTAGGCGGTCGCCTTATACAAGTTGATGGCGAATGGGGCAGAACTATAGATCCTGAGGCGGTAGCAAAGGCAGTCCATCAAAAAACCCCAAAGTTCTTGCCTTAGTGCATGCTGAGACCTCCACAGGGGTCTGTCAGCCCCTTGAAAACATTGGACAAATCGCCCATGAAGCAGGTGCCCTTTTTCTGGTGGATATGGTCACCTCTCTTGGAGGAGTGAAAGTAGCTGTTGATGATATGGGAATTGATGCCGCATATAGTGGAACACAAAAATGCATATCCTGCCCCCCTGGGCTATCTCCTGTTACATTTGGCCCTGCCGCGATAAAAGCACTTGAAAAGCGGAAAAACCCCATAATGAGCTGGTATCTCGACATGAGTATGGTTCGCAGCTATTGGGGATCTGAGAGAAAATATCACCACACTGCACCCATTAACATGATCTATGCACTCCGCGAGGCATTGCGTATCATTGCAGAAGAGGGACTTGAAGCCCGATTTGCCAGACATCAATTGAATCATAGAGCGCTTGTAGCCGGCATAGAGGCTATGGGCCTTACTATGCTTGTTCCCGAATCTGAACGCCTATCAACCTTGAATACTGTCTGTATTCCTGAGGGGGTAAACGATATGAAAGTGCGTAAGGCACTCCTCACTGATTTTGGTATAGAAATAGGAGGTGGCTTGGGTGATCTACAAGGCAAAATCTGGCGCGTGGGCCTGATGGGACATTCTTCCAGCAGGAAAAATGTATTTCTATTTCTCTCTGTCCTGGAGACAATACTGAATGCCGAAGGCGCTAAGATTAAGATCGGAGCCCTTAAGGCGGCATCAGACGTTTATGCAAACATATGATCATTGCTCATTTCTTTCCCGGTCTGCAATCACCATATTCATCTTGTTAACTTAAAAAGAATTTATGCCCAACTATACTATACCTGTTAATTGAAAAGGAGAATCATGTCTAAAATGTATAAACATCTCGAAACCAAACTGATCCATGCTGGCGAACCCGACCCCCCCATCAGTGGTGCAGTCAGTATGCCTATTTTTCAATCTTCTACATTTGAATATATCGGCTCAAACAGCTATCACGATCTCAAATATATTCGCCTAAACAATACTCCGAATCATATCGCCCTTCATCAAAAATTAGCAGCATTAGAGAATGCTGAAGCAGCACTTGTAACTGCAAGCGGCATGGCAGCAATTTCAACAACGTTTTTAAGTATTCTCTCTTCTGGTGATCATTTGCTCGCACAAGAGTGTCTATACGGTGGAACACATGATTTTATCACCAAAGATTTCGAAACATTTGGAATTTCATATGATTTTATAAATGGCGATGATCCAGACTCCTGGGAAAAACAGTTAAAACCCAATACCAAAGCAATATATGTTGAAAGTATGACAAACCCTCTCCTGCAGGTTGCCGATCTCAAAGCTGTCGTCGAATTTACCAAGGCACATGGCCTTATTTCCATCATCGATAATACTTTCTCAAGCCCGGTAAATTTTCGACCCCCTGAGTGGGGTTTTGATCTCTCACTCCATAGTTGCACAAAATACCTTAATGGTCATTCTGATATTGTGGCAGGTGCTATCCTAGGCCGTGCCGATCTCATTGAAAAAGTTACACACAAGCTTAACCACCTTGGTGGCTCGCTTGACCCTCACGCCTGTTTTCTGCTCCATAGAGGCCTGAAGACACTGGCAGTAAGGGTAAAATATCAAAATGAAAGCACCCTCAAGATTGCCAAGTTTTTAGAAAAACACCCAGCAATTAAAAAAGTTAACTACCCAGGGCTTGAAAACCATCCCGGACACCAACGGGCATGCGAATTGTTTGACGGATTTAGCGGCATGTTGAGTTTTGAGCTTAAAGGAGGTATCCAAGCTGCGACGCGTTTTATCCAGAACATAACATTGCCAATAAGCGCCCCAAGTCTCGGAGGAGTAGAATCGCTCATTACCAGGCCAGTCACCACTTCACACTCCGGTATGTCTCCTAAGGATCTACAAGCGCTGGGCATTTCAGACGCTCTAATCCGCTTATCGGTGGGTATAGAAGCAACAGAAGATATTATCGAAGATTTTAATCGAGCGTTAGATACGGCAAAAATACTCCCTTCTTCGGGCAATACTTACAAATAGAGCTTTGTAAAACCTGATCATTTTTTTACTTCGAATAGAGAGGGTAGACTTTTCTGAATTGACTGGTGGCTTTCGGCTCGGAGAGCCTCCCGATCGGAGAGGGCAAGATTTATCTCTGGCGGACTCCTCCATGAATACGTTGCAGAAAAAACCAGCCCGGGAGCCTTTGCCTCCGGCCCGGAGGAAACGAAAGAAGTGTCGACCCTCTTTAGAAAAATATGAGTTCTGCAAAGCTCTCACAAAGAGAAATAATCTATTAGCCGCCTCTATCCCCATACTTATGGGTGAGGCAGGAAAGATCGGCGGTAAAAATTATAATCAAACAATAAAGAAGGAGCGAAAGAATCAAAAATAGAGACGGTCCATCATATAATTTCCCAACCATACAAGACGAACCTTTTGAGGGTAATTTTGGTCAAACCTCTGGATCTTGCGGATATACTTAACTGACTCATATTCTGATTTCATTCTTATGAGATCCTGTATATCCTCATAAACAACTGCGTGGTATAAAATATTATCTTTTGATCTCTTTCCTAAAAAGCCCTCGCCTTTCAAAAAGAAATGTGTCAACTGGTTCATAGTATCTTCCATATTAGAGTGCCAGCTTACTGTATACACAGCCCCGCACCGGCATCTATAAATCTCATCAAAATTGTCTGGTAAGGGATAAAAGTCTTCACAGAAAGGGCAAACTATTTCAAATGATCTCAACTCTGCTAATCCTCCTACAGTTCCATATATCGTAATTAATGATCTTATTAGGAAAAATCTTTTTCCATGTCAATAAAATATACTTGCGGATAGAAATAAAAAATGACAACATCACATAGGTGATCTTTTCTTATCTGTTCACGTACCCACAAGGCACCGACACACAAATAATTGAAAATTTACAATTGAAATAGGTGCCTTACTGTCTTACTCGCGTAATAATTAAAATTGTTTCTGAAAAATAAGGTTAAAGAAAAAAGGTGAATGCTATCAATCTTGATCATATCAGCACTCATAACCCTTATCAAGATCTCTATATTTACTACCTTAAAGGCTCACTAAAAAGGGAAAAAGAGTCTTATTTGGGACCAGAATTCTTAGGCAATTGGGCTGAAGAGGACAGTTCTTTTTTATTCTTTTCCCAGCCATCTAAGAGACTTGTTCAATGGGTAGTTGATAAGGATAAAAAATTACGATTGCTTGATGAGTTTCATTTTACCTATGAAGAATGGTTAGGTGGTAAGGTTATATCACGCAAGGTATCTAGATTTTTGATTGTCCCCCCATGGGAAAATCGTCAGCAAGGTGACAAAGAGCTAAAGATGATACTGAATCCTGGAGTTGTTTTTGGTACTTCCTTACATCCAACAACAAGAGAGTCGTTATTGGCCTTATTAGAGATACCTGACAAATTACCATCTTTTAGGGTACTAGATCTTGGAACAGGCACAGGAATACTTGCCATAGGGGCAGCCCTATTGGGAGCGGAAAAAGTTTTGGCAGTTGATAATAATCCTTTAGCAGTAAAAACAGCCATACTCAATGTAAAACTGAACGGATTAGAACAGGGTATTGAGGTGAGAGAGGCTTTAGCAGAAGACATTCTTGACATTCCTTCTGATCTACTTATAGCAAATATCCATTTTGATATTATCCGAAAGCTAATAAAAAAGGGAGGATTTATTGAGAAAAAATATTTTATTCTCTCTGGATTGATGAGGAGCCAAGCAAAAGATATCAAGTTGGAATTAGCCCGGTATCCAGTAGAAATTGTGCGTGAGTGGAACGACGATATTGTGTGGCGCACTATCCTTGGCAGAGTAAAAGGATCATAAGATGGATAAAACTATTGAGAGCATTCCTAAATTGCATGGATATAATTGTTTTGCTTGTGGAACTGCAAATCCAATAGGACTTAATCTTAGTTTTTACAAAAAAGGGGAATATGTTTGTTCCGATATTACCCTCGGCAAAAACTTTGAAGGATGGGAAAATATGGCGCATGGAGGGATAGTGTCAACTCTTTTAGATGAAATCATGTCATGGGCTATGATTTATTTCAAGAGAGTCTTCTTTGTAACAAGAAGTATAATGATAAAGTACAAAAATCCTGTTCCATTGCATAGATTGTTGACCGTTCAGGGCACCATTTTAGAAGGGGAAAGAAAGCGCCTATGCAAGGCCAAGGGATTGATCTACGGTGAAGATAAAAATATATTAGTCAAGGCAGAGGCCACATTCGCCATTTTATCAGATAAAGACCTTTATCTAGTGCCAGATAGGGTAAAAAAAGATATGAATAATCTTTTTAAAAGATTTTCATAACAAAATCTAAGCTTCATCAATCCCAAACTACTATCGTATATGGTCGAAGAAAAAATCAGTTTCTTATCTAATGAGCTGCTCATTGAAGGTTTGGTATGCATACAGAAAGGAGAAAGGGGTGTGGTCATAACGCACCCTCACTCATTGTATGGTGGTTCTATGTATAATCAGGTTGTAGAAACACTTGTGGGGGTCTATCAAGAAAAGGGGTTTTCAACCTTGAGGTTTAATTTCAGAGGTGTTGAAGGGAGTGAAGGAAGCTATGATGAGGGAAAAGGTGAGCAAGAAGATGTGAGATCTGCCTTAAGATATGTGCATGAAAGGGGAAAGAAAAACATAGATCTGGCTGGATATTCATTTGGGGCATGGGTGAATGTAAAAATAAACGACACTCATTCCCTATTCAATAGAATAGTAATGATATCTCCTCCTGTTGATTTTTTGGATTTTTCCTTTCTATCCTTTAACCCAAAAATATGGTTAGTAGTTGCTGGCGGCAGCGATGATATTGCACCCGCAGATACAATAGCGAATCTTATCAATACATGGAATCCAAATGCCTGCCTCGAGGTGATTGAAGGAGCAGATCATTTTTACACTGGCAAGATAGGCACCCTCAGGTCGACTTTGTATCACCTTATACATTAAATAATAATGGTGAGACCTTTGCATAACCCCTATTTATCTAAAGATGATGGGCTTTTTGGGGATGGTGAAAATCGCCGGGTTTTTCAAAGGTCTCAATGGTATTGTTCGGTTGATAGTTTTCCATAATAATAAACATGAAGATATATGCCACAATATGATTATCAGTTTATTCGAAGAAAAGACGATTATGCCAGAGGGCAGCAATGTTTTGGAGTGAAAAAATTCCTTACAAAGGACTGCGGGCAATTATCACCGGAAAATCCTTTTTAGATTAAAAAATGATAGTTTCGTAAAAAGTTATTTTACGAGTTTGTTAAAAAATAAAAGATATGGAAACTCTTGCATCCATAGAAATAGGAACCAACTCAATTAGGATGTTAATTGCTGAAAAAGATATCGTAAAGAATACCTTAAAACCTATCTTGAGAAAACGAGTCATTACAAGGCTTGGTAAAAATTTTAATAATAAACAAACCAGAACACTGGATACTAAACCTATGTCTAAAAGCATCTTTGTCCTGAGGGATTTTTTTAGTATTGCCCATCAATTTGACATTCCATCCCCTATTGTAGTGGCCACAGGGGTGGTTAGAGAGGCACACAACCGAAATAACTTGATTACATCAATTCATAAACAATTAGGGCACACAGTAAAGGTTATTACAGGGGAAGAGGAATCTGAACTGACTTGCAGGGGGGTTTTATCTTCACTAAACCGGATCAAAGAGCCACTGGTTATTTTTGATTGTGGAGGTGGAAGCACCGAATTCATCTGGGTGGATAATAAAAAAAAGGAAACCATATCAATCAATCTTGGTGCGGTTACTTTAACAGACGATTATTTAACCTCTGATCCCCCTGGGGATGAAGAAATTTATCGACTTGTAAACCATATTGAGAATCAATATAAGGAAAATCTCAAATATATTAAAGCATTGTGTAATGGACCATTTTCTATGGTAGGAACTGGAGGAACAGTTATTAATCTGGCTGCTATGATACATGGTATCAGCGAAACAGAGTTTGAAAAAAAATTACATGGTCTTATAATTAAAAAAGCGGATATTGAACTTCTATTCACAAAAATGAAGCGTATTCCAAAAGCAGACAGGATACGCCTTAAAGGACTTGAACCTGGAAGGGAAAATATTATCTTGGCTGGAACCTTAATAATAATGAAAATTATGGATTATTTTGAAAAAGATGAGATAACAACAAGCTATTTTGATCTATTAGAGGGCTTACTTTTACAACCTATGGGAGGAGAAAACAATGAATAATCAAGTAATAAGAGAGGGATTGACCTTTAATGATCTTGTTTTATTGCCTAAGCAATCTACTATATTGCCAAAAGATATAGATGTAACAACAAAGCTCTCTCGAAATATTTCTATTAATATACCTATTGTTAGCGCTGCAATGGATACGGTCACTGAATCAAAAACTGCAATAGCATTGGCCAGGCAGGGCGGCTTAGGGATCATACATAAAAATATGAGTATAGAGAAGCAGGCCTTGGAGGTTGAGAAGGTTAAAAAATCAGAAAGTGGCATGATTATTGATCCTATCACTATTGACCCGGATCAGAAGATTTTAGAAGTGCTAAATATTACAAAAAAATACAAAATTTCTGGTGTACCTGTTGTACAAAAAGGAAATCTCGTGGGAATAATAACCAACAGGGACCTAAGATTTGAAACAAATCTTGACAAAAAAGTCAAAGATGTGATGACCAAGGATAACCTTGCCACAGTACCAGTTGGAACGACTTTAGAAGAATCAAAAAGTATCTTACATGAAAGAAGGATAGAGAAACTATTAGTTGTTGACAATGCAGGTAGATTGAAGGGTTTAATAACAATAAAGGATATTGAAAAGATTATAAAATACCCTTATTCATGCAAGGATAATTTTGGTAGATTACGCGTTGGTGCGGCTGTTGGGGTTGGTCCCGAAAAAGATGAAAGAATTGCCAGACTAATACGCGCAAACGTAGATGTTATTGTTATTGACTCTGCACATGGCCACTCTGTGGGAGTATTAGAGACAGTAAAAGCGACCAAAAAGAAATTTCCAGACCTTGAGCTGATAGCAGGCAATGTAGCTACATCCGAGGGAACACGTGCTCTTATCGACGCCGGTGTTGATGCAGTAAAAGTTGGTATAGGCCCAGGTTCAATATGCACAACAAGAATAATTGCAGGTGTTGGTGTACCACAAATGACAGCCATTATGGAATGCGCTCAAGAAGCATCGAAAAAAAATATCCCAATTATTGCTGATGGCGGAATAAAGTTTTCTGGTGATATCACCAAGGCAATAGCTGGAGGGGCATTATCAGTTATGGTTGGAAATCTCCTCGCCGGTACAGAAGAAACTCCAGGGGAAACTGTGCTTTTTCAGGGAAGAACATATAAGGTATACAGAGGCATGGGCTCTGTAGAAGCCATGAAAGAAGGGAGTATAGATCGTTATTTTCAGGAGATAACAGAAGGAGAATCAAAATTGGTACCAGAGGGCATAGTTGGAAGAGTCCCCTATCGAGGCCCTTTAGCAGATATCACCTATCAGCTTATTGGAGGTTTAAAAGCAGGTATGGGTTATGTGGGCGCTCGCAATATCAAAGAGTTGCAGGCTAAGGCCCAATTCTTAAAGATCACAGCCGCAGGTCTAAGAGAAGGGCATGTACATGACGTGATTATAACCAAAGAAGCATCCAACTACCAACTTGAATAGAGATTAGCTCGTGCCCAAAGAACATTCTTACAGAAGAGGCGTACATCCCAAGGACTTGATCTCATTTCGAGTTTTGATCAAAGAAACAGATCTTCTAGTCAGTTCCTCCAAAGATCTCAGATCACAGACCAGGAATAGAGTATATCATTATCGAAGGCAGTTGGAAAACTACATCAAGTTAAAACCAGATTTCCTTTCTGCTCTTCTCCCTTATGCTGAAGATCCTTATGCTCCTGAGATAATAAAGGAGATGATTGTAGCTACAAGAATCTTTGATGTAGGACCAATGGCAGCAGTAGCAGGCACAATAGCTCAGCTTGTAGGAAGAGATCTTTTTGAGTATACTGAAGAAGTTATTGTTGAAAATGGGGGAGATATATTTCTCAAAACCAAAAGGCCCATTACCGTCTCTATCTTCGCTGGAAGCTCAAAATTAACCAATAAGCTCGGTATTGTGATATACCCTGAACAGATGCCAGCGGGCATCTGTACCTCCTCAGCTACTATAGGACATTCTCTTAGCCTTGGAAATGCTGATTCAGTATGCATTGTATCCAGGAAAGCATCACTTGCTGACGCAGCAGCTACAGCGATTGGAAACAGAATAATGAATCAATCTATGCTTAAACAAGAGATTGAATCAATGAAAAAATCTAAAGATATTACGGGTGGTGTAGTTATTATCGGGAAAATAATGGCAAGCTGGGGAGAGATAGAATTGACAACAACAAATTAGGAGAGAGATCTTCGCCCTGGCCCAGAGCTGTTAATCAAGGTCTTAATCCTCTAACCTAATTTTCTGGATTAGCATAGCAACAATATAATACGTAATTCATGTCTAACCATGGCGGGCAGATTATATGCAGATAATAATTTTTTCCTTCTTAATCCAAAATACTTGTATTTATCTGAATCCAATATAAGATTTCCCATGCTATTAAATTAATGTTATGGATACTGGCATATGTATTGATCCCTCCAGTATTGGTAAGCAAGCAATCACTCGGTATCCAGTAATATGAGACGAACCTCATGAGAAATATCGTAAATTTTCTTTTTGAAATAGGCATACTAAAGAAAACCCCGAGAACTGGTTACCAATTTTTGGGCACAGGTGATGAATCCGTTGCTGAACATTCCTTTAGGGTTGCCATTATAGGTTATCTGCTTGCCAAAAATGAGCCAAAAGCAGACATATATAAAGTCGTTCTTATGTGCCTTTTTCACGATTTTCACGAAGCCAGAACAGGCGACCACAACTATGTTAACAAGAGATATGTCACTGTAAATGAGGATCAAGCAGTTAATGATTTATCCCGCAACGTCCCCTTCGGCCAAGAAATTATATCCTTAACCGATGAATTTAATTTCGGGGAAACTATCGAGGCACAATTATCGCAAGATGCGGATCAGCTTGATTTTATAATGGAGTTAAAAAGGCAGCAGGATCTGGGAAATAAATCTGCTGCTGAATGGCTAACCTACTCAATTAAGCGTCTTATTACTGATTTTGGTAAAAAACTGGCTCATAAAATCATTACCACAGATAGCACTGATTGGTGGTTTAACAAGAAGGATGAGCTATGGCTCAATGGACCAAATGGACCTAAATAGGTATTACTTGGTAAAAGGGAAACGGATGATTTTTATCACCTTTTCATTATCAATAATAATCCACATAGGTTTCATTGCCGCCTTTCACAGTATCTTCCCTTTTAGTATTCTCAATTCTGAGCGCAGAACCTATAAAATACGCTTGATTCGTCCTCCTGTAAACGACATTACAGAAAGCTGGGAAGAAAGTGATCCTGATATTAGTAAAACTCATAGTGAATTGCCTGTTAAAACCGAAGAAGAAACAATTTCATTAGACACCAAAAATCCTGTATATCATGCGTATACAAAAGCTATAGAGAAAAAAATATTTGATCACTGGACCTATCCATTATCCGCCAAAAACAATCTTATTCAAGGTAATCTTTTAATTATATTTAGGCTGGACAGAAATGGCAACCTCATGAGCTGTAGCATAGAGCAACCTTCAGGACACGAAATCCTTGACCAATATGCCATGAAGGCTATAGAATCAGCAAATCCTTTTCCAGGGTTTCCTGAAAATATTACAGTTCAATTTCTTAATATATACGCTTCATTTGCGTATCAATTAACATTTGAATAATAAAGGGTATCTTTTCATTTACCCTCATTTACCTGATATAAAGGCAGTCATGGCCTCCTGAATAAGTTCATTTTCCTGACCAAAATATCTGGGTGAAAAATGAAAAAGTCTTAGCCCTTTTACCCCTGCCTTTCGAGCTACCATGCCAGCCTCTTTTGCTGTTAGATGATACTTTCTTTTTGCCATATCTTTGTCTTTATCTAAAAAGGCTGCCTCAATAAAGAGAGTGGTCGAATCCCGAGCTAAATCAACAGCTTTTGCTATATTTTCAGGGCTTCCAATCATATCTGCAATATAAGTAATCTTCTGCCCTGGTGAAATCATAGTGATTTTGTCCTTTAAATCACAAAGAGCGAAATCTTTTTGTCTTATTGTCTTATCCTTGTTCTGCCAAACTGCCTTGAAATTCCGAGCTGGATCACCTTCTTCATAGATTGCCTGCTTAAACTCCCTCAACCAGGGGCCAACCTGTAGCCCAAGCTCATTTAATCCTTCTTTAATTATATTGATAGAAAAGTTTTCTTTTAGTGCTAAACCAATACAGTCTATTTTGTGATCCAGGATAACAGCATTAACTGAAAAGTGTTTCTCGGCAAGTAAGGTTCCTTTAAATAGAAGCTCCTGAGGATCTCCATCAGGCCTAAATCCATTTCGGCTAACATATTTCTGCCTAACCATCTTCTTACCTTGTATCTCTGTCACATATATAGAAAGAGTATTTTCGTAATTTTCTATAAGATTCCATGTATATGAACTGAGTTTTGCTTCCACTTTTTGAATAAAATCTGAAGGCCCAAATAGATAAATCACCTTATCTCGTCCAAGGAGAAGGCGAAGAAGGCCGTCAAAACCGATAAAATGATCCATGTGGGTATGCGTAACAAAAACATGGCTAATCTTAAGAATATCCCTGGCAGACAACTTTGATATATCTCCTAAGTCAAACAGCAAAGCCCTTTTTTCAAAAAGAAATGGGATATAAAGCCCGGGATCTGAAAAAGAGTCGTTTATTAATTGTGGGTGAAAAGATGGTTTCATAAGAATTTTTCCTTGAAGAAACGTTGCACATCTGGTAGTTACTTTCAATGAAAAAAATAACAATACTACAGGTTTTTAAATTATGGCAAAAAAGAAGATAACCAGAAAAGAGCTCCTTAAAAAGGATGATGAATTCATTAGTCTTTCCAACAGATTTTTTCAGTATGTTTCTACTCACACAAAACAGCTTCAATACTTGATCATAAGTTTAATGATTATTATTGCCATCGTTGTCGGCATTAGTCTTTATTTCAAACAGTTAAATAAAAAGGCTCTGGCTGCCTATAATCTTGCCTATTCCAATTTAGTATCAGATTCTTCCTCTGATAAAAAAGAAGATGCTATTAATAAATCAATCGAAGAACTTGATAGACTTATTAGAAAATATGGCTGGACAAAAATGTCTACACTAGCAATACCTCAGTTAGCATATATAAAATTCGGTCAAGGAAACTATGATGAGGCTATATCACTTTATCAAACCTATCTGAAAAAAACTAAATCTACCTCCATTTACCATTCAATGGCTCATTTTGGTCTTGCGGCTGCATATGAGGCCAAAAGCGAGCATCAATCAGCCATAAAACATCTTAAAAAAATACTTGATGATAAAAATGATTTTCTTAAAGAAGAGGCTATGTTTTCCCTGGGGAGAGTTTATGCCTTGAATAGTCAAAAAAAATTGTCAGAGGAAACATTTAAGGAATTTGCAAATCAGTTCAGGGAATCACCATTGCTCCCCCTGGCAAGGGCAAATATAACAAAATAAGTAATGAATCAGGTATTTGTTCACAAAGGCTTTAAGTATTTCGGCTGTGATCTCAAGATCGGGCAAGTACTAAGACTATATAATTTTTCTCTGTAATCATTATTTTAATCCCAATTTGAGACCTTTGAAAAACCTGGCGATTTTCACCATCCCCAAAAAGACGATGGACTTTTTTGAAGTGACTGGTGGCTTCCGGCTCGTAGAGCCTCCCGCTCGGAGAGAAGGGTGCTGTCTTTTCGTAATGTATCCATGGGGGAACCCGCAGGCCCCGATTTATCGGGGCAATGCGGAGGGCCTCCGGCTCGGAGAGCCTCCCGCTCGGAGAGGGCAAAACTCCCCCATGGATACGTTGCTGAAAAGACCAACCCGAGAGCCTCGGCCTCCGGCCCGACTCCGTCCTGGAGGAGACTCCGTCCCGGAAGGGAGGGCCTACGCCCCGGAGGGAACTGAAAAAAAGCCCATCATCTTTAGATTAATAGGGGCTATGCAAAGCGTCTCAGTACAGGGGAAATGTATTGACCTAACATTATCTCTGATCAATATGGCATTTTTGCTTTTCCCTTGACATCTAAACATCCTTTATCCATACTTTTCACAAGAACAAGGAATTATATTTTCAATATAATGAAATCATGAAAAATATTCTAACATTTATCATGGCCGGTGGTAGAGGTAAAAGGCTTATGCCTCTTACACTGGACAGAGCTAAGCCAGCAGTCCCCTTTGGCGGTATTTACAGGCTTATTGATCTAACCCTGAGCAACTGCATAAATTCTCAATTATATAAAATCATTGTACTACCGCAATATAAATCACAGTCATTAACTGATCACCTTGAAGGTGGCTGGAATATATTTAGTCAAAAGCTAGGCCATTTTTTAAAAATTGTCCCGCCCCAACAAAGAATCAGCGGAGATTGGTACCAAGGAACTGCTGATTCTATTCGCCAAAATCTCTATCTTATTGAACAAACAAAACCAAGCCATATCCTTATCCTATCAGGTGATCATATTTACAAGATGGACTATGGTCGCTTTCTCAGGTATCACTTAGAGAAAAATTCAGATCTGAGCATTGGCCTTATTGAATTAGGGAAAGAAATGGCTCCTCAGATGGGTGTTGCCGAAGTAGATGAGGACTACCGCATTCACGGCTTCCAAGAAAAACCCAAGGAAAATCCCAAAACCATTCCTGGAGAGCCCAACCGAGTGCTTGGATCCATGGGTATCTACCTCTTTAACACAGATACCCTTTTGAATGCCCTCAAATCGAATGATAAGGATGATTTTGGTAAAGATATAATTCCTTACTTAATTCCTAACTCTAGGGTGTATGCCTACCCCTTTCAGCAGCAGAATATAATCGAAGATTATGCCTATTATGCCCCAGAAAATGGGGAGCGTAAACTGATATTACAACCCAAAACACATGATTCTTCTTACTGGAGGGATGTTGGTGCCTTGGATGAATATTGGAACGCCAACATGGATCTAACCGGATTAAATCCTTCCTTTAATCTCTATGGAAAAAACTGGCCCATTCACACCTATCAGATACCAGCTCCGCCTGCAAAATTTGTCTTTAGTAATGAAAGGCCTGATGATTTTCGGGTAGGAAAAGCCTTGGACTCTATTGTTTCTCCAGGTTCTATAATAAGCGGAATTGTAAGAAATTCAGTTATTTCTTATTATGTGTTTATACAGAGTTGGGCAACAGTTGAGGAATCAGTAATTATGGATGATGTGGTAGTGGAACGCAATTGTATGATCAAGAAGGCTATTATTGATAAACATAATGTGATTCCCGCCGATACTAAAATCGGTTATAATCCAAAACAAGATAGAAAGCATTTTACCATAACACCCCGGGGAATTGTGGTGGTGCCAAAGGGTTATTTTAAATGAGCTCCTGAAAGGGCTGCTGCCCATGCATAAACATCTCGTAGGGCAAGATTGTTAGCCTTTGCTATTCTTCTGCATTCCTCATATTCAGGAAAAGTTGCTACTTTTCCACCTTGATTGACAACCTTTTTGATCCTCATTTTTCCCCATGGAGATTCAACCATCGACTTTGCACGTGTTAAAACGAATCGCTGACTATAGCTAAAGCGAATCCCTAATGTCGTTGATTCCCTGAAGATAATATTGCTCAACTTATCCTTATCTTCAGGATTTCCTATAACCTGGAGCTGGATACCAGGCCTATTCTTTTTCATCTGGATATGAGAGAATACAACATCCTTGGCGCCTACATCAAACAGTCTTTCCATTAAATAACCCAACAATTCAGGGCTCATATCATCTAAATTTGATTCCAATAATACCACCGTTTCTGAGCTCTGTTTGTCAATATCGTTTCCAATCAAAATACGCAGGAGGTTAGGTCTATCAGCCAAGGTTCGTGTCCCTACCCCATAACCTACTCTGTCTACAATCATTGATGGCATAGGGCCGAATGAACTGCAAAGTGAGGTAATGATAGCAGCCCCTGTAGGGGTAATCATTTCCGCACTCTGTCCGCTATCGTAAATAGGAACACCCTCTAAAAGTGCAATTGTAGCAGGCGAAGGGAGCGGGATATTTCCATGGGCACTTGTTATCATTCCTTTTCCTACGGGAATTTTCGAAACAAAAAGTTTCTCAATGCCCAAAAGATAGATTCCTGCAACAGATGCCACAATATCTATAATAGAGTCAATTGCACCAACCTCATGGAAATGTATTTCATCCGGCGAAATATGGTGTATTTCGCTTTCAGTCTTTGCCAGCTTTTCAAAGATCGAAATACAGGTTTCAACAATTGCTAAAGGAATTTCACTGTTCCTAATTATTTTTTTTATATCCTTTAAATATCGAGCTTGTTGGTCTTCTTCCTGGAGGGAGACGGAGAATTTCGTCCCAAATATATTATTTCTTCCCTCCTTTTCTGCTGATATTTTGTACCCATTTACATTGAGCCCAGATAAAATTTTTTCTAGTTCCTCAATAGACAAACCAGCATCAAGCAATGATCCAACCAACATATCCCCGCTTACACCGGAAAAGCAATCAAGATAAGCTATTTTCATATCAAACTGGCTTTCTCATAAACCGCTGGCCTTTTCTCGAGCTTCCTGTTTCTTTTTGCATTCAATACATTGGGTAGTCACAGGCCTGGCCTTTAACCTTTCCTCTCCTATTTCTTTACCACATATCTCACATATCCCAAAGGTGCCATTATCTATTCTTTCAAGGGCTTCTCTAATCTTTTCAATCAACTTTCGTTCTCTATCCCTAATCCTTAGCAGAAAATTCCTGTCGGTCTCCAATGAAGCTCTGTCAGTAGGATCAGGAAAATTGTCCTTAAGACTAGTCATCCCATTAACTGTTTTGAAGGCCTCTTCAATAAGCCCATCAAGTTGGCTTTGGAGTATTTCTCTAAAATATTCAAGTTGTTTCTGATCCATCGGCTAAACCCTCAATTGATAAATTTACTATATAAACTTGATGAAGTCGTAAAAACTCAAAATTAGTACGGCAAAGTAAAAAGCTCCAAATACAAGGCTTGCAAATCTTTAGGAATGAGAGGTACTTACCGGTATGCTGCAATGATTCACCCTGTTAAATCTGCTCCGCTGTCTCGCAAGGCAAGAGTTTAGAGGGCGAGGATGAATGTAATGCAGCAGTTGGACTTCCAACGAAGTCATTTTATCCGTATGTTGCAATCGGATTATTAGCTATTGATATAATTCACTATTTTTAATGTTTTACATTTGATTGAATTCGTTGCTCATAGGATGCCGTAATCGGAATAAACTAGCTTTTTACGAATACGCCAAACTTAATCAATGCTACATTCCCTTCATTTTACCCCAAAAATTTTTAGTCTTTGAACTAAGCTTTTTTTCTTCAAGCTCACCAAACTCCATGAGTAATTCACGCTGTCTCTTGTTCAGTTTGGTAGGTATAGTAACTATAAGTTGAATAAAAAGATCACCAACTCCCTTTCCTCTTCTGAGGCTTGTCATGCCCAAACCTTTAAGCCTGATAATCTCTCCTGGCTGAACACCTTCTGAAATCGTAATATTTGTCTCCTTACTATTGCCAAGGATCGGGATAGATATCTCAGCACCTAAGGCGGCCTGTATAAAAGATATCGGGACCTGACATCTCAAATCATCCCCATCCCTTGAAAAAAATTCGTGATCCTTAACATAGACTACTACAAAAAGATCTCCTGGTTGTCCTCCAGGTTCTCCAGCCTCTCCTTCTCCCTTAATCCTCAATTGTATACCAGTATCAACACCTGGTGGTATCTTAACCAAAACCTTCTTTTCAGCCTTTATTTTTCCTTTACCTTTACATTTGGGGCATGGGTCAACAATAACCTGACCTGTGCCATTGCATGTGGAACAGATTGTTCTTATTTGAAAGAAACCATGAGAACGGGTAATTTCACCTTCACCATGACAGGTGGGGCAAATTTCTGGATCACTTCCTGGCATAACTCCACTACCTCCACACATACCACAAGACTCCCACTTTTCGAAAACAATTTCCTCTTCTTTTCCCTTGTAGGCCTCTTCAAGAGTCAATTCTAAATTGTACCGCAGATCATTGCCTCTTCTCGCTCTCGCTTTTCGTGACTGCCTTGTCCCAAAGCCAAAGAAATCCTCAAATATATCTCCAAAGCTAGAAAAAATATCTTCAAAACCTCCAAATCCCGTAAAGCCTGTTCCTTTTAAACCTTCATGACCATAATTATCATAGATTCTCCTTTTTTCTCTGTCCCTCAATACCTCATAGGCCTCTGCGGCTTCTTTGAATTTCTCTTCAGCCTGTCTATCCCCAGGGTTTCTATCCGGATGATATTTCAGGGCAAGTCTTCGATAGCTCTTTTTTATTGTATCCTCATCTGCATCCATTGAAGTTCCGAGAATTTCATAATAATCTCTTTTTGTACTCATGTTTATCCCTCATTATCTGGAGAATTCTGAACTTTAGAAATCTCTTCATCCTGCCTTTTATCAGGTATCTCAGATTTTTTGGGTATCTCATCTTTTACTAAACTTGTTTCTGCAAAAGCATCTTCTACAAGATTAGTCTTATCCCTCATTTTCACCTTTCCAGCAGCAATCTCTCTCAAGGCTGTTACTATTTCCCTGTTTGTGGTGGTGAGAAGGGGTTCTTTTCCCTTCCTAAATTGAACAACCCTTTTTGCTGCTAAATGGACCAGCATAAATTTATTGTATCCAGTCTTTAAGCAATCTTCTATTGTCACGCGAGCCATTCTAAATACTCCTCGAAAAAATTAATTTTTTTTTATAACTTGCATTTTTTTAAAAGTAAAGATATTTTTTATTGGTTTTTAACATGCTGACTTAAGGTGTATACACTTATTAAGATTAATCATCAAATTTTATTTTTCAAATAATAATACAGTATTTCTTTAATACAGTATGTTAACATATATCCACACAAAAGATAGAAGATTAACTCCACTTTGCTCAATCTTCCTCCGTATTCGGAATAATGTTGGAATAATGAAATATTGAAATGCATGGTTACAGAAAAATAGTAAAGTGCAGAGGGGATTACTGGTACAATTATTATTGACTAGTAAGTGGAAGATATTTATAAATAATGACTTTCTTTGAAAACCAACATACTAATATTGACGAACTCGCAAAAAGTCTTTTGCGAGCGATTTTGGCCACTTTTGGAAATAGATTCAGGAAATGCTGAGCGTTAATCCCGCTGCAAGCGGGAAAAATTGCCCGCCCGCCTCGCCTGAGCGGGTGCGATGGCGGGCGGGTTTGAGGCCTTTAGGCCGAGTTTTTGGAATTTAGCGAAGCATTTGATGAATCCCAAAATGGGCATCATGAGCGAGTAAAATGACTTTTTACGAAACCATCAATATTGACAAACTCGTAAAAATCTAATTCATGCCGTAAGCGGAGGAATTAGCTTTTTACGAAACGATCATTATTCTATGATTCCCTGGCTCAGACCCACCTGTCCTGATACAATCGGGGCGGGCAGGCCATGTATGAGACAAAAAAATAATGCCTCAATAAACCAAAATAATTTCAATGAGTTGTATAATTTTCGAGATGTATTATGCTTGCCACTGTTTATAGCAGCGCTGTTATAGGAATTGATGCCTATGTAGTGGAGGTCGAAGTAGATATCTCAAGGGGTCTACCATCCTTTTCCACCGTAGGTTTGGCAGAAGGAGCAGTTAGGGAAAGCAAAGATCGGGTCAAGGCAGCTCTCAAAAATTCTGGCTATCATTTCCCTGCTGATAGAATTACTGTTAACCTTGCCCCCGCTGACATAAAAAAGGAAGGTAGCGGCTTCGATCTTCCTATAGCTATCGGTATACTAACAGCAACCGGACTTATCCCTAATTCAGCCTTAACAGATCATCTTATTATTGGTGAACTATCCTTAGACGGTAGCATACGGCCTATTAAAGGCGCTCTCTCTATGGCCATAATGACCAAGGAAGTTGGTATAAAAGGAATCTATCTTCCCTCAGGAAATTCTATGGAAGCAGGTGTCGTTGGGGACATAAATGTTTATTCTGTTAATACGCTTTCGGAGTTAGTTCAATCGCTGAATGGCGTAGAATGCTTAACACCAATCAAAATAGATACTGACACCATGGGAGCTCAACGAACCTATGATATTGATTTTGGCGATGTGCGTGGACAGGAAAACGTTAAAAGGGCTTTAGAAATTGCTGCGGCAGGTGGTCATAACCTCTTGATGATCGGCCCCCCAGGTGCAGGAAAGACTATGCTTGCGCAAAGACTTTGCACAATATTGCCAAACCTTACCTTTGTTGAATCTTTAGAAACATCCAAAGTCTATTCTGTTATGGGCCTTATGCCTAAAGGCAAAGGTTTGATAACAACAAGACCTTTCAGGGCCCCTCACCACACCATTTCTGATGCCGGTCTAATAGGTGGTGGTCAGACTCCAAAACCTGGAGAAGTTAGCCTATCTCATAATGGAATCCTCTTTTTAGATGAAATGCCTGAGTTTAAAAAAAGCGTTCTTGAGGTCCTTAGGCAACCAATGGAAAACGGCCTCGTTACCATATCAAGGGCAAATTCTACGGTTACATATCCAGCTAACTTCATTTTAGTCGGTGCAATGAATCCATGCCCCTGTGGATTCTTTGGCGACCCAAAACGGGAATGCACATGCTCTTATAGAGAAATACAAAGGTACAGGGCACGAATATCAGGGCCTCTTATGGATCGCATCGATATACATATTGATGTACCATCAGTGCCTTTTAAAGATCTCACAGGGACCAGCCAAGGTCAATCTTCTCTCGATATCCGTGAGAGAGTCATAAAAGCACGGAATCTCCAAGAAATGAGGTTTCATAAATCCAAAATTCATACTAATGCCATGATG
Organism: Desulfatiglandales bacterium; assembly: GCA_046498285.1. GTDB lineage: Bacteria > Desulfobacterota > DSM-4660 > Desulfatiglandales > B25-G16 > B33-G16. Next base: position 17,513 of record JAWOBA010000028.1, on the reverse strand, counting down.
AACACCAGACAAATAAGAAACTTTTGTCAAATCGACGAAAAATCCAATTCATTATTGGAAATGGCTATGGAGAAATTTGGGTTGAGTGCTCGGGCCCTTTCACGCATTCTCAAGATTTCTAGAACGATAGCAGACCTGGAAGGAGCTAAAAATATTGAACAGATTCATATAGCTGAGGCAATACAATATAGATCTCTCGATAGGAAGTTAGTTGCATGAAAAAATGTATCAAGATAGGCCTTTTTTTAATCCTTTTTTTCATACTCGTCATCGCATCAACAGGTATTGCCTTGTGGTATCTCTGGTCGAGTAATCTTCCCTACATAGGTTTTCTGAAAAATTATAATCCTCCAATCATTACCACAGTCTTTGCTGACGATGGTCAAATCATAGGTCAATTCTCAGATGAAAAGAGAATCTTGGTTCCGTTAAAAGAAATTCATAGGCATACCATTAATGCCTTTGTTGCTGCAGAAGATGCCCGATTTTTTCAACACAGGGGAATTGATCTTTTAGGTATTGTAAGAGCACTATTTAAAAATATTAAGTCATGGAGAATCGAACAGGGGGGAAGCACTATTACACAGCAAGTCATCAAATCACTGCTTCTAAAAAACCCTGAAAAAACTTATAAAAGAAAGGTGCGGGAAGCACTTCTTTCCCTTCAAATTGAAAGGGAATTCTCCAAACAGAGAATTCTTTATCTCTACCTGAATCAAATATATATGGGTCATGGACTATATGGTATTGAGGCAGCAAGCAAGGTCTACTTCGGTAAAAATGCAAGGGAATTAAATATTGCGGAATCCGCTCTCTTAGCAGGCCTTGCTCAAGCCCCGAGCAGAGACGATCCTGTCAAACATTTTAACAGGGCTAAGCTGAGACAGAAGTATGTTTTAGGGAGAATGAAAGACGAAGGATTTATAAATGATAAAGAATTTAAAGAGGCGTTAAATACAGACTTAAGGATATACTCAGAACCAGAACAGCACCATAACAAGGCTCCTTATTTCTTAGAGTATATTCGCCAAAAGATTGAAAAAAAATATGGGCGCCACCTTCTTTATAGGGGGGGATTAAAGATTTACACCACTATTAACCTAAACATGCAGGCGGCAGCAAAAAGGGCAATACAAAAAGGACTATATGAACTTGATAAAAGGGAGGGATTTAGGGTCCCCAAAAGAAGATCTGTTTTTCCTGCTGAAGATACATTATACGAGAAAAATACCAAAAGCCTCGGTAAAAGCACCTTGGAAATCGATACCATCACTGAAGGTACTGTCATTAAAGTGGATAGTATAAATAAAGAAACACTCGTTCAGGTTGGAGACAGAAAAGGAATCCTTCCTCTTTCAGGTATGAAGTGGGCACGAAAGGTTGATCCAGACAAGGCATATTTTGAAACTACATTGCACGATCCAGCCGATGTTTTAACTCCAGGGGATATCATACAAGTAAAAATCATCAAAAAATCCAAGGAACTTCCTCACCTGATTCTATCATTAGAACAAACACCAGTGGCCCAGGCAGCCGTGTTTTGCTTAGAAAACAAAACAGGTTATGTAAAGGCATTAGTTGGGGGATTAGATGCCTCCAAAAGTCAATTTAACAGGGCAATTCAGGCAAGGAGACAACCTGGTTCTGCATTCAAACCAATTATTTATGCCGCAGCCCTTGACTATGGCTTAACTCCGTCTTCAATAATGATTGATGCACCTTTTATCTCTCCCGCTGGTGAAAAGGAAAAGCTATGGAAACCAAAAAATTATCAAGAAACATTTTATGGGCCTACATTATTAAGGACCGGCCTGATAAAATCACGAAATATAATAACAATAAAAATTTTACAGAAAATCGGTATTAAGTATGCAATTGACTATGCCAGAAGGATGGGAATAGGTTCTCCCCTTAGTGCTGATCTCTCTTTAGCCCTTGGTTCATCAGGATTATCCCTCGTTGAATTAACAAAAGCCTACTCAGTTTTTGCAAATCAAGGTATGCTATCAAAACCTATTTATATTACCAAAGTAATTGATAGAAATGGAAAAATTATTGAAGAAAATCATCCCCTTTCTTCTCGGTCAATCTCTCAAGAAACAGCATATGTAATAACCGATCTCTTAAAAGCAGTAGTCACGGAAGGTACAGGTTGGAGAGCTAAAGAACTTTCAAGACCAGTAGCAGGGAAAACCGGAACCACCAATGACTTGAGAGATGCATGGTTTATAGGTTTTAACCCCACCATTGTTACGGGGGTCTGGGTGGGCTATGATGATAATAGAAGAATGGGTAAAGGTGAAACCGGATCAAGGGCTGCATGCCCTATTTGGCTTTACTTTATGAAAGATGTCCTAAAAGAAGAACCAATAATCCCATTTCAACATCCTCAAGGTGTAGTTATAGCAAAAATAGATGCCAAAACCGGACTCTTAGCCACCCCATCCTCACAAGAGACATGTTTCCAGGCATTTAAAAAAGGTAGAGAACCTACGAGATATTCCCCTGAACCAGGTTCTGGAAAACCTGGGGAATTTTTCCAGCTCGATATGGACTACTAAATTAAGATAAATACCTTTCTTTATTCTTCAGATAGTCTTCCTCCAGCAAACTATTTGATTGAGCATAGGTACTGGATTTATATATTATGTCTTTCACCTCGTCTCTAGCTATTTTATTTCCTTCCATACGCGCTATCCTGGATAATGTTCTATAACCTAATACAAATGGTATAATACAAAACATCCGGATAGGCTGCTCTTCCAAGGGTAGGAATGTAATATATCTCAAAGTTGAATCCAGATATGGTACTATAACCGGTAAAAGACTCTTTATTATTCCCTGTCTCTGCTTGATGGATAAAAATTCCATTGTATGAATATCAATGTGATAGGCTTCTGTTATACTGTTTGGGATATAACACCAACCCCTTGCGATATCTTTTTGATAATCTTTGATGATATTGATCAACTGCAAGGCAATGCCAAAATGAATTTGAAATTTCTTTAATTCGGAACTTTTCTTTTCTATGCCTGCCCTTTGGCGAAAAATCTTTGTTAACATCACACCGACAATCCCTGCTACGTAATAGCAGTATTCTTGTAACTCCTCAAGGTCTGCAAGCTGAAAAATTTCTCTATTACTCTGTATTTTCCTCTTCTGAAACATTACCATTCCTTCTGAGGTCTCAACAATCAAGGGGTCAATTATTCTTTGATAAGTATCTGGTAAATCAAAATAGCACCGTAATACTATATGCCCATTTTCTAAAAGGCTTTTTTCATGAGAAGTTTCCTTCCATTTAAATTTCAGGGATTCATACAATTTCAACCGATGAGACACATCTTTATCACCCTTGAAAATATCTGAAAACTTCATCAAATTAGCGACCTTCTCCCTTTCATTCTGATATCGGGTATCCTCAAAGGTATCTGCTATTCGGAACAGTAAATATCCAAGCAAAACAGTCTTAAAAAGATCTCCTTTTAACTGTACGATATTAAGGGCAAATGTCCTTGAAACTAAAGGGAGTATATTGCAGCAATATTCCCAGTCCGATTGGCTTGCTTTTTCATTCATAGACTTTTCTATCGTGGGTTGGTGATTTAATAATATCAATGCCCTTAATATCATTAAAATGCCAATTTAAGAAGGGGAATCTCTTGATATCATCATCTAGGCTAATAAAAAGTTGGATAAACTAACCAAATTTTATCCAATACGCTAATATTGCGGAACAAATCTCACACTTGAAATACAAACCAGGATCACCAACAAGTTTCTCAGACCTTGGAAAAATCTTTTGAAATAGCTCATACATAGCTCATTTATCCTCATCAGTGAAATATTCCTTTTCGGAACGGAATTCAGCCTTAGAAAATGATATCCCATTAAAAAAAATTTATGTACATAGCCTAAAAGGCTTTGCGCATATGTAGAAATAAATGATATATTTTTATTTTTCATACAATCAATTATGCTCAGATATGCCCTGCGCTAAAAAATAGAAACCTTCTTGACACAAACAACTATGAATGTTAAACAAATCTACGAATAGATTCTCCTATGCGTAGGCACAAAATCGGGACGTGGCGCAGTCTGGAAGCGCACCTGAATGGGGTTCAGGGGGTCGCGAGTTCAAATCTCGCCGTCCCGACCAAAAAGTTCAATAAAAAGAGCAAATTAGAAAATGACTCATTTGCTCTTTTTCTCTTTTTTTGGCTATTGCCTGCCAAATGTCTACCACACTCAGACTTTTACTATGTTCACTTCTCCCAAATATCCCTTTTACCCAATTAATGAAAGTGATTGGTATAGTGTTCTGCACGCCTCTCTTGTTAGAAGCGTTTGTAGCTGAGTGTAAGGTGGGAGTAACGGTCTGTCATTGATAGATCGTTGTGGCCAATCATTTCCTTTGCAAGATATCTGTATTCTGCCTGGATATTTCATAATCAATGGCATGAATCATATGGGGGAGTAAAATACTCTCTGAGTTTAATTTCCTCCAGCAAGGTTTTAGCTGTTGATTTGAGTGTTTTTGTTTTATCAGAGAAAATTCTTTTCAATACATTGCCCTCGCCTTGAGCTGGTTTCTTGTATAAAAGATTCTCAAGATTGCTCCTTAAGCTGGTGCTGTCAAAAGGATGGTGGTTTGATACAGAGGTATCCGCAGACCTTGAGATACCAGCTAACTTTTTCAAATCTTATATGCAGGTGTCATATTAAAGCTCTTAGATGTTAGGATACGTATAGTACTGCCTCATCGAAAGGTACGAGACCTTTGCATAACCCCTCTTGATCTAAAGACGATGGGCTTTTTTTCAGTTCCCTCCGGGGCGTAGGCCCTCCCTTCCGGGACGGAGTCTCCTCCAGGACGGAGTCGGGCCGGAGGCCGAGGCTCCCGGGTTGGTCTTTTCAGCACCCTTCTCTCCGAGCGGGAGGCTCTACGAGCCGGAGGCCACCAGTCACTTCAAAAAAGTCCATCGTCTTTTTGAGGATGGTGAAAATCGCCCGGTTTTTCAAAGGTCTCAGGTACGTGTAGTCACGAGAAAGAAATTGGTTGGAAGGCGAAAACTAATTTAAAATCAATAAGTTATGGATTTAAAGAGGTCTTTTCATTGGGGTGAACATTTATTTTATCACCATCTCTATCCTCAATACCTCCCTCCTCTGTGGCCGAGATGTTTTCCTACCGAAGAAAGGAGCGACATTGTTTTACATGGTCTGGAAATCAACTATTGATGGCAAAGCATACCCTTTTCAGTATACGAGATCTGGTACTTTTCTTTCGCAGCGCAGTAAACCTCCTTCATCAAGGTTATCTTGTGGTCCCCATCTCGATAGAAATCTTTCAACAGGCTGACTACCCGATAGCCATGCGTTTTATAGAATGACCTGGCGGCCGAGTATGGCGGAGAAGAGGAAGTCTCCACGTAGATTCGCCGGCCCCCTTCCCTGGCAGCCATTTCCTCCATGAATCCCAGAAGCCTTCCACCAACTCCTTTCCTAACAGCCTTCTTATCCACTACAATCCAGTAAAGATCATAGCAGCCTTGAGTCATAAGGATTGGGCCAAAACAGATGAAACCTGTGAGTTTTTTATTTTTATCAAACGCACAAAAAACCTGATATTCCTTCTCACCTCCGTTCAGTGCATCATCGATAACCTCAAGAGCCACCTTGATTTCCTCACCGGTAAAGATCGTTCCCTGGCGGAGAAGCCTCAATATCTTTTCTCTATCATCGGGTATGGCAGGTTGAGGTTCCATCATTCCTGTTCCTTTCTTCTACAAATCCCATGAGGGTTTCCACTATATCCGTATATGACATTCCCGCCTGTTGGGCTGCTGCTGCCAATCCGGCATCTGGACTTAGGCAGGGATTCGCGTTCACCTCGAGGACATAGATTTGTCCATCGTCATGAACCCTTATGTCGATGCGCCCGTAATCCCTGAGCATGAGCAGGGAAAAACACTCGAGCGCAGTTTTTTCGATCTCCTGCCGCAGCGAGGATGAAAGGGATTGCGGAAATTTTCTCGGGATGTGGTAATACTCAAAGGAGGATGTATCCCACTTGGCTCGATAACCCACAATAGGGAAAAACCCTTTGGGCAAGGCCGAGAAATCGATCTCTGCAAGAGGAAGTGCCTTGGGCAAAGGGTAGCCGAAAACCGACACATTGAACTCCCTGCCGTCAATGTATTCTTCCGCTAACAAGGGACCAAAGCGGTCGAGGAATCCATTAATTCCCTCCCTGAACGATATATCATCGAGAAAAATCGATTCCTGTTCTATGCCGATACTTGCGTCTTGAAACCTGGGCTTCAAGATTACCGGGAATTTCAGGGCCTGAAAATCAAAATCCGTTTCGCCGTCATACATCAGATAGGCAGGCGTCCTAATGCCGTGTGCCCTCAACAATTGTTTGGTGAGAGCTTTGTCAGTGGTAAGCATGAGCGCCATGGCTGGCGATCCCGAAAAGGAAATATCCATCAATTCAAGTAAAGCAGCAGGATGCCCCGCAAAGCGAGGATCCTCATCCACAGTCTCACATAGATTTACAGCGATTTCCACCCCCTCTTCTTTCATCTTCGCAATAAACCCGTTTACTTCTTTCGTAAAAGGGATCCGAACTGATTGATATCCGAGAGCTCCGAGTGCCTCTTCAATGGAAGAAATCTGTGTCAGGACGTCCGCTGAGGCCGCTGCGAAGGCTTGATTAGGCGACACAGGAACATTATGAATTAGACCTACTGCCTTCTTAGACATGCCGCCATTTCCAAATAAGACGAATCCATGCTAACGCGACTCATGGCCGAACGTATAATCCCCTCGATAAGATCCCGGTAGGGCATACCCTTCATCCGTGCAATAATGCACAAGTCAGAATGCCGGGGATGCAGCCCTGCCAGCGGGTTAACTTCCATGAAGTTGGGGACGCCGTTCTCATCAAGGCGAATATCCACCCTTCCTGCATCCATACATCCAATGCCGCGCCATACTGCGAGACCAATTTCTCCGGCCTTTGCTGCCTGGTTATCGGTTGCCAGATGATATTCCACCAGTTCTTCGTATTGCTCCTTATTGCGGAAAGTGTACACATCAGGTTCGGCGTATTCACGCAGTATGACCTCCAATACCCCCAAGACCACTGCTTCTCTCCCTGTGCCGAGGGTGCCAACAGTGAACTCCCTACCCGGGAGAAAGCCCTCAACAAGAACCGGCTGATTATACGAGAACAATAAATGAATGCAGCTAAATATTAGGTTGCTCTGGCTTGTTATCTTCGACGCAGAGTTAATCCCCTTACTGGTCCCTTCTGCTACCGGTTTGACAAAGAGAGGTAGAGGAAGAGCGACCTTTTCGAGATCCGAGATATTCTCAACCACAAAGAAATCCGGTGTGGGAATTCCGAGCCCTCGTACTACCCGCTTGGCCATTCCCTTATGGAGAGTGAGTGAGAGTACGAGTGGGTCTGAAAAGGTGTATGGTATCTGGTAGGCATCTAGTAATGCGGGCACCTGTGCCTCACGGCCAAAACCTTTCAATCCCTCCGCAATATTGAATACCATATCCCACCGATCCCCACTAGCCAGACGTTGTGTGAGGTTTTTGACATTGCCGATTCGATCAGTGTCATATCCGAGATCCTCGAGGGCCTGCTCTATGGCCACAATGGTATCTTCACTGTCAAATTCTGCCGCCTCCTCTTCACTGAACCCTGCGGCTAAATACTCAACCCGCAGGTCATAGGTAATCCCTATAAGCATAATCGCCTCCTCCGTTAGTTGCTTACCAGCTCTTGTGGTTTTCTTAAGCTGAGCCTGCTTCCCGTATCCGGATATTGATGCACGATTCCCGGAAACGGACTATCGTGGTCCTCGCCAAGAGAGTCTATCGCCTCTCCCGGAGAAGGCACCTTCTCAGCAATGGTAGGCACCATTGTTAGGCCGAGGGGTTGGCGCGGATTGTCTCGATCAAGCAAGCTCGTATAGCAAGGAGTAACCGCCATGGGGAACCCTTTGGGGGGTTGGTCATCCATCGCCTGCTCATCATCAGAAAGATGAAGGAAATAGCTCAAGGTTCCGATATCCACGATTCGGTGGCAAAGCTGCCACCTCCAATCGTTCCAATCGGTTATAGATGCCTCGGGAAAAAATTTGCTGAGAAACAATGCAGCTCGAGAACTTTCATGAATCCCTTGAATGTGGGGTTCCGGGTAACCAAGAGTGTCCGCCAAATCTATAGAATGCAACGAATAGTCAATAGCACTGTAGTACGTCCCCCTGTGCCTGCCGGGAGGCTCTAAATCCTCTGCATTCAACGTATCCTCAAGCATATCTCAACCTCCCACACCTAAAGTGGTAAGAGGAGTTCCCTACTCGGGAAATCCTTACCTGATATTGTGAAGCAGTTCCTTTATATTTCTGGCTATTCGCCTACAACCTTATACGAGGTAATGGAAATTGTCTTTACGTTGTTGCTTTTTTTCATAATTCCGATCACTTCCACTTCACGCTGTATGCAGTCAGCAAGTCCCCTTCCTTTAGAATCAGGGGCAATACGAAATTCTTCTTCTTTATGTGTGGAGAGTGCGGCATCAATCACCTTGCCATTTTCATCCCACTTGACCGCGATCACTATGCCCCTTAACGTAACAGGCTTTTCAGCTTTTTTCATAACCATACACTTCCTTTTATGACAAACAACACAGGGCATGTGCCTTGATATGCGATCTTACACCTCCTGCATATCCCCGCAAAATCATGCCGCCTTTGGTGTAGGTTCTAATCTCTCCTGCACTTGTACTTTATTAGATTTTTTGTCGTACCAACCCTCGAAAAGGATCAATTCAGGGTGCTCATCGAGGGTGATAAAGTCTCTTACAATTATCCCATGCATCATTGCCTGACTCTCATCAAAAACCCGAACCTCATAGCAGTTTTTCTCCTCCCGTCTACGCACCACACTCTTTAGATGCCAAACCCAATCGGGGTCTTTGCCAAAATCTACCACAAGAGACCTGCCCACCGATTCCGGAATATCCATTGGTTTTGGGAGTTTTTCTTCCTTTGGTTTTGATGCATCAACGGTATCTGATTTTCTTTTCCAAAAGCTCCAAGACATCTTCATCCTCCTCATTTAGGGTTATATAGTTCTATTTTTCAATCAGCAATTGTTATGCCAAGTTTGTAACATGCTGATATTTATAGGCTTATTTCAAAGAACGCTTTTCATAGGTGAACTGATAGTTCTGATATCGCTGGAAATAATGAAAGCTGAGTAAGTGGTAAGAGGGAAATGGAAGGTTAATATTTTGAAATAACAGAAAAAAATAGAAACAAGAAAATTATATTCCTATTTTTGCTATATAAGAACTTTCAATTCCGAAAATGATGACTCCAAGAAAAGAAAGGAATCGCCCATACATCAATCTTTTCAATCTGATCTGACCCAAAGATTGAGGAAAATCTCCTTTGTATTACTTTATATAAGACTATTTAAAATCCTCTTTTCTAAAATTATATCTTTTCATTAATTTGTGGAGTTGACGGGTGGTGATACCAGCAGCCTGGGCGGAATCATTTATCTTTCCCTTATTACGGCTGAGGAGCTGCTTTAAATATTGCCTCTCCATAGCCTCTACTCCCCTATTCCTCATTTCAGCCAGGGTAAGATGGGGATTCACAGGAACGCTTTCTGGGTTTAGCTCGGATCCGAAAAGCTCGCTGGGAAAGCTCTCAGCTGTTAGCACAGGGGAGCGTTCTAATATATAGGCTCGTTCCATAAGGTTTTCAAGTTCGCGAATGTTCCCCGGCCAAGAATAAGCCATGAAGGCATCCATGACCTGCGAATCAACATTATGAATCTCCTTAGTATTAAACCTATTCATCTTCTCTAAGAACACCTCAACAAGATGAGGTATATCCTCGATTCGCTCTCGGAGAGGGGGAACATCAATGGGAAAGACATTGAGTCGATAATATAGATCTTTTCTGAATTTTCCCTCATCGCACATCTTTTTCAGATCCATATTGGAGGCCGCGATAATTCTCACATCGACCTCAATATTCATCTCTCCTCCAACTCTTTGAAAGGTTCTATCCTGGAGAACCTGCAAAAGCTTGATTTGAGCTGAAGGCGTAACAGTTCCCACCTCATCAAGAAATATGGTTCCGCCATTGGCTATCTCAAACTTCCCCATCCTTCTCTTCACTGAGCCAGTGAAGGCGCCTTTCTCATGACCGAATAGCTCGCTCTCTATCAATGTATCCGGTATGGCCCCGCAGTGTACTCCTATAAACTGAGCCTCCGGGCGGTTGCTATGTCGATGGATCAATTTGGAAAGCTCTCCCTTTCCCGTGCCTGTTTCACCTATTAGCAGTACCGTACTTCTTGTCGTAGCAACGGAACGCACTTTGCTAAAGACATTCCCCATTGCTTGACTTTTCGTCTGAACGAAATCCAATGACTCACTCTTCCAAAATTGATCTCTCAGGTAGTCAAGTTCTGATTGTGCAATGATGGCTTCATAAATACTCTCCATTATATACTTAGCTTCTTCAGGATTGACAGGATAGGTAAGGTAATTGCTGGCACCTGACTTGACAGCCATTACTGCCTCTCTAATCATCTCCTGAGGAGCCATGACAATAATTTCCATGGTAGGGTACAAATGCCAGAATGGCTCAAAGGCGGCCTTATATCGATTCTCAGTTACGGATTCTTTCAGGATTTCTATATCAATAAGCATAAAATCATAACGTCTTCTTCGCAGTATATCCAGAGCAGCGGCCTTTGTGGACGCCTTATCAATCCTGTATCCCGCGCCAAAAGATTCGCTGAGTGCGCGAAAGGGCTGCTGGTTCTTTGATATTACGAGTATCTCCCTCATATCTGTTCTTTATACCTAGTTATAACGCCTATACACAATAAAATACTTTATACAATGATATCTCCACACAAACCATACTTTTGTTAAATAAGAAGCAATACATTCAAAGTTTATGTATGCACTTCCTTTGCTCCTTGTCTTCTCCAAAAAATCAGTTCCTATAATCTTCGCCTCCTTCAGAGATTACCATATGATTAAATAGCTTCCTTTGATCCTTTAATTGTTTTTCAATCACGGGGGATAAGCCCCATTGATGCCCAGCATTATAGACAAAGCCCATATTGGTTTGTTATCTACACATTTCTTGTTTATTATATGTGTCATGCCGATGAATCATCTTGGACCATAAAATTGAATACCCTAAAACTTAAGCTTCCCCGATGAAATAAGAACTCTTAGTTTTCCTTATTTTATAAAATATACATGTTCTATAAGTGAATATTATGAGACCTTTGCATAACCCCTCTTGATCTAAAGACGATGGGCTTTTTTTCAGTTCCGAGGCTCCCGGGTTGGTCTTTTCAGCACCCTTCCACCAGTCACTTCAAAAAAGTCCATCGTCTTTTTGAGGGTGGTGAAAATCGCCGGGTTTTTAAAAGGTCTCACTATAAATGTTTACTCATTTCATTTCAAGATTGCTTGATAAACAACCATGCCGCCTGCTTTCTCAAACATTCCAAGGTTTTCTCACAAATCTCAAAAGATAAATACTAAAAACAGTAAAGCCATCCCCTCTTGATCATTATATTTGATGTGAACATAAAAAGAGAACTTCAAGTTCTGATTACGAAAGCTATACGAATTTCCAATTCCTGTTTTAAGATTTTCTCCTTGTTTCAATGAGTTGCATCGAAACAGGTATTTCATGAACATCAAGTTTATCAGTTTTCTGGAGAAATCAGAACTGAAGGTTCCTACCACAATCCGAACAAATCGAACTAATTCTATATATTTCAATAGGTTATTAGATTGGCACATGGATTGCTCATCAATATTTCGAAAAATACCATATAAAAAAAATCAAAGGAGGGACAAATCATAAAAGTATTATCTTTACGTGATAGAATTCTTATAAAAAGAGTAGGTGAAGAGAAAAAGACAAAGGGCGGAATCAATTATTTCGAATGCTGCTAAAGAGAAGCCCGTGCAGGGCAAGATGATTGCCATTGGTGCTGGGAAGTTTGATGAGAATGGAAAACAAATTCCCCTGGATGTGAAGGAAGGGAATCGTGTGCTTTTCAGCAAATATACCGGAAACGAGATCAAGATTCAGAGAGAGAAACATCTTATTGTACGAGAAGAAGATATCCTCGGCATCGTTAAGTGATAATAGATGAAGGGAGGACATTTACATGGTAAAGCAAATCCGTTTTAACCAGGCTGCCAGAGAAAAGATTTTAGAGGGAGTAAACATCCTAGCAGATACTGTGAAGGTGACCCTGGGCCCCAAAGGACGCAACGTGGCGCTCGAGAAAACCTGGGGTTCTCCAACGATTACCAAAGACGGGGTTACAGTAGCAAAGGAGATCGAGCTCGAGAACAAATTCCAGAACGTCGGCGCCCAGATGGTCAAGGAGGTAGCCGGCAATACTTCAAAAGAGGCGGGTGACGGCACCACTACGGCCACGATCCTGGCTCAGGCCGTTTACCGTGAGGGATCGAAGTTATTGGCGGCAGGACACAACCCCATGGCCCTTAAACGGGGCATTGATAAAGCTGTTGCCTCTGTAGTGTCGGAGCTTAAGCGCCTTAGTAAACCCACCAAGGATCAACAGGAGATCGCTCAGATCGGCGCCATCAGCGCCAACAACGATGAGATCATCGGAAATATCATCGCCGAGGCCATGAGTAAGGTAGGCAAAGAGGGGGTAATCACTGTAGAGGAGGCAAAGGGCATGGAAACGACCCTCGAGGTGGTGGAAGGCATGCAGTTTGATCGTGGCTATCTCTCACCGTATTTCATCACTAACTCAGAACACATGGAGGCGGTTTTAGAGGATCCCTACCTTCTCATCCATGAAAAAAAGATAAGCAACATGAAGGACATGGTTCCCATTCTTGAGCAGATTGCCAAGATGGGAAAGTCAATCCTTATCATTGGCGAGGATGTAGAGGGAGAAGCACTTACCACACTGGTAGTCAATAAGCTTCGGGGAACTCTGAAATGCGTGGCTGTTAAGGCACCTGGCTTTGGTGACAGGCGTAAAGACATGCTCGAAGACATCGCAGTACTGACAGGCGGGCAGGTAATTTCTGAGGATTTGGGCGTCAAGCTTGAGAATGTAACACTAAAGGATATGGGTAAGGCCAAAATCATTAGGGTGGACAAGGACAACACCACTATCGTGAGCGGCAATGGCGGGCGTAAGGCTATTGAAGCCCGAATCAAACAGATTCGGTCCCAGATCGAGGATACGACAAGTGACTACGACCGCGAGAAGCTTCAGGAACGTTTGGCCAAGCTGGTTGGCGGCGTAGCAGTAATCAAGGTAGGGGCAGCCACAGAGCTCGAGATGAAAGAAAAGAAGGCCCGAGTGGAGGATGCTCTGAACGCTACTAAGGCTGCGGTTGAAGAGGGAATAGTTCCAGGAGGTGGTGTGGTGCTGCTTCGCTGTATTGCAGCCTTAGAGAATGTGAAGGTCGACGGTGAGGAGGCCTTCGGTGTCAAGATTGTAAAACGGGCCCTTGAGGAACCAGCTCGACAGATTGCTAATAATGCCGGTCAGACAGGCTCTGTGGTAGTCGAGCACCTCAAGCACGAGAACGGTTCCTTTGGATTCAATGCAGAAACCCAAACCTATGAAGACCTCATGAAAGCTGGGATCATTGATCCGACCAAAGTAACACGCTTGGCGCTCCAGAACGCCGCGAGCATAGCGGGATTGCTTCTCACCACCAATTGTGTGGTTACTGACAAGCCAACAAAGAAGAAAACCCCGAAGATGCCGGATTAATACTAATAAGAAATGGAATTAAGAAGCTTTTGGATTATGATGGCTTTGATTTGGATTGTCATGCCTTTTACCGTATTGCAGAGGACCTCTATCAAGATCTTGCGCCTCAATCAAGTCACTCTTTCGACCCAGTCAACGTCCATAAAGGTCCAAATCGCCTTGCTATAGAAGAAGAATGTCTTCGGCCACTCACCTAGACAACAGTAAATTTTTTCAGGAGTAACCTATGGGCCCAAAAGCACTACCAACACCAAAAAAAGGAGAGAGAAATATATACTGCCCCTTTTATAGCGATTGCCTTGATCACGCCATAAAGCATTTCTGGCGATATTGGAGTTGCCCTCAGTGCCCATATAGGAAGATAACATCATTTTATGAAGTAGAATACAGTGCTAATAGCGAGCTGATAGACTACGAGTTCTCACCAGACATTTTCAGGAAATTTGGGGGAAATGACACTTTTTGATGCACCATGTTAATCTCAGCCACAGATAACTGCCCGGTAAGGGGCCTGGCCGGCCTAGATCCGCCTGAACTAAACTCAATTGGAACGAGGTGGCAAGGGTATTTGGTATAGAAAGCTTGATAGTGACCATCCTAGAGGAAGCCCTGGTGGATACCGGTAGGGCCTGATGGACTCATTCGTACGCTTAATCATGTTAATGAGCCAGGTCTCTCGGTCTGCGCCTTTTGTGGTATCACTTCCGGCAATAAAGCTCACACAGTTCCAGCAAACTGATCCGTAGTTCATGCCTTAAAAAACACCTATCGATATCATTTTAGCATGAAACCCAAATTACAGAAATGAAAGTTCCGATATGAAACCAATCAGAAGTCTCAGTTCCTATTGCTAAACGACAGGGCAGATCCAGGATTTAGAGGAATTGAATTCAAGGTATCACGAGAAAAAAATGTCTTTATGCATCAATCGAAATTAACAGTTCTGCTTATCATTAAATGCTTTTAAGAAACAATAAAATATCAATATGTTATCTTTTTGGCACGCTAAATGCCGATCAACAACTATGGAATTTAGATGCTGAGCAATTGGAAAAAGCTCGATTTAAATCTGCCTGAAATAGTAAGGAAATAAATGGGTAAAGTAATTGGTATGGATGCAGTGATGACCATCACATGTGTGTTGGTGATTAAAGGAAGAGATTATGCTATACATATTGATTGTAGATGACCAGACATACCTGTGTGAGCTTTTTTAGTATGAATTGACATGAGAGAACTGTCATATTACTGGCGTGAGCAATACAGAATCCGTTAATAGATATCTTGAGGATTCCTGTCTTCCAGTCCTGATTGTTACCGCCTACGATAACCATCCGGATGATCCTCGGGCCTGTGAGCAGATGGATACATGGCCAGTGACTTTATCCACCTCGAGATACTCAAGGAAAAAATAACCAGGGCTTTGGCGTCGAGAGAGAAACCAAAGTTCTCTTATCCAAGGATAAAGGGAAAGGCCGTGTTTCCTCTACCCCAGGTTAATGCTCAATCAGCAATAACGCAACTGTTTAGGAGGAAGTTATACACTTTAATGAAATTAAGCGAATGGCAAAGGGAATGGGTATAAGCATGTATGGCATGAAAAAGCCTGATGTAATCCCATTCAGCAAGCAGAGAACAATATAGATTGCTACAGTACACCATGGGTAGGCGTATGCAATGAGGATGCATGCCTGTGGAGAAGTGACTATATTGCTATAAACCATCAGGAATGGACATGAGACCTTTGAAAAACCCGGCGATTTTCACCATCCCCAAAAAGACAATGGACTTTTTTGAAGTGACTGGTGGCCTCCGGCTCGGAGAGCCTCCCGCTCGGAGAGAAGGGTTGCAGAAAAAACCAGCCCGGGAGCCCCGGCCTCCGGCCCGGAGGGCCTACGCCCCGGAGGGAACTGAAAAAAAGCCCATTGTCTTTAGATCAATAGGGGTTATGCAAAGCGTGCTATATTGTAGCTAATCCTTGCGTTATAAGGCAAAAGGCTATACTCATATTGGCTTGAGCCAGTAGTGAGCTGGTTTAACCCAAGCCAAAGGAGGAGCATAGCCATGAAAAGAAGTAAAACAAACTATTTGAAAAAGAGCAATAAGAAAACATTGATTGTAGCAATTGACATAGGGAAATCGGTTCACTATGGGTATTTGAGAGCGCCGAACGGTAAAGAGGTAAAGCCTTTTCCCATTTATAATGGACACAAAAGCTATGAGAATTTTTGGGCCAAGATAGCTACCTGTAAGCAAAGCAACGGCATTGAAGAGGTCATAGCAGGATTTGAATCGACTGGACCATATGCGGAACCTCTTATACATTTTCTGGCAACAAAGCCTGTAAAGCTCCTTCAAGTCAACCCCATGCATACAAAAAGGTTGAAGGAGCTGACTGGAAATTCTCCCCATAAAACAGACAAGAAGGATCCACGGGTTATTGCTGACATTATCTCCCTTGGCCATGCCTTGAGCGTTGTTGTCCCGAAGGGAGCAGCCGCTGAACTTCGAAGGCTGAGCCAAGCAAGGCAGCGGGTCAGTAAAAACCGTACTGCTCTGGTCAATCAGTTGCATAATCTCATCTATATTCTCTTTCCTGAATATACACAGGTAATGAAAAAGATAACTTCCAAGAGTTCCCTCTACCTTTTAAAGAACCATACATCTCCTGAGGAGATTGTGAAATGTGGGTTTGATCGTTTGCAGATTGTCTTGAAAAGGGTCAGTCTTGGGAGGTTGAAAAGTGGCCAAGCAAAAGCCCTGTTCGAAGCAGCCAGGAATACGACAGGTATTGATGAGGGAAGGGAAGGCCTTCTTACAGAAATCAGACACCTGGTATCCTGTATAGAGCATGAATTAGCATTTATGGATCACCTGGAAAATCGGATGAACCACTACCTTAAACAAATTCCTTATAGCAAGAGCATGCTTTCCATCAAGGGAATTGGTAAGATAACTGCTGCCGGTCTGATCGGTGAAGTGGGGGATTTCAGGCAATTTAGGACTATTTCAGAAATCATGAAACTGGCTGGCCTTGATCTTTATGAAATCAGCTCTGGAATACACCATGGGCAGCGTCATATATCCAAGCGTGGGCGCTCCTATTTACGGAAGCTGTTGTTTTTTGTCTCCCTCAACACAATCAGGACCAATGGAATCATGCATAAACGTTATCTGGCAATGCTTGAACGGGGTATGCCCAAGGTAAAGGCTATCGTTGCTATCAGCCGTAGACTTTTGAGAATACTATTTGCTCTCGTACGGAATCATTCAAGCTATAGAGAGGATTATGATCATCAACATTCTCTCAGGTTAGCTGCTTAGTCATGTGAAGGCAGGCAGATTACCATCGAGACCTTAAAGGCGATTGAATCGACCTTCGTGCAAAGCTTATGTAACTGCCTGTCGTCACCTTAGTTCCAATGAAGCACGATCAGAGCTCTATGAGACTCTCTAAACCAGGATCGGACAAGGTGACTATTTCAATGATTGGTGAAAGTAGTAAAAGAGTTAAAAATTAGAAAAGATTGTTGACTAGATTAAACCAGGTCTCAGATTATGTCTAACGCCCCAAATCTGGATAAGGTTGCTCACTTCTCAATGGGCCTTACGAAAAATACTTTTTATTGAGGGGAGGCAGGGAAAAAGAGCACCAAAAATGTGCT
>JAWOBA010000022.1:0-11995 GCA_046498285.1 Desulfatiglandales bacterium | reverse complement strand
ATCCGTCTTCATCCACGTCTCCCATGCCAAGTCTGGATGCATTCTGGACACTCCAGTACCCTCCGGTCATTAATATGGCAAAAGCCTGCTGGCATTCCCCGCCGTATATCTCCTTGAAAAAAGGGGAATTGGTGGAATCGGCAAATTCTTGGATTTCAGGCTGTGTTGATTTTTCGTCATCAAAAAATTCGCCTGTGTTTTTTAACGAAGCACCCATTGTGCCCGTGCCTGCGGCCTGAGGAGATTTCAGGTTGTAGAGATTTTCCAGAACAGTTTCGGTTTCATCATAGTAATTTCCGTCAACCGTTACCTCTATGGGCGCCATGGGGAATTTGAATCCGGCCGGCGGAAACCCGGTCATGCGAAAATAGGCACCTGAAAGATCCTCTATGAACTGGCTCACTGCCCCGATGCCGGTAAAGGAACGCTTCCGGTAAAACTGGTACCAGTTGGCGAAATTCTGTCGTTCTTCCAAATAGCGCCGGCCGGTTTGAATCCCGGCAGCACTGATTTCCTCACCGTCCAGGACAGGATCGAGCCTGGTGAGTTCTCCTGGATCAACTCTGTCATTTTCATTGTCATCATCAAACCGGTAATATGTAAACACCCCGTCCATGTTGACCAGATATATTTGGTCATTGTCACCTTTAACATAGTAGTGGGCAAAAACCATGTCACCGGCATCTTTTCCGGCATATACGACTTTAACCGCATCTGCGGCAATCTTGCCGGATGCATTTCTCAATTCTATTTCCAGCTGGCTGCTGCCAGGTTTTATTTTTGTTGAAATGCGCGTCCATCCGGCATGTTCATCCTGGCTATCCAGGGTTCTGGTATCTTTGGTTTCGCCTGTGATTGTATATTCAGCTGTACCATCCGTGTAGGTGTTATTATATTCGCCGCTAAATTCTATCGTTGTCGTGCCTGGGTGGCAAGGTATTTGAATAGATACCATTATTTTTAATTTTACATGTGATTGAGTTCGTTGCTTACAGGATGCCGTAAGCGGCATAATTTATCTTTTTACGAATTCATTATCTTTAAATGATATCAAACTTTTACCCTATTCACTATAGAACCTTTTACAGGGATAGTTATAGAGCTCAAAAGATCCATAGAATAAAAGATATCAACTACAATTTTTCGCGAGAAACCAAGGATTTTCGTCATATATTTAGGAATAATGCCATTTTTTAAAACAGTTGCTATGGCTTGAGATATAGTTTGCCGAGCAGTAATTAAATCACTTTTTTTCATTGGGGCATTATCAGAAAATGAAATAGACGATTTGATACTGGCGCTTAGATACGATGGGAGTTCCAGCAAAAAAAAGACAGGGATTATAGGGTAGCACATTGATTTGCTTGTAAGATACCATTTCATACAGAATCTTAACAGCAATTACTATGCCAATGATATAAGCATTGCCAATTGCCAGGTTTCAATCGCCACGTATTGATTTCTTGTCAATTGACTATGGAAGACCATGCCACCCGGGGTATGTGGAGATGGGGACGAAACCTTTGCATAACCCCTCTTGATCGAAAGACCATGGGCTTTTTTGAAGTGACTGGCGGAAGGGTGCTGTCTTTTCGTAACGTATCAGTGGGGGAACCCGCAGCCCCGACCTTGTCGAGGGGAATGCGGAGGGGGCAAAACTCCCCCATGGATACGTTGCTGAAAAGACCAACCCGGGAGCCTCGGAACTGAAAAAAAGCCCATCGTCTTTGTTGGGATAATGAAAATCGCGGGGTTTTTTAACGGTCTCAAAGCCGTTTCTTACTGCGGCCAGGGTCAATTACCAACTTCAGGGGGATGAATTAGAAAATGTCAATATTTTGACAATATTTCTTTGATAGTCCTATGCTGATGCTGTTTCACCAAGGTTTTGCTTCTTAATTTTCTCTACCAATGTTGTCCTGTTTATATTCAGTATTTTTGCAGCCTTTGTTTTAACCCAATTGCTCTTCTCCAATGCCTCAAGAATAAGCCTTTTTTCATAATCCTTCACAGCATCATCAAGGTTTAAATCTTGCCCAAGAAGATCCTCTTCAAATTGTTGAATTGATCTGCTGTTCCGCTGAATATGTTCAGGAAGGTCATCAACACTAACTGTCTGATTATCACAAAGGACTATAAGCCTCTTAATCATATTTTCAAGTTCCCTGACATTGCCGGGCCAGTCATATTCAAGCATGCAATCCATTGCTTCAGGTGTGAGTGCTGTGATAGTCTTTTCCCTTCCCTTTTGAAATTTTTTTATAAAAAAATTAATAAGTAAGGGAATATCAGATCTTCGCTGCTTTAATGGCGGCACCTTAATTGGAATAACATTTAATCTATAATACAGGTCTTCCCGAAACTTTCCCTTGTTTATGGCGATCGTCAAATTTTTATTAGTAGCTGCTATAATTCTGACATCTACATGGATAGTTTTGGTGCCCCCTACTCTTTCAAATGTTTGTTCCTGCAATACCCTTAATAACTTCACCTGCAACACCGGACTCATTTCACCTACTTCATCTAAAAAAATCGTACCCCCATTTGCCATCTCAAACCGGCCAATTCTTGTCTTATACGCACCTGTAAATGCACCTTTTTCATGGCCAAAAAGTTCGCTTTCAAGCAATTCTTCTGGAATAGCTCCACAATTAATAACAACAAGTGGTTTATCACTCCGACAGCTCTGATAATGAATTGACCTTGCTATCAATTCCTTACCTGTACCACTGGCTCCGCTAATAAGTACCGTGCTATCCGTGTCTGCTACTTTTCCTATGAGTTGATATATCTTTTCAACAGGACTACTCGTGCCGATAAAAGTATCATCTCTATATTTCTTCTGCAACTCCCTTTTAAGCCTTATATTTTCATCCTCAAGATCACTAAACTTCAAGGCCTTTTCAACAACGACTAAGAGCTCACCCGATGTTACGGGCTTGGTGATGTAGTCAAATGCTCCCTTTTTTATTGAATCAACTGAACTCTTAATTGTTCCGTAGCCAGTGAGAATAATGCACTTGGTTTTAGGCGATTGGCTTACTATATGGTTAAGCACATCCAAACCATCTACACCTGGCATCATAAGGTCTGTAAGGACAAGATCAAAGGAATTACTCTCTAACTGTTTGATCCCTGATGTACCACTAGAAACAGCTATTACCTCATAGCTATTAATCTTCAATATCTCGGTAATGACTTCTAATATAACAGGGTCATCATCAATGACAAGTATTCTCGCCATATGCTTTGATTGGTCTCCGAATCGCTATATATCGTTGAAATAAGGGCATAGCTATTATGGAAAGCTTTGCAAACCTGACCATTTTTTTTACTTCGAATAGAGAGGGTAGACTTTTCTGAGGTGACTGGTGAAAGGGTGCTGTCTTTTCGCAACGTATCAATGGGGGAAACCGCGGACCCCGATTTATCGGGGCAATGCGGAGTGAGCAAAATTTATCCGCCTCTGACTCCCCCATGGATACGTTGCTGAAAAGACCAACCCGGGAGCCTTGGAACTGAAGAAACGTCGACCCTCTTTAGGAAAATATAAGTTCTGCAAAGCTCTTATTACTAATGGATATATATTATACTACACATATATAATAAAAGGCAAGAAAAACTAAAATAATTGCTTTCTTACTCTTCAATACCTACTACTCCCCGAGCCAAACACGGCTTCCATTGGAACGTAAATCCCTTACCCGGGACCGCGTGCGGGATGTCGGGCAGACTGACATGCAATGACTCAGTGCAATAACTCCAATTTATAATCAATAGAGCGGCATTAGCTTGCTATAATCATATCTCGCAATGGCAGGATAATGTATCACTTTCTAATACATCATAAACACTTCTGAAATAGTCTAACTTTTCTTTTCCAGTTGGAAAGGAACAGTACCCTGAAACCCTCGCCAATACTGAATCGTTCTTTGAAAATCTCAGAAATGTGGCGCCACAGGATTCTATGATATTCCTTGACATAGCGTGATATATTACTATGTGGGGTGACCTTAAAGGAGATCCCCATGTTCGTAAAAGTCAAGAAATCCGGTTGCTGTGAGTATTTGCGGATCGTTGAAAATCGCAGGGCTGAAAAGAAAATTCACTACAGGCTGCTGACTAAATAATGATTAATGTGCCGTTGATACTGGGGTTTTTTCTGATATATACGCAATGTGAGAAAGATCAAGCCCTTGGTATTATTTACAAGGTTTCTGACTATGAAGAATATAGTAATCAAAAACATAATACATATCTCGAAAATTTTGAAAATGGAGATTTTCTCAAAAAAAGTTTATGGTGATGGACTCTATTAGAACATGCAATTAGAACATGCGAGTTGACCATCAAGATTTATTATTATAAACTTTAATGAAAATGACTAAAACATTTCCTACATGTCATTTACTCTACTATCATTGCTCAGTTTGCTCACTTGGAGAGAGGTTTTTTATCTCGATCCGGTAATTTTACGTTTAGATTATGAAAAGATTGAACTGGGAACAAGAAAAGGAAAAAAGGGAAAAAGAGTCATTGGAAAAACATGCAAGGCTCTTCAAGCTATTCAAACAAGACAGGTTTGCTTTTGAGCGAGAAAGAAAAAGGATTATTGATGAAGTAATTAATAGTGTGGAGGATGAAGAGCAGAGAAATAGATTGGGGGCTTTTCAGGAGTCTTGGGATAAAAAAATGACTCGTGCGGGATCAAAACATAATCGGTTCGTCCAAGCACAGACTTTATTTTGGGAGCATTTTCATGAGATCTGGCACCCAAGCATCGTAACATTTAATCACCTTTTGAACAATAAAAAGATGTAACTACGCACGTTGATCAGGTTTACGGATCCTTCTATGGTGAATCTCAAGGGTGATTATCACCCATCTCCTTTTTTATCGTTATGACCAGTCGTCTTACCCCATTGCATGTCTAAATCGCTTAGCTTGTCAACTACCATAAAAAAATCGCTACCGACTTCACCGGCCCTGGCCGCCTCAAATGATGCATTGAGGGCAAGGAGTTTTTTCTGTAATGTAAGATATTTGTCTTCCTTTTCATTCATATTCATTATGATTTGTTGCAGTCCTTTATGTGTTGGGCCATACCATTGATGTTACACCGTTCGCTGACTTATCACTATTTTGCGTGTAGTAATCTTTTGTATTCTAACAATAATTTCGTGACCCCTGTAGGTCATCACCGCATATATGAAGATAAATATGCAGAAATCATGCCAGCATGATGTCAAGAAATATTTTTATAGGGGCTAGACTAGGTGAGGCATATTCAATATGCTAAAAACTAGTCATGATAATAACTAACAAGTATATAAAGCGTTCAAGAATTGTCGAGGCCAATCATACGTTCTCATGAATAGAGAACTTTGGTCCCCTTATTATACATCACGAGATAAACGCGAGACCTTTGAAAAACCTGGCTATTTTCATTATCGCAACAAAGACAATGGGCTTTTTTTCAGTTCCCTCCGGGGCGGAGTCCCCTCCAGGACAGAGTCGGGCCGGAGGCCAAGGCTCCCGGGTTGGTCTTTTCAGCACCCTTCTCTCCGAGCGGGAGGCTCTACGAGCCGGAGGCCGCCAGTCACTTCAAAAAAATCCATCGTCTTTCGATAAAGCAAGGTTATGCAAAGGTCTCATTGCATCTCTCTCGCTAAGCTGAGAGTACAAGGACTATGCCGCTCATCTTTATAGAGCTATTGTGAGCTGATGTGACAAGTACTTTTTCAATATGTCAACTATTTGACATATCGTGATGTAGTTACACGCATCGATATATTGGAGAGTACTCAACAAAATATTCTTCAACGTGTAACAAATAATTTAACGTTTTTAACCAAACTGTCGATATACCAATAAAGGTTATATATATTTGCTGAAGGGCAAACCTTCCGAAAGGTGGGGGCGCAAAGTTTCCGGCCTAAATCCAGGATGCAGGGATAAGGTAGCGGGGTTGCTAAGCAAAGGTAATACAAAAAACCCCGCTTCTTCCTCTTGGAAGCGGGGTTTTCTTATGATCAAGGGCAATGCCTGCGAAAGAATTGCACGGGCAGGGAGGCCGTCTAGAGGGCTGTAGAACAAACCATACCGAAAAATTTTTGGAATCGTAATAATAAGCGGTGGGCTTTTCTGAGATAGATGGCGGGTCCTCCGACTTCGTTTGCAAGCCGGATGATAGAGCCCACGCCCTGGTGATATCTCAAGAAGCCATTGTCTTCAAAAACATATGAGTGAAAGCTCTCAATTCGCTTCTACCTGTAAAAGGAAGTGACATATGAAAGCTATTCAAAAGGCTTGGGTGGAAAACCAGCGTCTCAATTCCCTTGATAAAGAGCCTCCTACAGCGAGGGCTCTCTCAAGGGGGAGAAGAATAGCCGTTGAAGGGCTCGAAAGGGAGATAATTTCTATTGTTTGCGAAATACTTGAAAAATTTTCTTATGATATTTGTTATAGGCATGAAAGTCTTTATAGAAGAATCGATGGGTATGTATTCGAACTCTTGGAGAATCCTTCTGATATTGTTCAAAATATTCTTGAATCTCAGCCGAATCTTACGATTGTCTGTAATGCAAGAGGTTATTTATCTTTTTTGGAACATTATTCAAAGTCAACAAACATCCCCCTGCTTGTCCTAACAGGAGGTGGACCAGAACTGATTAAAGAGGTCGGAAGACATACTCCCAACATCCTTGAGGTCCCTTTTAGAATGCAATATCTTTACTACACGATAGAGGAAATATTAAAATTAAAAACTTGGTACCAGTTGAGAAAATGCACTGGCGCTTAGGTTCAGGATTATACAAAAAAAAATACATCTCAATATTCTTTTCTCGGCGGAGTTTCTCAAGAGGAGATATGCTATTGGCTAGCAGAGCTGAGTCCTTAAGTTGTTTTTTCCTCACCTAAAATCTTACGTATGCTTTTTGATAATTCATTCATATTAAATGGTTTTTGAATAAAACCAGCACAACCTTTATCCAATATCTCACTGGCCTGACCCTCAATATTATATCCACTTGATAAGAGAACTTTGATATCAGGGTTAATTTCTCTCATTCTGTCATAGGTTTCACTACCACTCATTTCAGGCATGATTATGTCAAGAATCACCATATTAATTTTATCTTTGTTTTCCTTATATATTTCCACTGCTTCTCTGCCACCTTTGGCCTCAAACACCGTATATCCTAATTTTGTCAGCATATGGGCACTTACGTCCAAAACAGCTTCTTCATCGTCTACCAAGAGAATGGTTTCCTTTCCCCCAGTAATTGGAGCTGTACTCTTCACAGGTTTCTCTGTTTTCCTTTCTGATGCAGGCAGATAGATACTAAATATGGTTCCATTCCCATCTATAGAGTGAGCATCAATATATCCACCATGGGCCTTTATAATTCCATAGGCAGAAGCCAGTCCAAGACCTGTGCCTTTGGCAAGACCTTTTGTGGTAAAAAATGGCTCAAAGATACGCTTCATGGTCTCTTTATCCATTCCTGTACCTGTATCTCTCACCGTTAATGCGGCATAGTTTCCAGGCTTTGGTCTAAATGGCTTTTTCTTTATATCTTGATCTGTGACATTTAAGGTCTTTAAGAAAAGATCTCCCCCTCTCGGCATGGCATCTGTAGCATTTACATAAAGGTTTAGCAAGACCTGCTCAATCTGTCCCTGGTCTGCCTTTATTCCGTGCAGATCTTGGGCAAGGTCCTGGTGTATCCTGATTTCCTTTTTGGTCAGGGAAAAAGCCTCAGAGGTCTCCTTCACCAGCCGGTTCAAACTAATGGATTTTATCTCATACCTCCCCTCCCTGGCATATCCAAGGAGCTGGCGGGTTAATCTGGATCCGCTTTGAATCGATTGCTCAATTGCCTTGAATCTTTCATAGTTGGGATGTTCGCGATCAATTTCTAAGAGCATCAAAGAGACATTTCCCTGGATGCCCATAAGGAGATTATTGAAGTTATGAGCAATGCCGCCTGCTAACGTGCCAAGTGCCTCTATCCTTTGGGCTTGGGCTAACTGGGCCTCCAGTTTATTTTTCTCGGTAATATCCCTGTAAATACCGAGGGTACCGACAATCTCTCCCGCTTCGTTTCTTAGGAGGGATGCGGAGAGATTAACATCTATTGATGTCTTATTCTTCCGTATCAGTTTCATTTCATGATCATTAATCTCACCCTTTGCCGATAATTTTTTCATAATAATTTTAGCATCCTCTATCCCGTTACCATAAAGGGTATATGCTTGATTACCAATAATCTCTTCTTGTTTGTACCCTAAGATATCTTTTGTTCGCGGGGAGGTATAGATTATTTTTCCTTTAAAGTCGGTAGTGGTTATTCCATCTATAGAGCTATCCAAGATGTTCTGTAAGAAATTTTTTGCCTCGATCATCTCTGTTTCTATCCGCTTATGCTCGGTTACATTTCTGGTAATCTCAATAATATTTACAACCTCACCTGACTCATTTTTGATAGGTACAGCATAATCTTCCCAATAAGATTCCCCCACTGTTGCTTTTGAATGACTTTGATATATAAGAGCATGTTCAATTTTCCCTGATATCCGTGCTTTTACTGCCGGACATCCAGGGCAAGGTGTATTTCTTCCAGCCAAAGATTCGAAGCAGGTATGTCCTATCAAATCCTCAGAAGTCATATTAATGTCTCTGGTTGTTGTTTTATTTGCCCAGATTATTCTCAAATCCTTATCAACAAGCCTGATTCTGTCTATCGATCCATCAAGGATTGCCGTTTTCTGGGACTCACTCTCTTGCAAGGCTTTTTCGGCCCCCTTGTGCTCAGTGATATCATCAAAAACAGCAAATCGACCGGTTACGGTGCCATTTACCTTTATGGGACCTGCGGATATGCGAACATTGATTTCCTTGCCGTCTTTGCGTCTTCGTAATGTCTCGGTACTTATTATACCCTGCAATAACTGATTATTAAGTCCCTTAGCCCCTGTGTAATGAAATCGTTCCGGACAAATCAGATCCTCAATGACCTTTCCGCATGCCTCTTCGATGGAATAGCCAAATATTTTCTCAAAGGCAGGGTTCATGTCTATGATCTTGTTTTCGATATCAAGCATTACTATGGCCTCGCCGGAGTAGTTGAACAATGACGTTAACTGTGCCTGTTGAGCCTTCAAGGCCTTTTCAGCTCGTTCACGCTCAGCAATCTCTTTCACCAGTAGATCGCGTGAGGTAGTTGTTTCTTTTAGTTTCTCAGACATTCTATCAAATGAGACAGCTAACATGCCCAACTCATCGCTGCCCATTTCACCAATCTTATAGTCAAGGTTTCCCTTTGCAATCTCTTCAATTCCACTCATGAGGTGATTGATGCGCTGGTAAATACCCCTGGAAAAGAAGAAAGAAAGTGCTATACCCAGGAACAAGATAATGCTGCCATACCCTATGTTGGTTTTTAAAATGTCCTGCCGAGCATTTTCAATCTGTTGTAGCGATAGCCCCATTATGAGGTACCATTGATCATTTCCTATCCTTATAGGGGTAATAATACCCTTCGTTTCCTCACCGGTCTTTGCGTATGACACATCCTCCATCATTTGTGTTTCATGGAGTGGTCCTATGGCACGCAAGAGGTTGTCGCCATAATCTTTGTCGCCGGCACGTATATAGGTTTCTCCATTTGGTTTTATAATTGCGAGAAATATAATATCTTCAGAGTTTGTTGTCTCTTTCATTTGCCTCTCAACAAAATGCCAGTTTAAAGACCAGAATGCATTCTTAGCGCTGGAGGCTAAATGTGTGGATATAGTTTTATTTTTTTCAATCAAGTCTTCCTTGATTGTTTTAGTCTGCTGTCTGATAGATACCACCGTTATGGGACCAATACTGATACTAAACAAGACTAAAACCATCAGGCCTATCTTAAAGAAGAGCCCCCTCATTCTTAACAAAGAGAATTTTTTCATATGCCCTCTGCATCTTTTTTTAAATAACTATTTCCTCTCCAGGTGTAGCAACCATAGTCTTTGTACTAGGTGCGTGCTTCTTGACCTCTTTTAGAAATGTATCAGCAGATTGTATCAGTACCGGGAAGGTGCCGTAGTGCTCGGGAATCACATATCTTGGACGAATAAGCTTGCAGGCAAAGGCAGCCTCTTTTGGGCCCATTGTAAAGACCCCGCCAATCGGAAGGATTGCCATATCTGGCTGGTAAAGGTCTCCAATAATGTATTTCATATCACCCATTAAAGAGGTGTCCCCAGAGTGATAGATTTTAAATCCATTTTCAAACTCCATGATGTAGCCTGCCGCCTCACCAACAAACATGTTTACTCCTTCAAATCCGGTTAACTGGGCACCGGCTGAATGAAAGGCCTCGGTCATGGTAATCTTGATACCGTCAAAATCTGCTGTTGCACCCTTATTGGCTAGGGTAAATGTCTGACAGTTTGCCTCGGGAATCTGGGATTTGATAAAGAAGCTCAGTTCCCAGGGAGCGACTACCTTTGGGTTGTAATGCTCTAGCAGCTCTTTTGCATCGGCCAGCATGAAGTGATCAACATGGCCGTGAGTCCACAGGATGAGATCAATGCTGGCAAAGCTGTCGGGGTTTCTGTAGCGTGTCGGGCATATTGGGTTGGTGCTGATCCAGGGGTCAAGAAGGATATTTCTCCCCGTAACGGAGGTAAACAGAAAACTGCCGTGTCCCAGCCAGGTGATGCCTATCTTTCCTTTACCAATGGGCCTTTTTTCTTGTGCAGAGGCAGTTTTACCTTTCCAAACACTACGAAGACCAAACATTCCAATAGCAGCACCGAATCCCTTAAAGAATTGTCTTCGCGAAACCTTCATTTTATCCTCCTTTGGTTTGTCATGGGGTTGTGTGTGATTTCTAAGAAATTACGAATATATACATGGTATTGTTGCGCGGTATGAAGTATTCTCTGCATCTTAATTTAAACCTTATTTAAGATCTCGCCTCGGATAACAATTTATTGAAGATTAAATTATTGCACTATTGTCTTAAGTTCTGCACTAATTATGCCAAAAAAGTCGAAAGGAAAAATTATTTTTGGCTCTTGCCTAGAACAGGGGATTATCCCTGAACATTTTTAGAAGCATTGTATGCAAATGTGTTAGGCAATTGCGGGTAATGTCATACTATTGACACCTTGACAATATGCCGACAAGATCCTTGGCAGGGAGATACTCAGTAAATCGGAAAGAATACAGGCATCTGCAATGATTAATGAATGAGGTTCGTATGAAGACAGATGGTGCTTGTAGAGAGTTAAGGATAGAGACCTTTGAAAATCGCCGGGTTTTTCAAGGGTCTCCCATTAATGATTACTATGAGTATCTCATCCAAGAAAAAGGCTGCCCAGAGCACCATGCAAGACAAAATGCATGTCGCAGATTAGCCATCTTAAGTTCAGGAGTTTTTAAAAGCGGCAGGAAATACAAACCCTATAGGAGCACGTATGTAAAAGGCGGCAGAGAAAACACATCAGGCCTGTAAGGATCGTGTTCAAAAGGAAACCTCATTAAAAGCGGGCAACGGTCTTACAAGTGAGGGGGAGAACTCATTCCGGCTCGTAACAAGAGACCTTTGCATAACCCCTCTTGATCTAAAGACGATGGGCTTTTTTTCAGTTCCAAGGCTCCCGGGTTGGTCTTTTCAGCAACGTATCCATGGGGGAGTTTTGCCCCCTCCGAGCGGGAGGCTCTCCGAGCCGGAGGCCCTCCGCATTGCCCCGATAAATCGGGGCCTGCGGGTTCCCCCACTGATACGTTACGAAAAGACGGCACCCTTCTCTCCGAGCGGGAGGCTCTCCCTTCCGGGACAGAGTCCCCTCCAGGACGGAGTCGAGCCGGAGGCCACCAGGCACTTCAGAAAAGTCTACCTTCTCTATTTGAAGTAAGAAAAATGATCAGGTTTTGCAGAGCTCTAACCTTTGTGATCAAAAATGTGTTAATGGGGGTTTTCCAATTGGAAAAACATTG
>JAWOBA010000170.1:0-7492 GCA_046498285.1 Desulfatiglandales bacterium | reverse complement strand
CAACAATCATTGCCTGACCTGGATATCAAAGAGGTTCTTATATCTGCCATTTGCAGCAATGAGCCTCTCATGGGTACCTGACTCAACAACCCTGCCGTGCTCCAGAACATAGATCCTATCAGCCCTTCTGATTGTATTTAAACGATGGGACACAATAAAAACCGTCCTCTGCCCCAGAAGATTTTCTATGGCCTCCTGGATAAGAAACTCACTTTCCGGATCAAGCGCCGAGGCCGGCTCATCAAGTATGATAATAGCCGGATCCTTGAGGATAGCCCTGGCTATGGCGATCCTTTGTCTCTGTCCCCCGGAAAGGAGCATCCCCCTATCGCCCACCATGGTTTCATACTGCTCTGGAAGGGACATGATAAAATCATGGGCCTGGGCTGTCTTGGCTGCATGTTCAATGTGTTCTTTTGTATAATGATCACCATTATAATTGATATTATTGGCGATGGTTTCATGGAAAAGAAGGCTCTCCTGGCTGACCGTGGCGATCTGACCCCGCAACGATTCCAATGTTGCATCCCGAATATCCATTCCATCAATGGTGATCGAACCGGATTGAACATCATAGAAACGGGGAATGAGATCCATCAGTGTGCTTTTCCCCGCCCCTGTTGAACCAACAAAGGCCACCATCTCCCCTGCATGAACAGTAAGCGAGATGTTATGCAGGATGCGTGTTCCTGGTTCATAGTAAAAATCAACATGCGAGAACTCTATGGCATCCTTTAGTCTCGGCATCACCCTTGCATCCGGCTTATCCTGGATACTCGGTACCGTATGCATAATATCAAAGACCCGTCTGGTTGCCCCCTGAAGTGTCTTTAAGGTAATATGTATCCTGGCCAGTTTTTTAATAGGAGCGTATGTTGCTGAGAAGGCATACAGCATGGACATAAGTTCTCCTAAGGTATGGTGGAAGTAGATTTTTCCTATCAGCAAGATGCCTGGTACAACCAAGAACACACTGGCATCCAGCATAGGGCCAATACCGAGCTGCCACCTATTCCAGTGCATAATCCTATTATACAGATTATCAGCAAGCCTTGTAAACATAGCAGATTCATAGCTACCTCTGCAGAACCCCTTGATAACT
This sequence comes from Desulfatiglandales bacterium, assembly GCA_046498285.1. Classification (GTDB taxonomy): domain Bacteria; phylum Desulfobacterota; class DSM-4660; order Desulfatiglandales; family B25-G16; genus B33-G16. Next base: position 6,390 of record JAWOBA010000170.1, on the reverse strand, counting down.
TTGAGTAGCAGAAGAATCTCCTGATAGCTTGATGTTACCTGGGCCGTGGCATCCTGCACCCTGATAGAATGCTTTTTCACCTTACGGCCAAACAGCCTGACCAGGCCAATAATAACCGGGCCGGAAAGGATAACCAAGAGTGTCAGTTGGTAATTCATCACCATGAGATAGGCCATAAAGATGACCACGGTTAAAGGATGTTGTACCAGACCAATAATAATAGTGCTTATATAGCCCTGCATGACTGTCAGGTCTGCCGTAGCACGTGCAATGAGCTCACCACTCTTGCGTTTATGATAAAAGGTCAGGGGAAGCATGATAAACTTTTCTGCGAGATCAATGCGTATCGATTTAATGGCCCTATTTGAGAAGGCCGCTCCTGCAAGTTCACTGAAATAACGGGTAACGGATTTAAAGATAACTGATATAAAGGCAATAACGGCAAGGAGGATCAGCAAGTGGTTCGGTGAGATTCCCTCTACCAGGGGAAGCTGTGTCTTGGTGAATGATAATGGATACGTATAGGTAAACCAGGGAATGGTCCAGGTAACAGGCTCGCTTGCCTGTTTCATCCCTTCATCAACAAGGGGTTTGAGGAGATAGGCAGGTATTACAATAAATACAGATGACAGTGCACTGAGGAGGATTGCTACGATTATCAAGCCACGGTGGGCCTTCACATACCTGGCAATATCGTTACCGAGAATTTTGGTTATCATGTAATCAAGGATGGGACATTGGAGTGTTGGGGTAATGGAGCATTGTTCATGTCTCGAGCAATGTTTATAATTCTTTTTATCTCTCCATCACTCCATCTCTCCATTGCCTTGCTTTCCTCAGCAAACAAAAACTCTCAAACTGCATTAATATATCGAGAAATCACGATCCTTTGAACCTCACTAGTTCCTTCACCAATTTCTAACAACTTTTGATCGCGGTAGAATCTCTCAATATCATATTCTTTCATTAATCCATACCCACCATGCAGCTGGACAGCTTGATCAGCGCACCTGCTCATAACCTCAGAACAATATAATTTAGCCATAGCAGCAAGCTTTGCAAATGGCTTTTCACTATCTCTCAGCCAGCAGGCCTTATAGAGTAATAGCCTTGCACTTTCTATCTCCGTAGCCATATCTGCCAATTTAAAGGCATTAACCTGAAATGTCGATATTGGCTTACCAAACTGAACTCTATCTTTAGAATACTTTAAGGCCAAATCAAAGGCTCCCTGTGCCCCTCCTAAGCCCATTGCGGCAATAGAGAGCCTGCCTCCATCGAGGGTCCCAAGCATTTGATGAAAACCATCGCCTATTGGACCTAGAAGATTTTCTTTCGGCACCCTACAGTCCTCAAAATATAGCTCAGCCGTATTAGATGCCCGCCACATTAACTTTCCATGCATAGTCCTTGCCTCAAAGCCCGGGGTACCCTTCTCTACAATAATTGAAGTGAGTTCCCGTTTTCCATCTTCTCTAATCCCTGTCCTGGTTAATGGGATAACCCCAGCAGTAATGTCAGATGAACCATTGGTAATAAATATCTTGCTCCCATTAATAACCCATTCATCTCCATCAAGAACAGCGGTTGTCTGTGAATTTCCAGCATCCGATCCGGCATTAGGCTCGGTCAGCCCAAAGGCCCAAAGTGTCTCACCGCTACATGCCTGTGGGAGATACTTTTTTTTCTGTTCCTCACTTCCATAATAATAAAGCGGTCCAATACCCAGAGAATTGCCGGCGGCAACCGTAGCAGCATGAGAGCCATCAACTCTAGCTATTTCTTCAGTAGCGATAATATAGGAGACATAATCCATTCCCTGCCCTCCGTATTCTTCACTAACAAACATACCAAAAAGGCCAAGCTCAGCCATGGCTTTCATGGTATCATAGGAAAATTCCTCTTTCTCATCCAGGTCTCTGGCTACGGGCCGTATCTCATTTTCAGCAAAATCCCTCACTGATTTTCTTAAAATTTCATGTTCCATTGATAATGAAAAGTCCATACATGCTCCTTTATTTTAAAATTATCTACCAATCCTCTTTCAAATTATTCTTGGAGAAGAATACTTAAGCCATGTATATCAGTCAAGCCAAAAGTTTTTATACCGTTGTCAATTTGTCCCTAATTGTCTTATAGATAACCTGAAGAGGCGTATCATGCGTTATAATAGTAACATCCGGACCTAATGGAGCCCACTGAAGAGGGTCACTGTGTTTAAAAAGGCATATTGTGCGTGTTCCAAGCATTGCTGCAAGATGTGTAATACCGCTATCGTGTCCAATGTAAAGAGATGCCTTTTTGAGCAATGATAAAAGCATATCTTTTTGCGGAGAATGAATAATTTTTATTTCTATTCCTGATAGCTCTTTTACAATTATTTGATCCCGTTCTTCTTCCGCAGGACCTAACAGTAAAATCCATGTATGAGATATTCCAAGATCTTTATTTCTTATGAGATTAAGCCAAAATTCAGGTGAATAGTTTTTCCTTTTGCTCCCAGAGCCGGGGTGTAAAACAACTGTGCTTTCTGATTTTAAAAGTTTATCTCTTATAAACAAAGGCCTCTTCCGTGCCTCATATATCGTATCATCGGGATTAATAGGTAGTCCGGATTTGTTAAGGCATGAGGCTAAGTATTCTGCAACATGGATTTTTTCTCCCCTTTGCGGAAAAGGTGGAAATGAAAAGATTGGGATGTCCTTTAGGCACCTTCTTAAACCCTTATTAAAGTTATCTGCAGGATCACTGAGAAAGCAGATTATCCTATCCACATCTGGAAACGAAACTTGCTTGCAGTAATGCTGTTCAAAAAATAATGTGTGCCATCCACCTTTTTCGTAGTCAAGACAGTCAAGCAGGAAAGGTTTTAAAAAATCAATTCCTGGTTTTCTTCCTAATACTATCACTTTTACTTTATCAACTATTTGATAGAGGGCCGGAGCCAGCAGCAAGGTATCGCCGAGGGCACTTGGTCGAATAATTAAGGCTTTCAATTGTTCAAATAATTCCTTCTAGAAAATTTCATCCAAACCCATCGATATTACTTGAATAAGGTTTAATATCATTGTATATAGGGTGGCATAATTTTTCAATGCCAATAAAAAGGAGGTATTCTATGAAAGGACCAATACAATTGGTGAGATCTGATAAGATTGCTGAATATAAAAATCTTGAGCCTGTCTATGAATGGTCTGATGACAAAACATATCTTATAATTGATAGGATTGGATATAAAGGAAAGATGGGGGCTATCTTGACTTATTATAACCCACCTGTTCATCAAGTTGGAAATCCAGGGCTCGATGCATATCTAGAAGGCTTAGAGAAAATTTTCGAGAAGAAGGATGATTTTGAATTTCTTCTTCTCTATGGAGCTAATGATCCCGTGCATGCTGGTGGGGATCTTAAGGAAAGCTTGACCAAATTAGATAAAACCTTAGAGATGAAAAAACAAAAGGAGGAGCATGGTGCTTCTCCAGAGGAGATAGACCGGCTCTTTGAATGGGCTGATGATAGATTAAAAAAAGGGATTGGTCTCCATGCAGCCATGAGAAAAATTTCCCAACACATAAGGGTCATTTCTGTTTGCGGAGGAGGAACACGGTTTGGTGGTTCAGCAGAAATTCCCTTGATGGCCGATTTTTTAGTCGGTGACTCCAGAAGCGGGATGTGTTTCAGTGAATCCACCATTGGTCTGATACCAGGGTGGTCAGGAATAGCCAGAACGTTGGTAAAAGCTGGATCAATGAATGCTGAATATATGGCCAAAACATCAAAGGAAATAAAGGCCGACCAGCTCAAAGCAATTGGAATCTACAATGTAGTGATAGATATTCCTTTTTCATTTCCAAAGAGGCAAAAAACTGATGATCATGATGCTGACAAGGCAAAATATCAAGCAGATTTGGAGACTCATAATGAGGAAACAGGAATGCTTTTATTACCAAAGGGGTTAGATCTTGGTATCTGCCCGGTGGAAGAGATACCAACAGTAGATGATCAAGAGAGAGAAATCCTTGCCACAAAAGAGGATATATCTATAGAAGTAGCCAGAAGAAAAAATCCCGAAAACTACGCTGAACTGTGGGGAAAACCCTTGCGGGAGGTAGCTGAGGAAATAACCAAACTCGGAAGACCTTTGGCGCCGCAATCCATCGAGGCATTAGACAGTCTTATCGAAGATTATGATCCATCACGATTTGATGAGAATTCATTTGTTGAAAGAGAAATGAAGGCAGACGCACGCCTTTATAGAGACACTCGATTCCGGGCAGGTCTCATAGCAACGCTTGAACAAAAAGTAGGTGATTATAGATTATAGGAGGGAAACGAGATGAAACAATATTTTCAAAAAATGAGTCCAATTGGAAAAGCACTAAAAGAGAATGAGAGAGAAAAAGGAAAGTCCAATGCCATTGAAATATCTAAGGTTGAAAAAGATGTAGCTGAGGCCGTAGAGAAAAGAAAAATGGCTGGTCTTCCGGCTGAAAAACTTCATAAGAGAGGGGAAAAGACAGCCTGGGAAAGAATTGAGATTCTAGTTGATAGCGGTACGTTTGTACCATTAAATAGTCTTTATGACCCGGAATTCAACCAAGAGGGATCAACCGGCGTGGTAACCGGTTTAGGTAAGATATCAGGCAGATATGGTGTAATCATTGCCTCGGACAATAAGGTTCTTGCCGGTGCTTGGATTCCCGGCCAGCGGGAGCATATTTTTCGCGCCCAGGATATGGCCGAACGTTTGAACATTCCGCTTGTTTGGGTGCTTAACTGTAGCGGCGTAAAATTAACTGAGCAGGAAAAAGTATATGCTGGGAGGAGATCTGGCGGAAGGACATTTTTTAGGCATGCGGAGTTGGAGCAGGAGGGAATCCAGGTGATTTGCGGGATGTATGGCACAAACCCTGCCGGCGGTGGATATCATGCAATCAGTCCGTCTATTATCTTGGCACATGAAAAAGCCAACATGGCAGTGGGAGGTGGAGGCATTGTCAGTGGAATGTCACCCAAAGGGGGATTCGATCTCGAGGGAGCAGAGACTTTAATTGAGGCAACACGAAAATTCAAAGAGGTTCCCCCTGGAGGAACCAAGATTCACCATGATGTAACCGGCTTTATGAGAGAGGTATTTGATACCGAGGAAGGCGTTCTTGAGGCTGTAAAAAAGTATATGGCAAGTATGCCTATGTATGAACCATCTGTATTTAGGGTTGCAGAGCCTGCTGAGCCGGTTTATCCAGCAGAGGATCTTAATCTTATTGTTCCCTTTGAGCAAAAAAGGACCTATAGCATTGAACAAGTGCTGGCCCGAGTTTTTGATGGAAGTGAACACATGGAATACAGACCAGATTATGCTCCTGAAGTATACTGTGGGCTGGCCAAGATAGATGGCTTTTTGGTTGGAGTTATTGCCAATAAGCAGGGCTTTTTGGGTAAGGGATATCCCCATTATGCAGAGAATCAATATCTGGGCATAGGTGGCAAGCTTTACAGAGAAGGCCTCATAAAGATGAATGAGCTGGTCATGTTCTGTGGCAGGGATAGGATACCTATGATCTGGGTTCAAGATACAAGTGGAATTGATGTTGGCGACATTGCTGAGAAAGCAGAGCTCCTTGGACTTGGGCAATCACTTATTTACTCTATTGAGAGTTCAGAACTTCCCATGATGTGCCTTGTATTAAGAAAGGGAACAGCTGCCGCCCATTACATAATGGGGGGGCCTCAGGCAACCAGAAATAATGCCTTTACACTTGGTGTCCCTACTACCGAAATATATGTAATGCATGGAGAGACTGCTGCTGCCGCAGCTTTTTCAAGAAGGCTGGTAAAAGAAAAAGATTCAGGTAACCCCCTTGAGCCAGTGATTGATAAAATGAATGACCTTGCTCAACAATACTATGATCAGTCAAGACCCACATACTGTGCAAAGGCTGGTTTGGTGGATGAAATCGTTCCTTTACCAGAAATAAGAAACTATTTCATTGCATTTGCAAGGAGCTGTTATCAAAATCCAAAGAGCATTTGTCCGCATCACCTGATGTTGACTCCACGATCCATAAAGGGATAGGAAGGAGGAACCATGAGCGAATATGATATATTCAAGGTTAACCCGCGGATGCCGAAGAAGGCAAAACTGGCAGAGATAAGCATACGTGACGGCATCCAGCATGAAGAGGTATGGATTCCCACCGCTGCAAAGATTTACTACCTGCAAGAGCTTGCCTTTGCCGGGGTAAAACGGCTTGAAGTAACCAATCTGGGAAATCCCCGGGGGATGCCCCAGTTTAAGGATGCGGAAGAGGTATTGAAGGGAATCAGGAGTGAAATCTTTGAAAAGCGCCTTGCCAAACGAAATATCAATACCAGCGACATTGAATGGAC
>JAWOBA010000136.1:0-8672 GCA_046498285.1 Desulfatiglandales bacterium | reverse complement strand
TTAATATGTGATCTGCATAGGTAAGGGTTCCGAATCCGCACTTGCAAAGGATAAGCATGGGGAGGTCTTTCTGTTCTGCCAGGGCAATATTTCGTGCTGAGGCAAGCACAGACGCCTTAAAGTCAATATTACGCACAGGATATCCGCAACAGTTAAATGCTGCTATGTCCACCAGTTCTACACCTAACTTTTTCAATACTGCCCTTGAAGATGATTCATACTGCGTGAGTCTGGCTGGAATGGTACAGCCTAAAAATAATGCAAATTTCATAATCATGTTCCTAGTTTTGGTTGCTTGATCCAATCGCTGGGTCGTGAAGGGGCAGACAATTCAGCCAGCCAACGACTCAACGGTACCTTTTTGCACATTCTTTATTGCCAGGTTCTTGAGCTCGTAGAGCACCTCTGTGACTTTAACTCCCTGAGGGCATTGTTCCTGACATTGATAGCAGGTAAGACAATCCCAGAGCATTCGCGAGCCAAACGCTAAATCCTTGATACCCAATCCAGCGGCGTACATGATCTGGTGGGGCAACATACCTAATACCTCTTTTGGGTTTTCATAGGCTGCCACTACTGGACATGCATTAGTACATGTCTGACAGCCAAAGCAGGCAGAAAACGTAGCTGCCTGATCAGAGAGGAGCAGGCTGCCCTGAAGTTCTTTATTATCAGGGGTAAGGGTTACGGTCTTATCCGGGGTTTTCATCAGATCACATGTTGCGGCAATAGTTTCCCTTGCCTGCGTTAATGGCCTGTTATAATCACTGGCAGGTATAGTCTCTCTCAACAGCCCCCTGTAAAAGGAAAGTGGGGAGAGAACGGAAAACTCCGGGGAGTCCGCTTTGAGCATATCCTCTCGTACGTTAAACCATAAATCTTCTAAGTTTATGCCTGCTGGGCAGACATCAGTGCATCTATGGCAATTCGTACAAATGTAGGTTCCCTCTAAGATATGCCGGCGTTTACCTTCATCGATCTTCCCTTGAGCAACAGCCCACTTGATAGATTGTATCTTTTCAGAGGGGAGAATATGTACATTTGACCTTTCTTCTGCAATAATACCTACAGAGCAGTGAGCTGTGCATGCCCCACAGTGAGTGCAGGCATCCAATTCTAAGGCCTGCCTGGTTGCTATATTCGCAGCATCTGAATCTTTCTTATCCATGACACTGTTTACCAGGAGGCTCAAGGGAGAGGTAATGATATGAAGGAATTTAGAGAAAGGGAGATATGCAAGGCCTATGAAACATGCCAGAAAGTGTATGTACCATAACAATGTATGGATGCCGGCCTTATCAAGGCCTAAGGCAGCCCCTTTCAATGCCCTCGCCACTGGATAGCTCATAAATGCCCACTGAGGTCTTGAATGGCAACCTGAACAGCTCATTTCATGGAGCTCTTTGCCTTCTTCAAGGAGTGAGGCCTCAAAAGGTGCCTTTATATCAGGGGAGACGGTACCAAATTTATCCACCCAGAAGGCGGTGAGTGCCGTGAACTCTTCTTCCCCTTCTTCGATACCGGCATAGTCCATGACCATGTCTTTATAGAGGGAGTAAGAACCTATCTTTGTGCCCTCCAAGATAATGCCGGATACCATAATAATGGCTATGAGTGCAATGGCATAGATATCCATAGAATTTGTATACAGCCTTGGAGGTCTCAGGATAAAGCGCCGGTATATGGCCATACAAATCCCAACTATCACCAGGGCTCCAAAGAGGTTCCGTAAAAAGAGAAAGGGATTGAGGGTGGACGAATAATTGGAAAATAATGCTGAGGTAATGATTGCATCCATGGCATGCATGAGGAGCAAAAGCATAAAGGCTAGATAGATAAGAATGTGTGTCAGCCATCGGAAGGTATCGTCATTGAGCACCTTTCTCTGCAGCAACACATCAAGAACAAATATCTTTATCAGGGTCAGGATTTTTGCGCTGAACAGGGTCACAATGATTCCTTTTACTGCTGATGAGAGTCTTTTTGATGTGGGGATATCTTTTGAATCGGGGCCTATTTTACGAGAAAGCCATATGGATATCTTATAGATGAGGCCGGCGGTAAAGATTGCAAGTGAGAGATACAAGCTGATGTAGTAAAACATTCTTTTTTATCCTTTTTAGGTTGTGATGTTGTTAAATCTTTGCTGCATCTAAGATGGCTGGAAGCCGATTTTCCCATCCCATTGTTACCAATTGAACACCCTGGCAGAGTTCCCTAAGAGCGGTAATCGATTCACCTGCTATAGTTATGCACTCATTAATCCTATTGGGAGCCTTTCTGAGCCGTGAAATCATCTCTTCGGGTATAGGGGGACCGGGAATATTGGTCGAGATATATCGAGCAACACCCACTGATTTTAAGAGAAAGACGGTCGCAATCACTGGAACACCTAATGTCTTAGCCTTTTCCATAAAATAGGTAAAGGCATTGATGTTAAAGACCGGAGGCGTTACCAGGAATTGGGCACCCTCTTTCACCTTTTTCTGCGTGACCTCTAATTCTGCCTCCAGGGCAATCTCATTCTTAGTTGGTTTAATAGAACAACCAGTTACAAATTGAGGGGAGCCCGTTAATTCCATGCCTGCCATATCAACTCCGTTTTGTAAACCCTTGATAGCTCTCAGTAAGGTAAGTTCATCAATATCGGCAAACTGTTTGGCATCAATGTGATCACCATACTTAATCTCTTCACCAGGTATCACTAAAAGGTTTTTAATACCAAGGAAATAAGCTGCTAAGATATCACCCTGAAGGGCAAGCCTGTTTCTATCTCGGGAGCAGATTTGCATGATTGTTTCCATTCCCTGCTGTTGCATAAGAGCAGCACCACCTATAGCGCTCATCCTCATAACAGCTTGTGCCATTTCCGGCACAATCACACCATCAACCCTTCCTTTGATTTTTATGAGATTTGAGACCAAATCGGACGCATCTACTCCTTTAGGGGGATCAAATTCAGCCAATACTACGAAATCTCTTGACAGTAGTTTTTTCTGAAAGCTCATAATGTATCCTTAGTTTAAAAGAAGAGATGTTTGTCGATTAACGTTTCTTTGATACTCACTATATATAAAGAAAAATTCTTTGTTTTTATATGAAAAGTGAAGAATAGAAATAAAGAAGGGAGAATTTCTGCATTTTACAAAAGTAAAATTGCACATTTGACTGCTGATGTATCATCTTATCGTTAGGTATGTCAAGAAAAATGAAAAAAAATGACCCTAAGGAATAGATTTACAAGTAAGCGATAGTATAATGAAATCTTCTAAAAAAAGGAAGTTATCCAGAGATAAGGCCAACCGAACTATAATGAAGAACGTTTATTGTGGATTTAAAAAAAGAAAAATCCAGGGAGATGGTAAATCATCCCCCTGGATTTCCTATTATGTTAGAATATTCCCTCAACCTTGCCCGTCTTTGTGTCAACATCTACCCTTCTGAAAGCAGGATCGGAACTTGTTCCTGGCATGAGGCTGATTGCCCCTCCACATGGGCACAAGAATTTGGCCCCTGAATAAATCAACACATCTCGTATTGGAAGTGTCCATCCCTTGGGCACGCCCTTAATCGCGGGGTCATGGGTAAGGCTCAAGTGGGTTTTTACCATCATGGTAGCATAATCATCATACTTGGAATCCTCCTCAAGCATCTTTGCCTTTGCCTCTGCTTCAGGTGACCATGCCACGCCGTCAGCCCCGTATACCACTTTAGCGATCTTGTCAACTCGATCTCTGAGTTTCATCTCAAGGGGATACAGGAATTGAAAGTCCGGCTCAGTTTCACAGGCATCTTTCACCACATCTGCAAATTCCAGGGCTCCATCGCCGCCGTCTGCCCAGTGTGTGGAAAGGGCACATCTTGCCCCAGCATCTTCAGCAGCCTTCCTGACCATAGCGATCTCATCTTTGGTGTCGGTATGGAAGCCATTGATGCATACAACCGGATTAATGCCTGACTCTCTGATTGTGTTAATATGATGCACCATGTTAGCAAGACCCTTTTCAAGGAGTCCAAGATTTTCTTTTGTGTATTCTTCGGGAAGTTTCAGGCCTGCTACCACCTTGGGACCACCTCCGTGCATCTTCATTGCCCTTATAGTGCTTGTAAGGACTGAAACATGGGGTTTTAGTCCGCTAAAACGGCATTTGACATTCCAAAACTTCTCAAAGCCTATATCAGCGGCAAAGCCGCTTTCTGTAATATGATAGTCGAACATCTTGAGACCAATGCGATCAGCAATGATAGATGATTGCCCCACTGCGATATTGGCAAAGGGGCCGGCATGTACCATGCAGGGCTGGTATTCGGCAGTAGACATAAGCGTAGGATTGATGGTATTCCTCATCCATGCAGTCATGGCACCACCTACTTCAAGATCCTTTGTGGTTACCGGCTTTCCACTTTTGTCAAAAGCAACCGTAATGTTATCGAGTCTTTCCCGCAGATCCGCAAGGTCTCTAACAATGGAAAGAATGGCCATGAGCTCAGAGCCTACGGCGATCCCGAATTTCGACTGCATGGTAAAACCATCCATCCTTCCGCCAAGGCCGATGACAATATTCCTGAGAGCCTGGGCACAAAAGTCCATGATCCAGCCCATTTCAACCCTGGTAGGATCGACATTAAGGCGGCGCATCTTTGTAAGCCTTTCCAATTGTTCATCGTTGTAATTTCTCTCATGCTGCATTCTGGCAGTCAATGCTACCATTGCCAGGTTGTGCGCATTCATTATATCATTGATATCTCCTGTCAGCCCCATAGAAAACTCTGTGAGAGGTATCAGTAATGCGTTTCCACCACCAGCAGCAGTTCCCTTGATATTCATCGTTGGCCCTCCAGATGGTTGACGAAGGCAGCCACCTACATTCAGGCCTCTCTTGCCCATGCCTTCCATCAAGCCCATAGAGGTTGTACTTTTACCTTCACCCAGGGGTGTTGGGGTGATCGCAGTTACCTCTATGTACTTGCCATCTGGTGTATCCTTTAGACGGTCTATTATTTTTAAGAAATCCAGTTTGCACAGTCTACCCATTGGTAGAATCTCATCCTTCTGGAGACCTATTTTCTCTCTCCACTCTTCAGGTGTCGGCATATTTTCTTCCGCTGCTTCCGAAATCTGCCAATCACTCATCTCAACTGCATTATATGCCATATAACTATCCTCCTTTTTTCAATTTATTATTATATAGATTTTTAAAAATCTCCTTATTTAACTCAATTACAGAAAAACTCTTTCTATTCTTATAGTCACCTCCTTTTATCAAAAATATGGTTAGGTTTTTTCTGCCTCGAAAAGACCATTGCAGGACATTTAAGCGATTCTCTTACCATAGTGGAAAATACCCATTCTTTATCTGGGAAAAGGAGCCTAAATGTGATTGTATTATAGCTGTAATGTAACTATTATTTTTATTAGTCCTTGTCAATAAAAAAACGAAGGCTTTTCCATGATAATCATACATAATTCCCTTAATTTTTGATACTATACAAACCATTATAACATAGAGAAAAGGGCTCTGGGGTGGTATGCTCAAATCCCTCTTGTATTCTTTTTATAATGCAGTGAATGGTAGGTGAGTGAAAATAAAACGAGAACTGTTTAGAACATTTGAGAAGATCGTAGGTGAGGATTTCATGTCCGACACAGAAGTGGCGAGAGTATGCCATGCATATGATGCAACCAAACAGAGGGCTATGCCTGATGTAGTGATAAGGCCTCATTCAGCTCAGGAGGTATCACAGATACTGCAAGTAGCGAATGAAAGGCGTATTCCGGTATACCCAATTGGTGCTGCATCTGGTATGACCGGTGGAGCTGTACCGCTCCATGGTGGGATATCGCTGAATATGAATAGGATGAACAGGATCATAGAAATCGATGAGGCAAACATGATCAGCACTGTGGAGCCAGGTGTCATAGTTGCCGATCTTCAGCATGAAGTAGAGAAATTAGGCCTATTTTATCCTCCAGATCCTGCCAGCCATACATTTTCCACTATGGGGGGATCGGTTGCGGAATGCTCTGGTGGTCTGAGGGGGATCAAATATGGTGTCACAAAGGACTATGTAATAGCCCTAGAACTCGTACTTCCCACAGGCGAGATAATACATACGGGCGCCAAAACACTCAAAAGTGTTACAGGATATGACCTGACCAAACTTTTTATAGGCTCGGAAGGCACACTCGGCATCTTTACCAAGATAGTGGTAAAGCTCATACCAATGCCGGAAAAAATCGAAACCATATTGGCATCTTTTAAAAGCATAACACATGCAACCGATACAGTATCGTCTATTATAGCATCAAAAATTATGCCTCGAGCACTGGAGTTTATTGATGAGGAATCTATCAAGGCAGTTAGACGCTATAAAGGATCCGGTGTTATGAAGGAAACAAAAGCTATGTTGCTCATGGAAGTAGATGGATCTGTAGAGACAGTACGAAGGGATGCTGGGCGCATGATGACTATTTGTGAAAATAATAAGGCCTTTGAGGTAAGAAAGGCAACAACTGAGAAAGAAGTTAACGAGCTCTGGGATGTAAGGCGCTCAATATCGCCAGCTCTCTATACACTTAGCAAGGGAAAGATTAACCAGGATATATGTGTTCCGAGGAGCAATCTTACCCGGATGTTGAATAAAATATCTGAAATAGGCACAAAGTATGGTGTTAAGATCGTTAACTTCGGCCACGCTGGTGACGGCAATATACACATCAACATCCTCATCGACCCCAGCATGCCTGAAGAAGTGAAGCACGCTGAGAATGCAGTAGGCGACATATTTAAGGAAACAGTCAATCTGGGCGGAACATTATCGGGTGAGCATGGCATTGGAAATACCAAGTCAAAATATCTTTCCCTTGAAATTAAACCAAGGGAATTGAAACTTATGAAAGATATAAAGACCTTGTTAGATCCAAATGGAATACTCAATCCAGGGAAGATATTCTCCACCACTACCCAAAAGTCAACGCCCGCTGCCGGATCATGAGTACTCTGATCGTCGATGATCTCGCCCGCCTCTTCTGAGAACTTTGCAGAGCTCATATTTACTTTTTGAGGATAGACTTTTCTTCAGTTCCAAGGATCCCGGGTTGGTCTTTTCAGCAACGTATCCATGGGTGAGCCCGCAAAGGCGGATAAATTTTGCTCTATCCGCATTGCCCCGATAAATAGGGAGCTCAGGGACAGAGTTTCGCCTAAGGTGCAGTCCTTGCTTTGTGTACCTTGTGGCTTGTGGTTTATTTTAACCCAGATTATGCAGTAGCCACCTACTGCGACCTGAAAAAACTTGCTGCCTGGGCGGGATTTCACGATTTTGCTTCTCAACATAGTTACCAATATGCTTTCGGCGCAAAATCGCTCCAACTTCTCGTTTCGCTGAGGTTTTTCAACCCTCGTGACGATACCTACTGCATAATCTGGGTTGAAACAACGTGGAATTTTGAAAATCGCCAGGTTTTTCAAAGGTCTCTATATGAACACATAATGCTTCTAGTATTCCAAGTATCTGGTCATCTCCTCCTCTATTTCCCATGAGATTTGGGTAAGAGAGGTATTGTAGATATAGGGATTCATGATACGCTGGACAAAAATAACCTTTCCCATATAAATAATATAGCTGAAAATCTTTTTGTATGTCACTGCAAAAGGCGGCACATGATGTGGTTAGCTTTATCTTTGTAGCCAAGAAAATAGTATAATTATCCGGTAATGATAGGCTCGGGAGTATATTTTTTCCTACCTTGGGAAGAATAGCTTTTCTTCCCCATTTACATAATCGAATTCCTTTCCTCATTTTGCATAAAACGTAAAACTACATTTGGGCAACAGGTTGTTGATATACTATACCCATATTTGATACTATCAAAAAACAGCCCAGACAACAGAAACTAAAAGGGAACAATTCGCAAAGCCTTGGGATCGTTGGATGAGTGCCTGTCGCCGATGCTCATATTGAAACCCTACGCCTTGTTATGAACACCATTAATACAGTCCCGTTATGATATCAATGATGCAAGTGCCGACCATTTTGCCGAGAGCTGAAATAAATTAGGTTATCATTATGAAATCTGCACCACTTATGGAGCAGCCGTCGTAGATTCTGACATCGTCTATAACTACACAAATGTCGATAGCGGCAAAATGTACATGAAGTGATTGACGTCAACGGGGACCGGAATTCTAATTGTCGCTCATCAATGAAGTAACTATGTGGAGTAGGTATGAAACGCAAAAAAAAGATGGCTATTATTGCCAGCTATTTTGATGGCGAAACCTATGGTCTTCTTGGACCTCAGATGGCTGCTACTGTTATCCGGGAACATGCGCCCTTCGATTGTATTGTTATAGCTGTTGCACGGGAGGATGATAAAGTCATTCTCAAGAGAGCACTCGCTGATTATTTCGGCTCCGAAAGGCCAATAATTGGCTTCTCGACCCTGAGTGGCCGAGAGGATCTTTTTTCTTTTGCCAAGGAATGTAAGGCAGAAGGCGCTCTCACTATCCTGGCAGGGCCACAGGCCGATGTTGATTACCTAGGAGAGCACAAGTGGCGTGAGCATCCCTTCCGATTTAAGGGGCTTGCAAAGAACTTCAATTTCTCTATACACGGACCGGCTGAACAAGCCAACTATCTTTTGCAGCATTTGGATGACGGTGTATGGA
>JAWOBA010000200.1:0-6280 GCA_046498285.1 Desulfatiglandales bacterium | reverse complement strand
GTTCAAAAGGTTCGGCATTATACTGTGACCGATACAATCTGGATATCGAAGTAGCCCTTGATACCAAGTTTTTCTTTCCAATACTTCTCCCATTTCTCTCGGCAGTATTGCCTGATTATTATCATCTTAGAGATGTTAGTAACGGCTTTGTCCGACCAGCCCCAAGCTATCCTTTTAAGACGACGACCGATTTCTCTAAACACGCGTTCCAATAAAGATATTGTCTTCGGAGCAATTACTCCTGTTTTCAGCCAAAGCTCAATGTTGGTAAATAGCCGTTCGGAAAGATTCTCCAGATAAGATGCTCCATGCTTATAACCCTTTTCACGAAAGGTTGCAATCAGTTCTTTAATTTCTGTTTTGCTGCTCTCATATTTAGCCTTTACCTGCTCCTTATCTTCTTCCTTAAGGACTTCCCCCACTTTTGTGGACACACCGAAGAGTTTGACATAATATCAGACTTGGAGGTTTAAAAAATGGGAAAACCCAAGGAAAAGCGGAAATACGACAAGGAATTTAAGGAAGACGCTGTGAAGGTCGTCTTAGAAGGAGATCGTCCGGTTCGGGAAACAGCCCGTGATTTAGGGATCAATGAGAATATGCTCCATCGCTGGAGAAGGGAATATCTCAAGGACAAAGAGGAGAGCTTTCCCGGCAAGGGGCACTTCAAGTCCAGGGATGAAGATCTCTTGCGTCTGAGGCGCCGGTTACAGGATGTCGAGGAGGAGCGTGACATCTTAAAAAAAGCGTTGGCCATCTTCTCAAAACACCGCAAATGAAATATCGTTTTATGCAGCGATACGGCTCCGGGTTTACGGTGAAGAAGATGTGCCGGGTATTGGGAGTCAGCCGGAGCGGATATTACAGCTATCTTCGTCGGGGCTTAAGTCAGCGTCACAAAGAGAATGTTCGGCTGACGACGAAGATATGAGATATCTGGGACGAGAACCGCAGAGTCTATGGATCGCCCCGGATAACAGCTGAATTTCATCATCTCGGCATAAGGATTGGAGAAAACCGGGTCACTCGTCTTATGCGGGAGAATGACATAAAAGCTTTGATTAAAAAACGCTTTAAGAAGACCACTGATTCTAAAAATATTATTTACCAAGCAGACGATTTATTAGAAGGAGATTTTTCTGCAAGCAGGCCCAATGAAAAATGGGTCTCGGACATTACGTACATCTGGACCTGGGAAGGCTGGCTGTATCTGGCAGCTGTGATGGAGGTTTTTAACCGGGAGATCATAGGGTGGTCTTTACGTCCTTATCTCAAAAAAGAGTTGGTCACAAGCGCGCTGAGAAAGGCTTTGTTCAAACGCAGCCCTCAGCCCGGATTGATATTCCATTCGGACAGAGGGAGCCAGTAGGAAGCGAAGAGGTGGTGAAAATGCTTGAGGTATGGGACATCCGCCAAAGCATGAGTCCAAGTTGTTATAACAATTCGATGATGGAGTCGTTCTTTGGCTCATTAGAAACCGAGTTGCTCTTCAATGAGATCTTCCACACCAGAGCTCAGGCGAAGAGAAGCATTTTCGAATACATTGAAATATTTTATAATCGTCGACGGAGGCATTCATCATTGAATTATCTAAGCCCTTTTGAATACTTTAAACATGCATCTCAAACTTATTAGGGTGTCCGCATTTTCGGGGGAAGGTCATCTATATGAAATTTGCTTTTAGCTTATCCTTTGTATAAAGACCTTGAAAAATCAATTTGGATGTCGGTAAAACCCTATCTCTTTGCTCCTTGAGCCACTTCTCTGCAATAAACCTTAGGTCACTCGCAGTTATTAAACAGAATGGGATATAAGGTTCAATCTTCATATGAGCAAGTTTATCCTCAATCTTGTCGCCGAAACTATGTGCTATGAGTATAAAGCATTTCAATGCAGTCTTAGCATGAGGCTCGAGTTTATCATATTGGTCTTTCATATACCTACAAAATTGGTCGCGGTGGGCGATAGGTAATTCATAAGGTGGAGATAAGGAAGTCTTACATTCATATAAGATTATATTGTCTTCTTTTATGACACCATCCGGTTCTTCTCGACCTGGAGTCTGTGTCTTTACAGTAAGCCCAAAAATTGATTCGAAAATATATTTTGTTGCTCTTTCAAAGTCCGCAGTCATAGTGGATAATGAAATATCCTTATCATCAATACCAATATCTCTATAAGCATTGTTGTTTTGTTTACTTAAATCTTCATATATAGAGAAGAGTTCTTTGGGTGTAGCCTTAGTTCCTTTTATTTGATAATTCCGAAAATAGTGAACGATTCGCTCAATTATTTCTGTCTTCTTTCCCATCGGAGGAAGTTCACATAATTTACTCAAGTTAATCAATTCATCTTTTCTTAAAGTGTCTAAGATAGTTGTTAATGAGTATATACTGTTTACAATTCTCTCAACTCTTTGATTCTTAGTTCCCCCTATCTTGAGTTTCTTCTTTTTGAGAACATGGTATAACTGAGAGTTGCTAAATTTGTATAAGGCTTCCTTAAAGGCTTCCTCTGTAACTAAACGTGGCTCAAGTGTTTCAGGTTTTTCTTCAGGTGGTGATTTTATATCCTCTCCTCTTTTTATATGACTAATTATTGTAGGAATCAACTCATCTTTTTTATATTTTCGGGGACATTTACTCTTGTTGACTACCATTATCAAGTCGCTTACTGTTAAGGTATTTAATAAATCAGACGGCTTCACTCCTTTTTCCAGAGTGCGATTGATTCTCATCTCTTGGCTTCCACTTTTTGTCAGTTCTAATCTACCCAATGCTGAATACAATTGGGAATTTGTCAAATAATTCAATAGTCTCCGATATGGTTCTGAGTCAAGCTCAATACCCCATACCTCTTTTATCCGCTCAACAATTTCTTCAGGAATTATATAATTATTCTCATGTGTAAATATAATGCCTTCTCTTGCATAATGTTCGATCTCCCGATTAAAGGAAGTTTGACTGAATTTAAAGACTTCAAGGCGGGCTTCTAAAAGTCTATGTTCAACTCGCGTAATGTTTAGATAGTCTCTCAAAGCATTTAGAAGATTTGCCTCTGGAGGTAGTAGGTCTTCTTGAAAATCCCAGGCAGTTTTGAGCATCTTTGCATATAAATCGTATTGCTTATCTTCTTTCAGACCTTCTCCTCTTCTTACTTCCTTTATTATATTCTTCATCTCTTCTTGGATGATGCCTTTTATTCCCTGAATAGCAACCGAGTAGTCTTGTCGACGTACTATAATATCTAAGATTGTATAGCCTGGAGGTTTCCTGAATTGTATATTTCTCTTTATATAGTCATAAGTAGTTAGAACTTTGCTTAGCTCACCTCGAAGTATTTCTATTGGAAGCCCTATGTAATTGGCAACTTTGTCCTTAGCAAGACGATTGAGGTCAGACCTTTTATAAGAGGATAAAACATCACTGATTTTCATACTAGTGTCATGTCAACTATGATGTGTCGTAAATATATGTTATACTATCTTCATAATCATCCATGGAGGATTGACTATGAAGAAGTATATTGTGAAGTGGCCCGGGTGTCAAGACCAAATCTGAATCTTTTTTAAGGTGTATGTCCTTTATCATGCCACAGCCGTTTGCATCTGACGACAAGCCTCGAAAGGCGTATCATCGAATTGGTATAATGCAGCTTGGCTGAGTTATCATCAATAGATTCAATGACTTGTCAATTTTCCTTCAGGGGAAGACTTCTGCTTAAAGCTTATTTTTCCCGGCCGAAATAAGCTTTAAGAAAAGTGGGGCTAAAGCCTCTGGTTAGAAGGAGTTGGATGAGTTCACGTCCAGATAAAACAGGAAACTTAGCCACTGACGACGACCTCGAGCGGGTAGAAAACAACCTCTCCTTTGCTTTCTGGAAGATCGTCAGCTCCAAAACTCTCGATGTACAGCTCCACGGCTTCTTTAAGATTCGCCTGGGCTTCTTCAATCGTTTTGCCTTGGCTGACAACTCCCGGCTCGACACAATGAGAAACATACCCGTTTTCTTCCTTTGTGATAACGGCCGTAAATTTCATAGCCTGACCTATTCATAAAAAAATGGCGATGTTTTCATAATTTCTTTTTTTCCTTATATTTGCATGATTTTTTTGAGAATTCAATCTTGAACGTTTTTCATTATCCATATTTTCAATTTATTCGCCATTTTTTTACCCTTCGGGCGGGCCGGATCTCACCGCATCTGCCGGGTTGCGGCTCGTCGCAGTGAAGTGCCACGGCTTCCTCGCCGCAACTCCGACATTTGCGGCAATCCCGGCCCGTGAATAATCCAGGATAGATATGATTGATCTCCCGGGAAATTAAAAAAGGCCGAAAATGGCCGCGCCTTTCGGAGTGGACATAACCCTTATCCAGGGAGACCGTTCTATATGAGACAGGCTGCTTGTTTGTTTGGTTTATCTGGCTTGTCTGGTTGGTTCAATACGAAAACGCTTCACATAGACGATACAGTCAGGGGTCCCTCGTCACTGCGCGCCTCGGGATGACAGGGGCATTATCGTCTTTCTTGTAAGCAAGGGTTCGGGTAAATTGCAGGTTTCTTGAGTAGAGGAGAGCTCTCGCCGAGTGAAACATGGAATAATAAAATTGGATAGTTGCCCATTTATAATCTCCATCATTGTATCTTCTCAGCTCTTTCAAGATCTGAGGCTGCAGATTCAAGTTCTTTTTGAACGAGCAATTTTCCTCTTGAAAACGGCCTGACCTTTCTTTTTTTTAAACAGTCTTCATAATCAAGATTTAATCTTTTTCTTCCCACAAGACAATTCCTTTTTCCATCTCTTCAAAAAATACCTTTTCGCTTTCCTTGAAATCAGGCAATTCCGCCGGGGTCAGGATAACCGGTTGGATTTTTCTTTCCATTCTTAATGACGAAAAAAAATTATTTATTTTCTCAGGATTTTTGGAAAGGATAAATAAATCTATATCACTTGAAGCTGTGTCCTCACCCCGACTGGCGCTGCCAAAAAGGACTATTCTTACAGAGTGTGTTTGTATTCTTTTAATGAGGGGTTCAAGATACAGAACATTCATGAGGACCTTAAACTGCCGCACAGCAGGATGATTGTAATTAACAGAATAAAGATGAAAACGACCCTTTACTGTCCTGATTATGAATCCCTCTTTCAAAAGCTCCTGAAGTGCTAAATAGGCCCCCGCCCTGCTTATTGAAACTGCGGTTTTAATTTCACTGCTTAAAAATTCCTGGCCCGGCTTTTCAGCTAAAAAAGAAAGAACCTTTAATGAGTTCGTTGCTTTAAAAATTCTATCCGGAGATTTTTGACTCATAAGATGCTCATGTCTAATAAATTAATCAATTATATAATAAATTAGACACATAAATCTGTCAATTGGAAATTTTTTCCGTTTAGGGTTCGTATAACGCAGCTTGGCTGAATTATCGTCAATGGATTCAATAACATGTCTATCCTGGCCTATTCATGGGCCGAAGGGTAAAAAAATGGCGATTATAATGAAATTCCGGTAAGGAAAAACCTAATATTTGTGCTTTTAATAAAAATGATGAATACCGGTGTTAATGAAAGATTTGCCAAAACATCGTCATTTTTTTATGAATAGGTCAGGCAATTTTCCTTCAGGGAAGATCTCTGCTTAAAGTGTTTTTTCCAAAACGCAAAATCCCATGCCAAAAAAACCAATACTAATTCTGCCACCCCAATTTTGCCGTGAACCAAAAAAACAAACACCCCAAAAAACCATTTAACTTGCAACTTACTTTAATATATCGCACGTTTACATGAGGTTTTCGAGTTTTGAGCAAATAGCATTTGCATGTAACTCAATATTCTATCACTATAATGAATGCAGCCTGGCTGAATTTACATCAATAGATTCAATAACATGTCTATCCTTTTGCATGTGAAATCCAATCATGTATAATGACATGGAGGGCGCACCGGCCTGAGTCGGAGGGCCGGCGTTCTTTATTGATTTTAATAAAGGGTTGAAACCGCCATGAGCAAAAAAATTGGACGCAACGACCCCTGCCCCTGCGGGAGCGGGAAAAAGTACAAAAAATGCTGCGGCTCCGGCCCCTCGGAAGGCGGCTTTGTCCGGAAGCCGGAGGACCATTTTCCCGAGTTGGAAAGAACGGGGACGGTTTGGGATGAATACATGGATCTCATCCCCATTATCGCGATCTTCGGAAAGAAGATCATGCAGTTCGACAAAGACGGCAAGGAATTCAAAAAAGCCGTCGCCGGCTTTGAGAAACAATTCCGTCCGGGGGCGGAAGACGG
>JAWOBA010000171.1:0-3631 GCA_046498285.1 Desulfatiglandales bacterium | reverse complement strand
AAATATATGATTCTTGCTTCTATCCCCCTTTTTTTTCACGATGGTTTGCCTAAAACCCCACTTGAGGCCATGATTTAGTGCTTGCCGGAGTTGTATCATATATCCCTACTAAGAGGGAAGTTGGATTGTCTGCTGAGTGATATTTTCAATATGCTAATGTGGATAACTTGGAAAATAAAGCTGAAGTATTGCTTCAAGTAAGAATATAGGACGCAGAAAAGGAGGAAATACGTCATCATATAGAAGAGAAATACAATTGGGATAGTATTGCTGAACAAACGATTGAGGTTTATAAGAAAGTACTCAGGGATCATGCTGATAGTGTTCCGGTAACACTCATCGGCTCCTCACCTAGCGTAAGTTTCTTTTTCTCAATCTCCTTTAATCCATCAAGTGTCAATCTCACCGATAGCTCACCTCCCTCAACCAACCCTCCTATAGGTTCCCTCAAAGAAATCAAGAACGTAACGTTTTCGCCATCCTTATATGAGGTATGGGGCCTATTGATTTTTACATTCCTCAACAATATGGTAAGGGGTAGTAAAAGCAATGGCAATCAGGATAGTTGCCGGAAAGGATAAATGTAATGATAAAGACACAAAATTCAAGAAGAACCATTTTTACCATTGATTTTACTAGTAATTAAGTGTACACTAATAGTGTACACATTATAGGAGTATTTATGGAGATTAATGTTAAAGAAGTAAGGAGCAGACTAAGTTCGCTCATCAATATCGTTCAAGATGGAGGACAAATAACTATTCTTCGACGGGGGAAAGAGGTAGCCCGTATTGTACCGCCTCAAAGGAATGGTGAAAAATTACCGCATCTCAATAATTTTCGAGCATCAATTCGAATATCTGGGGAGCCTGTGAGCGATTTGGTAAGCAAGGGTAGAGACGAGGAACGTTACTGATGCTTTATATAGATACAAGTGTGCTGGTGGCCTACTATTGTCCTGAACCGCTAAGTAAAAAAGCCGATACAGCGATAACGACCCACTCGCATCCCGCAATCAGCGCCCTTGTGGAGCTTGAACTTTTTTCAGCCGTATCCAGGAAGATTCGTGAAGGCGGAATACATCGTCAGGATGGTAACAAGATTATTGCCAAATTCCTGTCCCATATAGATTCCAAATATTATACACGATTGAACATTGACAGGAACCATTACCGACTCACAAGGGATTGGGTCGGTCAGTTTACCACACCTTTGAGGAGTCTTGATGCCATTCATCTGGCAGTAGCATCTCTGGAAGGGGCTACCATCATAACTTCTGATGAAAGACTTGCCGGATCTGCCGAATCACGAGGCGTAGATGTGATTCTCTTAGAATAGGTAATCTGAGAGGATAAAGATTTCATTAGTCTTCTATCGGATTTGAGCGTGTCTTTGATGCGCTTTTTTCCTACCTTGCTTTCGAGCTTTGAAAAACCTGGCGATTTGCATCATCCTCAAAAAGACAATGGACTTTTTTGAAGTGACTGGTGGCCTCCGGCCCGACTCCGTCCTGGAGGGGACTGCGCCCCGGAAGGGAGGGCCTATGCCCCGGAGGGAACTGAAAAAAAGCCCATCGTTTTTAGATCAATAGGGGTTATGCAAAGGTCTCGCAGCAGAAATGGCGTCAGAGCGAGACATAAATCCTCTCCATGTGAAAGAAGCAGTGAGGTGTCAATTATGACATGCTTTATATGTGGAGGTGAAGTTCTCAAAGGATTGGGAGGTGTAAGAATGACCCGATCAGATGGCAGCCTCATTATTTTTAAAGGGATTCCAATGACATCGTGTTGTCAATGCGGCGAGCAATATATTGCTGACAAATGGCCTGAAAAAATGGGTGAGTTGACGCGATAATGTAGGCCGCCATCAGCAGTCCAAACATTGCCTTTTCGGGAAAAAACCAGTGATGGATGGAAGATCGAGGATAAAGATAAAAGGCAAAGTCCCGGGGCCTATTCGATCTCGAGTACCAGCTTAAGGGCTTCTGCAATCTCTTTCATCCGATGTGGCGGCATGGTTCCAATCAACTGAGGTTGGTTTGTCTTTGAATGGTAAAATCGTTCAGGATCCAGGGAGCGGATTTGGAAACAGAGAAACACGGTATCTTTGGGAAGGCCAATCTCACTTGCCGGCACTCGCACATTTGTGGGGTAGTCCCTTGGCACGTTACGGGAATCCGTACCCACCACAACTGAAACAACCAGCGGTTGTTTATTTATGGCGTCGCTTGATATCACGAGAACGGGTCTTTGGCCTGCCTGCTCTCGGCCTTTAATCGGATTCAAATTTACCAGATAGATTCCGCCGCGCTTGATCATAATTTACAAACCATCGTTTTCCGATCCCCTAAATTCCTCTGGCAGGGCAGAGCACGCTTCCCGGATTGCAGGGTCATTGGCCATTTCAGCCATGGCGATTTCAAATTGATATTTTTTTTGACGTTTAGTGAAATCGGCCAAAATGAAGGTGACCAGACGATTGAAGTTATCTTGGAGTTCAGGAGGAGCGACAGTGCGCAATTCTTCAACCAATTCATTTGGGAGCGCGATGCTACGCCGGATGGTATTTCGTGACATGCTTTTTATTTCACCTCCTATTAACTATAATTTTACACATAAAAAGTGTTGATGTCAATATGAAAATTGGTGTCCATGGCATTTTTCAAAGCTCGCGACTGTTATTTTTTAACCAATGCCCGTTAAATAAAAATAGTCAATATCATCTTTTGACTAAAATCATGGGACGTTATCAAGTAAGATGTTTTTGGGCAAGGGTTATCTTGTCCCTTTCTTTGAGATCATGTACCTCTGTAGCGTGTATTTCTTATGTGATAATCTAAAATACAAGTTGATATTTTCACAAAGAGTCGGGAAATTTTTTTCTTATCATTCGCGAAATAACAGAAGAGCTGACGGAATCGGCTTCTGAATATCCGGTTGTCACTGTTTTTGGGCCGAGGCAATCCGGTAAAACCACTCTCGTCAGAATGACCTTTCCTGAGAAACCCTACTATTCCATGGAAAATCCGGACGTTCGCATGGCTGCAGAAACGGACCCCCGAGGATTCCTGAAAAACATGCCCCGCGGAGCCATACTTGATGAAATCCAACACCTGCCGGTTTTGTTGTCCTATATCCAGGGGATTGTAGATGAAAAACCAAAACCTGGTATATTTATTCTTACAGGCAGCCACCAACCCGATGTCCACCAGGCAGCCAGCCAAACCCTGGCAGGCAGGACGGCCCTGTGAACCCTATTACCTTTCTCTCTGACTGAACTTGCACATGATAAAAGGAAGTGGGATGTATTTGACATCATAGTCAAAGGCTCATTCCCACGGCTGCACCAGGAAAACCTGAAGACCGGCCGTTTTTTCAACGGATATTCAAACTTATGTCGAGCGGGATGTAAGGACACTGATCAACGTCAAGGATTTGAATCTGTTTCAAAAATTTTTGGCGTTGGCGGACGGCCGAATTGGCAAGGTCCTCAATTACACATCCCTCGCCAATGACATCGGTTTATCCGGCACATCCGTCAAAAACTGGATCAGTGTGTTAAAAGCTTCATTCATCATAATCTAGCTGCAGCCGTTCTTTGAAAATATCAACAAGCGGGTCATCAAGTCCCC
>JAWOBA010000166.1:0-28814 GCA_046498285.1 Desulfatiglandales bacterium | reverse complement strand
ATTTGGTATATAATAGAACATGCACTTCCAACAGATCCGCACGTCTTTGCTGGATAATTTCCAATTATTTTCTTTCTTTCTTTATCCTATAATCAATCTTAACCAACATCTTCTCCTTATAAGATATCTTTGTGTAAAAAAAATATAACAGGTAAGATAATTTATCATTCTAGCGATAAATATTTTTGTATACAAAAGAAATACTGTTCTTATTTTTGGGAAATTGGATTGTTGTTTATTAGGAAAATTTTTTGACGGTGTTTTGATAGTATGATATACACATAGGCAATGGAGGGATGTCCGAGTGGTTTAAGGAGGCGGTCTTGAAAACCGTTGTCCGCTTAAGGTGGACCGTGGGTTCGAATCCTACTCCCTCCGCCAGGGAATTTAATCCCGATTTATCGAGATTAAATTTTACCACTGGCTTATGTCTGCTGGCTTTTAGCAGAATTATTTTCCGCAATGTGTTGAGGCTGCAGACTACAAGCTGAGAGTAATTCCGCAAGGGATTTTATGAAATTTAGATTCAAGAACTTTAGGGTTTACCAAGATGCTAAAGCCTGCCGCAAGTTTTGCCGGGAAGTTATTGCAAATAATGCGGTCATGCGAGATAAGAACCTGACAGGCAAATTGGATAGATCACTGAATTCTGTTGTGCTAACCATTGCTGAGGGCTCTGCTGGTAATTCTGATGTTGAATTTTCCCGATTCTTGTGTATATCAATGAGATCTATCTATGAAGCCGCCGCAGGGTTTGATTTTGTGACTCTTTATGAATATGAGACCTTTGAAAAACCCGGCGATTTTCAGAATTCCACGTTGTTGAACATAAACAACAAAGCTCGAAACATAATGCTACAAGCTAAAGGTTAATAGCTGATAGTACCCCGCTTATAGGGGATTGCGGAGAGATGGCCGAGTAGGCTGAAGGCGCTCGCCTGCTAAGCGAGTGTGGGGCGAAAGCTCTACCGAGGGTTCGAATCCCTCTCTCTCCGCCACCAGATGCCATGTTATTATTCATGGTATTCATGTATAGAGCTTTACAAAACCTGACCATTTTTTACTTTGAATAGAGAGGGGAGCCTTGGAACTAAAGAAACGTCGACCCTCTTTAAGAAAATATGAGTTCTGCAAAGCTCTCATGTAATCTTTCTCCATCTTGTTCCATCTTTTGTGTCAGCAATCTCGATCCCCAATCTCGTTAATTCATGCCTTATCTCATCAGCTTTTGCCCAATCCTTTTTGTGTCGAGCATCATCCCTTTCTTTTACTAAAACTTCTATCTGTTGCGAAGGTTTTGCCCCTGTCAGGTCCATTACCATGAGTACAGAGTTTAGCCGGGATAGAATAACTTCAATCTTCTTTTGATCAGATGGGGCCAATCCTTTTGAGTCCATTATACGGTTAATGTTATTCATAAATTCAAAAAATGCAGCCAGGGCAGGGGCTATGTTTAGATCATCGTCCATTTCATCTATAAATGCATGCCTGAGATCATAGATCAGCTGATCAATCTCGCTATTAACCAGACCTTTGTGACAGGAGCGTAGTTTATGTACGAATCTATCCAAACGAGAAACTGTATTTTTGGCTATAGTTAGTTTTGACCATGAAAAATCAATAGCTTTTCTGTAATGCATAGCAATAAGCCAGTATCTGATTTCCCTTCCGGCATAGCCTTTATTCAGCGCATCTCTAAGGGTGATAGTTTTATCTCTTACCAATTCATTATGAATCCAGTGGTTAACTAATGGCTTACCAGTAAGGGATTCTAATATAGCGATACTGTTTTCATGATGTGGAAAGATCATGTCCGTACTACCAGTGTGAATGTCAAAGGCCTCTCCGAGATATTTATCGACCATGGCAGCACATTCTATATGCCAGCTGGGCCGGACATTCCCCCACTTGGTAGAGAAGAATATGCCCCTTTTCAGTTCATTTAATGTCGATCTTTTAAGCAGGGTAAAGTCCCTCGGATTGTCTTTTTCATAATTGTCGAGGTCGACTGTTTTGCCTAACCTGATTTTGTTTAAATCAACCCTTGAAAGCTTGCCATAGTCCTTAAAACGGGAGATGTCGAAGTAGACAGATCGCAACCTTTCATAGGCGAATCCTTTTTCCAGAAGGTTTTGAGTGATATTGATCATTTCTTCAACATGTTCGCTGACCAGGGGGTAATTGGTTGCCCTTTTAATATTGAGACTGTCCATATCTTTAAGGAATTCCCGGTAATAGTTTTGGGTGAACGTGGCAACCTCTTCCCCTGCAGCCTCTGCACCCTGAATAGTTCTATCATCCAGATCAGTAATATTTATTATTTGTGTTACTGCAAAACCCTTAAATTCAAGGTAGCGTCTCAGGAGGTCAGCGACAATATATCTCCTGCAATCAGCAAGATCTATTAGCTTTGATACCGTAGGTCCACAGGAATAGATGGAGATCTGGTTTTCTTTTATAGGAATAAAGGCATCTTTTTTCCTGCTCAACGTATTGTAGAGCTTGATGCTGGTCTTTTTTCTGTCCATAAACAGGTTGGTGCTGAGGTATCGTTCCCCACCATCTGGCAATATCACCACAAGCACACCCTCTTGAATCTCTCGGGCTACTCTAAGGGCAGCGGCCATGGCCGCCCCTGAACTCATACCAACAAACATACCTTCTGCCTTGGCAAGCTGCCGTGTCATCTGGAAGGCCTCTTCATCTTCGATATGCACAATGCGATCCAGAGAATCTTTATGAAATATTCCGGGGCGGTAGGATTCCTTCATATTTTTCATACCCTGGATATTATGGCCTAGATAAGGCTCGACCCCCACTATCTTGATGTTTGGGTTGTACTGCTTCAGTCTCTTTGAAGTACCTATGACCGTCCCGGTAGTACCCATTGCGGCTACTACCATGGTAACTTTTCCATCCGTTTGCTGCCAGATTTCAACAGCAGTTCCATTGTAATGGGATTTCCAGTTGCTTTCATTGTTAAACTGGTCTGCAAGCCAGTATTTATCTGGTTTTTTTCTGACAAGACTGTACGCCTCCTCGATAGCACCATCAGTGCCAAGGCGGGACGGGGTAAACCGAAGATCCGCTCCCAATGCCTTCAGGATTTTTCTCCGTTCCTCACTTACTGAATCGGACATTGTAAGTACAAGGCCGTAACCCTTAATGGCGGCAACAAGGGCGAGTCCTATTCCAGTGTTGCCGCTTGTGGCCTCCACGATTTTTTTGCCCTTGCGTAATTGTCCATTTCTCTCTGCCTCTTCTATCATAGAGAGGGCTGTCCTATCTTTAATCGATCCACCAGGATTAAAGGATTCAAGCTTTGCAAAGATCTTGATCCTATTGTTTTTGTTAAGAGTCTTTATAGGGACGATAGGTGTATTCCCGATCGTATCTAAAATGTTATTGTATTGGTTGGCCATTACTTTTTCCTAAAAGACAATGTGATTTGAGTGTCTTTACTATAAAAGATGCATCATAGCAAATAATTAACGGTGTTAAAGACCAGGAGGGGGCTATGCTGGAGATAGCACAAATTCGGGCACCCACATTGAAAAGGGTTGAAAATACCGATTTGTTAATTCGGCTACAAACACAAAGAGTTATGAACTCTTACCCAAAGATCTCTCCAAATACTTCCTGATATTTCCTATATACGTCACTACCAAAACAGACAAAGATAACTTTCTTAATGGCCTGGTTGTGCTGAAGGAAGAATTTGGTCTCTCTTAAGGCAATATTTGCTGCCCTTTCCAGTGGAAAACGATAGGCGCCAGTGCTTATGGATGGAAAGGCAAGTGTTTCTGCCCCTGTTTCCACTGCTGCTTCAAAGGAATGTATGTAACAGCTCGCCAACAACTCATCCTCATCTCCATACCCACCGGACCAGACGGGACCAACGGTATGAATAACCCATTTGGCGGACAACCCATACCCCTTTGTTACGCGGGCCTCACCAGTTGGACACCCACCTATGGTTCTCGTTTCAGCAAGAAGTTCCGGGCCAGCCGCCCTATGTATCGCTCCATCAACACCTCCACCACCTAAAAGCGAAGTATTAGCGGCATTAACAATGGCATCTACCTTCATCTTCGTAATATCCCCTTCAACAATCTCTATTTGATCCTTTACATCTTTTTCCATCGATTTCCTCCAGCTTTAAAATTTTTTAGATAGAAATATTGTAAAGCAAATTTGAAGTCAAGAGGAAGAAGAACAATCTTTTATTAGATTGTAATGGAAAACGGATTCATTTAAAATACAATTATGTTAACGATTAGCACAGTACCCATAAAAAATGGGCTTATAATGGCCCCCATGTCAGGAAAAACAAACCTCCCCTTTCGCCTTATTGTTAAAAAAATGGGAGCAGGCCTTGTTATTACAGAGATGATTAGTGCTGTTGGTCTTTCCAGGGGGCAGCCAAAAACCCATGCCTATCTTCAAAGCCATCCTGATGAAAGGCCCGTTGCTGCTCAGTTATTTGGATCTGAGCCGGATACAATGGCCCTATCCGCGCGGATAGTATGTGAAAAAGGATTCGATGTTGTTGATATTAACATGGGGTGTCCAGTGAAAAAAGTCATTAAGACAGGATCAGGAGTAGCACTGATGCGCGATCCGAAAAGAATGGCAAAGATTCTTGCTGCTGTGCGTAAAAGCAGCTCCCTTCCATTGACGGTAAAAATGAGGGCCGGCTGGTCACCAGAAGAGGCGAATGCCCTTGAGATTGCGAGTATTATTGAAGATAGTGGAGCTGATGGGATTACCATTCATCCTCGGTTTGCCACCCAAGGATTTTCTGGAAGTGCTGACTGGGGATTAATTGCTAGGATAAAGAAGGCAGTGAAAATTCCTGTGATAGGAAATGGTGATATAATAAGCCCTTCTCTAGCCCTAAAGATGCGCTCTGAGACGAACTGTGATGGGGTTATGATTGGGAGGGCGGCATTAACTAATCCATGGATTTTCACACAGATCGCAGATATGGAACATAAGGGAACTTTTGAAACCCCAAGCCTTAATGAAAGATATCAGTTAATCCTGGATCATTATGTGCTTCTTATAAAATATTTTGGAGAAAAGAGAGCAACATGTATCATAAAAGGCTTACTGCTTTTATATACAAAGGGCCTTCCAAATAGAAGATTATTGCGGGAGGTTATTGCAGAGATAGATGGAAAAGAAAAATTGATCTCTATTGTAGACAAATTCTTTGGATATATCAGGGAGGATATGGCTGGTGAAGGTTAAATTAGCAAAAACCGCTGGATTTTGCATGGGAGTGAGAAGGGCAGTGGCGATTACCCTTTCGGAAGCCAACAAGGGCGACGGTGAGCTTTTTACATATGGCCCCATAATCCACAATCAGCAGGTCTTAGATCTCCTCGGATCTAAAGGGGTAGAAATTAAAGAAGCTATTGATCCGCATGACAAAGGGAGAATAATTATCAGGGCTCACGGTATTACACCTTATGAAAGAGAAAACATAAGGTCTTCAAATCTCACGTTAATTGACGCAACATGTCCACGGGTGGCAAAGGTACACGCAATAATAAGAAAATATAGCAATAGAGGCTATACTCCAGTCATTTTTGGGGATGCCCAGCATCCGGAGGTTATTGGTTTGATGGGGTATAGCAGAGGACAGGGTATCATTATTCGGTCCGTTGAAGAGATCGAAGGGCTTCCTGATAAGAAACAGATAATTCTTGTATCTCAAACAACACAGGATGTCGATGCCTACGGAAAAATAATAGATGCCATGAAGGATTACTGTCCAGATGCTATCATCTTCGATACTATATGTGATGAAACATATAAAAGACAGAGAGAAGTAAAATCATTGGCCGCTGAAGTAGACAGTATGGTGATAGTCGGTGGGTATAATAGTGGCAACACTAAACGTCTTTATCAGATATCACAGTCAACAGGTAAGCCCGCCTTTCATATCGAGACTGAGGATGAGCTGCAGAGCTCCTGGTTTTCGTCAACAGAAACAGCTGGCGTTACAGCTGGTGCCTCTACGCCAAATTGGATGATTAAAAGCGTGACCGATAGATTGAAAACGATGGACAATGGTAGGCATTATCCATTGAGAGGCATATTAAAAAAGATTTTTCAATTTTTAGTAAATATAACCCTTCCTGAGGCAGTAGGGGCATTTTTTCTTACTTATGCCGGGCTTATTCTATCAAAGGGAAATGCTGATTTTATCTATCCATTTCTTGCCATGTTGTATGTTTTTAGCATGCATGTGCTTAATCGCTTTCTTGACAAAGAGGCGAGTGCTTATAACGACCCTACCATCGCCCGGTTTTATACACAGCACAAAAATTTTCTTATTACTATCTCTCTGATAGGGATAGGTGCCGGATTACTTTTATCACTTGTATTGGGAATAGCCCAGTTTTTGCTTTTTCTTGCTCTGACTATTCTCGGCTTAGTCTATAGCATTCCAATAATACCATGGAGATTTGGATATCTCGGCCGTTATGGAAAGATTAAGGATCTCCCTGGATCTAAAAGCATTGCAGAGGCATTGGCATGGGGTACAATCAGCTCACTGCTTCCCATTATTGGATGGCCTGCACCTCTTTGGCCTGGTGTTTTGGTTTCTTTCTTTTTTGTCTCATCTATGTGTTATATACGGTCCGGCCTCTTTGACATCCTCAATATCCAGGGGGACTTAATAGTTGGAAAGGAGACCCTTCCAATTGCCCTTGGAGAAGAAAGGGCCCTCAAGCTTTTATTATTTGTAAGCAGCATTTTTGGTATATTTATACTATTATCAACCGCTATAGGGGTAGTTTCAAATTTAGGTTATTTTTATATTGTGTGTTTCCTTATTTCGTTCTTTTATCTTGAGGCCTATTATAAGGGATGGATGAGAGATGGATACCTTCTTCAATCCATTGCTGAAATCAATCTCCTTTTGGCAGGAGTATTTGCATTTATATGGGAATTGCTTTAGAGAATGCCCACGGTTAGTGTAATAATTCCAACATTTAACAGGTCTGAGAAAGTGGTAAGGGCCGTTTCGTCTGTCCTTAACCAAAGCTTTCAAGATTTAGAGATAATAGTAGTTGATGATGGATCAACTGATAACACCCATGAAGCTTTGTCCAAATATATGCCTGCAATTCAATATATCAGAATGACGGACAACATGGGAGTATCGGCAGCCAGAAATAAAGGGATAAAGAGTTCAGCAGCGCCTTGGATTGCCTTTTTAGACTCTGATGATTACTGGCTTAAACAAAAGCTATCTGAACAGATGGCTTTTGTTGATCAAGATCCCTACACTGTAGCCTGCCAGACAGAAGAAATATGGATAAAAGATGGGAAACGTGTAAATCCAAAAAAAAGACACGCAAAACCATCAGGAGATATTTTTGCGCAATCGTTAAAGCTATGTCTGGTTAGCCCATCAAGCGTGATTATAAAGAGGTCTCTTTTTGAAGAAGTTGGTCTTTTTGACGAGACCCTCCCAGCAGGTGAAGACTTTGATCTGTGGTTGAGAATATCGTGTCAGCACCCAATTTATTTAATTGACAAGAGCCTCGTTGTTAAAGAGGGAGGGCATGAAGACCAGCTCTCCAGGCAATTCTCAGGCATGGATCGATTTAGGATTAAGGCTATAGCTAAACTGATTCAAAGCGGAATCCTTTCTCAAGATCAAACAAGCCAAGCTCTGGATGAATTATATATCAAATGTAAAATATATGGAGAAGGATGTATTAAAAGAGGAAGGATACAAGAGGGAAATTTTTATCTTTCACTTCCTCAAAGTCTTAATAATAGTGGTGGGGTCGTTTTAAATAGTGCCATATATCCATTTCTGGAAGAATGACAAATCTTATATATCCGAACTTTTAATTTCAAAGAATTCCTTGCAGCTCTACTGCGGGGTTAGAAATAGGAGCGAAGCGAGATTCCTTTTGAGCCCAGAGCTTCCTCTGGGGTTCACCCCTTTGATTTTATCGAACAAATTTTAAACTGATATGGTACTTTCCGATACCATATGTATGCTGAGATCTGGATATAGAAAATCCACATCTCGAGGATCCTCTCTGCCTCAAAAAGTAGAGTTTCCATGCTATGTAATGTTCGCTCCGGAGGCAAAATATGAGATCTTCCCTCAGGAAAGACTCAACACCATACAAAGGCGGCAGTCGGTTTGCAGTGTGGGCACCCAATGCTGACGATGTATTTGGCATTGGCACTTTTAACGACTGGGATAAGACAGGACACCAGATGACCAAAAACCCCACCTGGATGGTGGTCAATCGATGTGCCCGGAGCAAGGCACGGTGATGAATATCAATATCGAATCATGAGCGCAGTCAATAATAATTAAATCTACCAAGCAAGAAAGACACGGTCAGCATGAAGCAGGAAAATAAGTCATACGGATTTGAAACAGCGCAACTGGTTGACCATCTCTGCCAAAAGGGTATCAGTAAAAAACTGGTTGTCATGAGGCATTCGGCACGCCATTACGATCTTGACAATCCCCTCCGTGAACCGTTTCTTGGGTTGACCACGGAAGGCAAAGCGCTTTCCTATCGGTGGGGAAAAGAATTGCCGCGGGGACTGCATCTTCATTTTTTTTCCAGTTTTATCAGCCGCTGTATTGAAACCGCTTATCTGATCGACAAAGGCTATGTTGCCTCGGGTGGTACAACGGAGCACACCAGTATCGAAAATTCTCTGGGCCCTTACTATGTCAGGGATGCCGCCAAACTTTTGGGAAACTATCTCCGCGCTTCCAATTTTTTTGCTAACTGGTTCGGCGGGCATATCCCCGAGAAGATCATCGATCACCCCCGGAGAATCGCCCAGCGGATGAGAAATTTCTGCAAGGAACGGCTGTCGCTGCCGGATGAGGGCACCATGAATATCTGTATCACTCATGACTGGAATCTCTATGTGCTTATTGAGGCCTTTTTCGGCCTTTCCCCTGAGGCTTACGGAAAAGTAAAATATCTGGACGGGATTGTCGTTTTCAAAGACAGGGATCGTTCTTATATTGAAGCGCCGGGACAACTGCCTGTGGAGTTATCATAAAGGTTCTAACGGTCCGGCCTTTTGTTTGCTAAGCGATATTGCAACTGTAAGCAGGAAAATCTTGATGACTTCAGTCATTGTTGACTTTACCAGTCACATAGCATCCATCCGAAGAGCGTTGGATGCCTTCAGGGCGGGCAATCACTTCGCCTGACAATCCGCCATAGTAATCAAACCTAGCTTGGTCACCAACCCCTAAACA
Source organism: Desulfatiglandales bacterium (assembly GCA_046498285.1). Classification (GTDB taxonomy): domain Bacteria; phylum Desulfobacterota; class DSM-4660; order Desulfatiglandales; family B25-G16; genus B33-G16. The sequence continues at coordinate 19,543 of JAWOBA010000166.1, read as the reverse complement.
GGTTACATTGCAGAGATCAACATTATATAATTCAAGATATATCTTTGGTTTTGAAAGAAGATAAAAATCGATTCTTCTTGACTTGAAAGTCTTTTTATTGTTGCATTACTTAAAGATCTCCCCTGCTTTCAAATGAAGAACATAAGTGATCTTCAGATGGTCCTCGTGAAGAGAAAAAATATGATGAGCGTAAGAATAGGGGTATAAGATAGGCATCTTTTTATGGTTTAATTGGAGCTGAGATGCCGGCCATTTTTGTATGATAGGGTGTATTACCGATTTCACTGAAAACAGACTTCTTTGCCCTGAGACCCATCTCAGCAGAGCTGCCTCAGGAAAAAAAGTGCATGTATTTGTATACAAAAGATATGGAATTGATCCATAAAGGAGGATAGACATGAGCAATCCACTACGCTACCACATAGCCGATGAGAGATTGACATACAATGGCCGTTACGAACCGATAGAGATGAGCAATGAGAAAATTTCCACCTTCAATTTAAGGCACCGGGAGGTTCTGAATTTCTATGGTCTTGAGCTAGCCGAAGGCACGGTGTTTGTGATTGATGACAAGGTCAATGGCCGCTCGAACCTTGGCGTCTTCCGGAGTAAACAGCTACGTCAGGCTATAATCCTGGCCGCCGCCCTCCCTGCAGTAGCTGTTGCTATTGATGGTTTTGGTGCCTTGAATAATGTGCCTAAAGATCTTCACACTAAGGCGTTGATTAACAAGTTAAAACGCCATAATGATCGGACTGCCGCTCAGGTAATGAGTGAGGTGCTCCAGATTACGGCCGATACCTTTGACGTGGGGGAGGAGGTGATCATCGAGAGCGCAATAACAGAGGGGGTAAGAGTCAAGCCCGGCGTAGAGGCCGGCGGTAATCCTACCATTCCAGTGGGCGCTCTTTTCGGCAAGGAGGAGCACTGCAGCCATTACGGCCACGGTCTCAGCGAGCAGGTTAGCAGACTATCTATGGGATCGGACGTAATCGATGGCACCGGGAAATCAATCAAGGCTATACACAGCTCACTCACAGCGCTTTTTACTACCGAGTCTGGGTTCAAAAGGCACCTGCCCGACATCTATATTGAGCGTTGGATGACGGGTGCTCCGTTTCCCGAATTTAACCCCAGGGAAACAGACCTTATAGAGGAGGCCCAGATCATCGCGAATGCATGTGGCATAAAAGATATCTCGGAAATGACCGCCTTCTTCATTGACAGGCCGCGCCACTACCCGCCTATGGACCAGCTTAATGCCATTGGTATTGCCACTCCCTTTGACGAGGATGGAGATCTTTTCCCAGCTCTGGTTATGGGGCTGGATGGACTAAGCTTTCCAGATAGCCGTGGTCTCCACAGCATGATCGGCGAGATCGGTGGGAGCGCTGAGTGGACTGTTGGCGCTCTACCCTTGGTCTGGCGCGGGGGACAAAGCCTGGGCATGATTACCAGTCAGAGTGCGCTTACTAGAAAGGATCTCTCACCAGAGGAACTCTGGAATGAGCGCTTTCATTATACTGAGGATGAGCTTATACTTCTCCAGGATGCACGTTTCGAGCAAAAGCCGTTTTTCACTCTCAACGATATTATGGAAGACCCTTTTGCTGGAGGAGTTAGCGCCTTCACCGCTATCTCCGACAATTACTTCTTGCCCCAACTTGAGGGGGTCACGATTGACAAAGAGAAGGGCCTTATAACAACCAACACCATCATGATTAACTCCCTTGGCAATGTTGAGCACTGGCAGCTCACCTTCAAGTGCGTTAATGGCCTCAAGGACACAGCCAAGAAGATGAGATCGCCGAAGACCGAATTACGTGACCTTGATAACGCCCAAATCGAGAAACAAATCAAGGTTATGGCCAACGACGAGGTAAAGCGGCCCAGGCTCAGACATTTCTTTGTTAATGAGTACTATCCAGCCATCATTCACACAGCCGGCAGGATGGTTGTGCTCGAGAAGACTGTCGAGGCCCTCATCGCCAGGGGAGCCTTGAGCGAATACGACCATACGATAGTAAGAGCTGCGATAGAGGCAGCGCCAGAATGGTTTACCAAGGCTGCATGAGGGCATCGAAGCGATCCTGCCATGCCTGAGAAACTCTGACTACAGGAACCCAAGGTCTCATTCAGAAGACCTTTTCGATCAAAAGTTTATCAGGGAAACCAAAAGAGGTGTTGGAGGGCAAATAAGGATAGGAGATTTATCAAGTATTTTGTGTAAAATTGTCCCTATATCGTATGGCTGCCCGCCACCACAATTGTATAACATGCTGCTATTTATAAAGAATTGAAAGGGTAAGATTCCTAAGTATTGTATCTGTATGTTGCAATAAAATGGGGTAGAATTCTTTTGTTACCTATAACACATTATGGTAAGAGTATTTAGTTTTATGTAATTTCTAAAAGGATGTTACAAATACTTATAGTTCTTCTAATTCCCTTTGATTTCCTCTTTTTTTAATCTATTATATTCAAAAGTGAAGCTATGTAGCTGGATAAGTAAATCGCTTTTTATGTGGCAAGCTTTCTGGTTTAGATCCTATCTATAAGCGCAACCCCGTGCATTATACGAGACCAGAATGTTGAAAAACTAGGTCGTACTCCCACTTGACCCTGTAGCCTCTTACGTGTATTTCCGCCCCCGGATCAGGGAAGTAAGGCATAAGTAAAGGATAATAATTATGGTACAGGTTTCTTCCACAATTCTGTAGGAATTCGGATAACCTATTGATATTAAAATGAATTCAGATTTACAAAACCCAAAATGAAAAACACCATCTTTTCACTGGTGTAGGAGAAGTGGTACCATAAGGCACGTAATCGTGAATGCAGGAATTTTGAGCTTTACATTTAACGATAGTTTTCCTGTACTCCTTCTTGCAAAAAGGGAGTTTTACCAATTCAATTAATAATTTCCACTGTATACAAAATCTGGAAAAACAGCCGGGATAACCTTGACCGACAAAATGTTTAGGGCATGACACCATACAGCTTTAGCTTTTTGTGGAGAGTTTTTCGGGTTATTCCAAGATGTCTTGCTGCTTCACTCTTGTTGCCGCCGAGGGTCTCCAATGTCTTTAATATGGTTGCCCGTTCAACCTCGTTCAGCGGGGTATCAGGAGGCAGCGCATCTTTTAATGGGACCTTATCTGTGGTCGGAGCCACTCTGAGCACTAGAGGAAGCTCTTCCTCGGTAATATACTCGGACCTTGACAGAACTACCCCCCTCTCCACGGCATTCATGAGCTCCCTCACATTTCCCGGCCAATCATATCTCAGCAACCTGTCCATTCCTTGGGGGGTAAACCCCTTTATGTGTTTCCGGTTCGTTCTGCAAAACATCGTTAAAAAATGCTGAGCCAGGAGAGGAATATCCCCCCGTCTTTCACGCAGGGGCGGCATGTTCAGGGCAACAACATTTAACCGGTAATATAGGTCCTCACGAAAATGACCTGCCTTGATTTCCTGTGAAAGGTCCTTATTAGTTGCTGCTATAATCCTTACATCCACAGGAATAACCTCTTCTCCGCCAACACGCATGATTTCACGTTCCTGGAGCACTCGCAATACCTTGACCTGCATGGCCAGCGACATCTCACTGATTTCGTCGAGAAATAGGCTTCCTCCATGGGCCTGGCGAAACCTGCCTTCCTTTGTCCTGTAGGCACCGGTGAATGCACCTTTTTCATGACCGAAAAGCTCTGATTCGAGCAGGGTCTCTGTTATGGCGGCACAGTTTATCTTTACAAAGGGGCCATCCTTTCGAGGGCTATTAAAGTGAATCGCACCGGCGATCATCTCCTTGCCCGTGCCCGATTCACCCGCTATCAAGACAGTTGCCTCAGAAGGTGCTACCTGCGCCACTGTTTCAAGAAGCGTTGCCATTGCCGGGCTGCTGCCTATAATATTGCGCCTGTCAAAATGCCTCCCCAGGCTTTCCCTAAGAAGCTGATTCTCCTCTCTCAACCGCCTGTGATCCATAGCCCGCTCCATGCTGAGACGCAATTCATCAAAGTCAAGAGGCTTTGTAAGGTAATCATAGGCGCCATTTTTAAGGGCCTCTACAGCAGATTCTACCGAAGAGTAGGCCGTCATAATGATTACGGGTATGGCAGGGTTAAAGGTCCTTATCTCGGTAAGAGCCTTTAACCCGGAAACTTTTACCATGCGGATATCCATTAAAATGAGATCAAAAGCTTGTTCATGGACCTTTTCAATTGCAGTTGAACCATCATTTGCCTCCATAATGGTATATCCCCACCCATTCAGCAGGGTTTGCAGCATGGTCCTGTGAGCCGAGTCGTCATCGACAACTAATATGGTTTTTTTGTTTTCCATGAAACGGTTTCCATAATTTGATACGCTATTATAATGATTGACAGTTGAAAAAAGACAACCATTCCTCAGGAAAAGGGCAATAAGATATACACTATACTTCCTTTACCCTGTTCGCTTTCTACTCGCACCTCACCACCATGGGCCCGAATAATCTTGTGAACTATAGCAAGCCCCAAACCGGTGCCCGACTGTTTAGTTGTAAAATAGAGATCAAAAATATGAGCCAGATCCTGTTGCTTAATCCCTGAGCCGGTATCTGAGACAATGATTTTTATTGTCTCTGAATTTTCATCCTGTAAAAGCCTTACGGAAAGGGTACCCCCCCTGTCCATTGCCTGAAGGGAGTTGATGAAAAGATTCAGAAGAACCTGGCTGATGCTATCTTGATCAAGGGATATTTCCTTAACCTCTTGTGGAAGGTCTGTCTGTATGGAAATATCCTTTGCCTTGGCATCCCGTTCGATCATATTCAGGGAGTGCTGAATAAGGGATTGCAGTGAGACCGGCTTTTTGTGAATCTTCATGGGTCTGGCAAATTCCTGAAGTTGGCCGATGACCCTATTCAATCGTTCTACCTCCTGAATCATAATTTCGGCTGTCTTTTGGTCTTCCGGTATTGCCTTGTACCGTTCTTGAAAATAGGTCGCAAAGCCTTTAATCGAGCTTAGGGGATTACGCAATTCATGGGCAATTCCCGCAGCCAGTTTTCCCAGTGATGCCAGGCGTCGGCTTGTCTCGATCTCATTTTTGAGTTCTTGGACCTCGGTCAGGTCCCTGAAAAAAAGAACATTTCCCAGAAACGTTCCGCCCTCTTCTTCCATTGAGGCCACACCCACGTCCAGGGGGACGCTCTTCCCTTCCCCAAACGTGCAGTTGATCTCCTTTTCGATGATTCCTCGCTTACCCTTGAGCTCATCCAAGAGAGCCTGCATCTCCTCCGGCAGTATTTCCCGGGGTTGTTTCCCTAATACCTCACGAGATTCCAACCGAAGCAGAGCCCCTGCCGTTTGGTTGAAAGATGCTATCCTCAAGTCAGCATCAAGGGCCACAAGGCCGATAGGCATGTTTTCTACAATGGTATCGGAAAAAGCCTTTATTTTGGTCAGCGATGTCTTAGTTGAACGATAGGCATTGGCCAGAAAGATAGATACAATACCGGCAAACCCTATCAGAAGAAGGACAAGGGACATGATAACCGTATGACGAGTGTCTTTTTTTCTGGCATCCTCAATTGGGCCCATATCCAGGCCCACAAAAATAATTTTCAGGGATTCAATACTCTGTCCTCTTTTGTTATCCAGAGGCTGATACCAGCCTTTGCCCATTTCCCCTCCACGATACCCTCGAAAAGGCGGGCTAGTCGGGGAAAATTTGCGAAAAACCTCAAAGATAATAGGCCCACCCGGTGTTGATAAATGACGCCATGCAACATCTTGAGAGCCAGAAATTATTTTAAGATTGAGATTTGTTCCGTGGATTTTTCCAATTTTTTCAGGATCGTTATGGGCCAGTATGATGCCTTGCTCATCAGTAACGATAAGATATATAATATCAGGTTGCTGTGCCGTCTCTTTCAGCAAGTTCTGGAGCCTGAAATCATTCCCGCGCATCCCCATCATGCCCATCATTCCTGTTCTTGCACCGGCCTCAAAGGACCTTATGAGTGCTGCCCCCTTTTCTGTAAGGAGTTTTATGGTATTCTCCTTTTGTTTGCTGATATTTTCCATGGTCCAAAATACGAAGATGGGAACCAGCACGATCACGGCTCCCAGTATGATCCATGGTGGGATACCAGCCCAAAATTTTTTATTTAATCCATTCATAATATGTATCATGATACGTAACGAAGCAATCTCTGTACCACTATTTTCCTAAAATCCACCATTCTTTATTGCATGCTCTGCTAGCGCCAAAGCCTTATGGAATCTATTGACACATAATTTAACTGCATCATTCAAGCAGGTCAGACAAAAATTACTCCGTTTCGGGCCTATTTATATGGATACTTATTATCCATTTTTTAAGTTGAGCGGATACTTATTATCCACTTTCATGCAATTAATTGCAAGAGTAAAACGGCTCTGCTGATTAACAATGAAAGAATAATCTAATTATCTAAGGAACTTATAGGCAAGTATATCGTTCTGGCATGGTCATTGCTTTTTCCAACAACAAAACAATATAAAAGGAGGAAGAAAATGAAAAAAGCATTAACAATCGGTGGACTTCTTGTTTTGGCAGTGGCAATTGCCGTTCCAGTATTAGCCTATGGGCCTGGATTAGACAGAGGTAAAGGAACGGGCATGATGTTCTCACAGAGAGGATTCCCATATTGCGAAGGTCTCTCGAATCTCACTACAGAGCAATCTGCTAAACTTGGGGAGCTAAGAGAACAGCGTCTGAAGGAAACTGCCCCTCTTCACAGTGAGCTCGTCAACAAACAAGCAGAACTGAAGGTTCTTTGGAACCAAGCTAGTCCTGATGCTGCAGCGATCCAGGCCAAGCAAAAGGAAATCAACGAACTGAGAGCCAGGCTACAGGAAAAAAACACTGACTACCATCTCGAGCTTCAAAAACTCCTCACCCCGGAGCAGAAGGCTCAAATACAGTCCCAACGGTGGAAAAAGGGATACGGTCAGAAATCAAAAAAGCGTGGCAAAGGCGGCCACGGTGGAAGGGGATCCTGGTAAAGAAAATTGCAGGGAATGGATGAAACGTATCCGTTCCCTGCAACCTTGAATGCTTACCAGAATTTTCCAGAGTGCATTTTAGTTGGACACTATCCGAGCATTCAAACAGAGCCTCAAGCATTTCTAAACTCCAACTTAGTGAAATTATAACTGACATTAAAGACGAAAAAAATGAGAAATGATTATATAGGTTACAGTCAAGAATCACCCATAAATATAAATAATAAGATTTATCACTGAGAATTACATTAAAATGAAGATGTTTTTACTAAGAATCAAGAAAAATTATAGAAGATATCAACGATCACAGGTGGAAATATCTTGATGTACTCCCTGACAGATTAAATGCACTGGAATTGGTAAATTAAGCCCGTTCAATATTCTGAAAGCCTCTTATAGTAAGGCTTTCAGAAGGTAAATTTGACAACTCACCCCCGGTCTTGAGGGCATAGATATACAGAAAACCTAAATGTAATAAAAGGTACCCCCACGGTAGGGACTAATGGTATGCTCATTTAGAGCTTTGCAAAATCTGACCATTTTTTACTTCGAATAGAGAGGGTAGAGTTTTCTGAAGTGACCGGCAGCCTCCGGCTCGTAGAGCCTCCCGCTTGGAGAGAAGGGTGCTGAAAAGACCAGCCCGAGAGCCTCGGAACTGAAAAAAAGCCCATCGTCTTTAGATCAAGAGGGGTTATGCAAACCAGGTCTCGTCTTCATCAACCGTCAGTTAGTGATCTTATGGGCTTTTGAGATATGGGAACGTGGAAAACCTTTTCACTTTCCCACATTCCCATATCTTCTACTCTTACTCAAACTCACTACGCGTTCGGATAGTCCACTTTTAAATCATAAACCTCTCAAAAACAGTCCACTTTTAATTCTTAATTGACAAGCAGGAATTTTGTGCTTGAAACACAAGGATAGTTTTCCTATAATATTTTTTGTAAAAAGGGTATTCTTATCTATGATGGCAGCTTGGAAGGCCGGAAATTTTTCCTAGCGTGTATCAGCTTCTTTTTGAGTATTACCGCGGTAAACCTTTCTACCTGTAAAAAGATACTAAAGAGCCTGATGAAAGGGCCTGTATTATCTAAAAACCAATATCATTCAGGGGGTATATAATGAAAATGCGTATGAACAAGGGGGTCGCGTTATGGCTGATCGTTATAGGGTTTTCAATAATCCTTGCCTGCCAAACCCCTGCTGGCCGGTCCACGGGAGAGGTGGTTGACGATTCCACTATTTCCGCAAAGGTCAAGGCAAAGCTCTTTGCCGACGATCAATTGAGCGGTTTTGCCATTTCAGTGAAGACGTTCGAGGGCGAGGTAACCCTGACAGGCGCTGTGGAGTCAGCAGAGCAAAAAGAACGGGCAACCGATATTGTTCAATCGGTTTACGGAGTTGAATCCTTAAATAATTTGTTGAAAATCAAACCCTGAACAACCGGAGGTGAAATCGAAATCCTTTTAAGGATCGCCACCGGTCTTTCAGATCGTGGTGGTAAAACAGAGGGTTTTGAGTCAACAATGGTGGGGCTACAGGCGGCATTAGTATTATCAGTGTGTTGAAGATAATTTCGAAACATGTGAGCAGGTTTATGAAACCCCGCCCGCCTTGCCCTGGATGCGGGGAAAGGGATAATGTGCATGTGGCGGGATTGGATTGTCCCATGCCGACGGGAACCCGTATAAAATAGGACACATCTGTGCATCATGGCTGCTTTTCGCAAGCAAAAAACCATTACCAGCCGGGTCAAGAGCCAAAGCGATGCTTGGCGGAAATATCAGTTTCGACTCCAAAAAAAATCCGCGGCCAGGCAGGCCCTCCGGCGGTTTCCGACATATGTGCTTGCCCTGTTTATGGGCCTGCTGGTGATCAAGGGCGGATTTTTCGTGCTTGACTGGCTGCAATCCCGTCCCCAGGGACAAATTGCTGCATCTGTACCGGAAATCGAGACCATCAGCCGCAGTCAGCTCCAGGAGCTTATAGATCCGGATGATTTTATCAATCCCCAGGCCCCGGTGATTCACAAACAACTGGCAAAGCAGGGATGCACTGTTTATACTACCCTGGATGACCATTTGCAAAAAGAGGCGATGGCCATGATGGATAAGCGATATGCCAGGCAGATCGGCATTGTGGTTATGGATGCCCAGACTGGAAAGATCCTGGCAATGGCCACACATGACCGTAACGATCCAGAGGTCAACAACTGTTTGAACACCTCCTTTCCGGCAGCAAGCCTGTTTAAAATAGTCAGTGCCGCAGCCGCGCTGGAGGTTTGCGACTTTGCCCCGGACACCCGACTGGCCTTTAACGGGGGCAAGTATACCCTGTACCGGTCCCAGCTGAAAGACACGATAAATCGATACACCAAACACGTCACCCTGGAAAAGGCCTTTGCCCAATCTATTAACCCGGTGTTCGGCAAAATTGGACAACTCTACCTGGACAAACCTTGGCTGGAGAAATACGCAAATGCATTCGGATTCAACCAGGAAATTGACTTTGACCTGCCAATGGAAACCAGCATTGCTGACATATCGGAAAAACCGTACAACTGGGCAGAAATCGCCTGCGGTTTCAACAAAACCACACGAATCTCGGCCGTGCATGCGGCCATGCTAGCCGCTACGGTTATCCACAATGGAGCTATGATGCGGCCCTATCTCATTTATCGGGCCGCTTTCAGGGACCGGCTAATTTTTCGGCAGGGTCCGAAAATGCTGGCACGAGCCATCCACCAGGAAACTGCTCGGCAGATGCAGTCGCTGATGAACGCATCGGTCACAGGGGGAACGGCTCGAAGCAGCTTCCGTTGCGCCCAGGGCGCTGCCATTCTTAAGTATTTTGAGGTGGGGGGAAAAACCGGCTCCATCAACGACAATCCCGAGAAAGTCAAGTATGACTGGTTTGCCGGATACGCCCGGCACCGGCAGAGCGGCAAAGCCATAGCTGTGGCCGTAATCGTGGCCCACAAGGACTATATCGGCGTCCGAGCCCCGGAGTATTTCCGCAAGATCGTCTATGAGTACATGCATCATCCGCTTATTGCATCCCAAGTAGCACAGGATTCTTAACATGAGTATACCTAAGCGCCTTGGCAATGAAACTTCCCTGCGTCCCTTCTTAAAAACCGCACGCTTTGTACTGTAAGCCCTCATTGGTCGGGTGCCCCTCAAGGCGGTTAGCCGTCATACAATCATGAAGGTTTTGGATGCCTTGAATGGCTGGTGGCCATGCCTGCTTGTACCTGTCCGCACACAGACAGGTGCTCTTTGTGCTCAGTAAGGGAGAGCTAATGATGCGGTACTATGGCTGCTATAGTAATATCAGGAGCAGAAAACGGAAAAAGTAGGATCAGGACGAATGCATACTTTCCATTCTCCAGCCGGACGAATTCTGAAGGAAGCATAGGAAAAACTGGGTAAGATTGATACAAAAGATATAGTATTAGGTGGACCCATCAACACACGCAAAGGGCTAGGGGAAAAATAGTCTCATTTTTTCTGCTAGAGCTTACATATCTTGTGGAACATAGTATATCTCAAAGTATTCACAGTGCTCTGCTATGATCGATGACAAGTCAAAGCCCGAAGAAATTTCGCATTATCTCATAACAATTAGCGGTTCGCACAACCTGATCATTTTTTACTTCGAATAGAGAGGGTAGAGTTTTCTGAAGTGACCGGCAGCCTCCGGCCCCCTTCCAGCCCGTAGGTCTTCCAGGCCGGAGGGAACTGAAGAAAAGAGACCTTTACATAGCCCCTATTAATCTAAAGATGATGGGTTTTTTCAGTTCCAGGGCTCCGGGGCTGGTCTTTTCAGCAACGTATCCATGGGGGAGTTTTGCCATCTCCGAGCGGGAGGCTCTACGAGCCGGGGCCACCAGTCACTTCAAAAAAGTCCATCGTCTTTCATGCAATGACAAAAATTGTCACGTTTTTCAAAGCTCGAAAAGTCGACCCTCTTTAAGAAAATATCAATTCTGCAAAGCTCCCAACACTGAAATGAAACCAGATGGAATAGGGGCCAATAATTTGGCACGTAATATAAAATACTCCGCCGTATGGATCTATTGCAAGATATTGTGTTTTTTATAATAGTGAAGATAGTCACCAGAGGTCTTTCTACCTAATGAAAATTTTCCACCAGTAGATGTTTCCTTCAACTACTCACATTCAGACTATCCCTGTTAGGATTATCGATACGCACACATTCAGCTTATAATTAACTTTGATCGTGGAAATGGCCATGGGAGCAAGCGCGGGCCTTTATCCAGGTTTAGCCAAAACGCGGAAACACTAAGTATTCTCCATGATTATGCAGATATTCCTTCCCGCCCCTGATACCCATTACAACTACTTTTGTTATAGCCTCACGCAAGAACAGTATATGTTGTGGATACTTTTATGTTGAAATACTAAACTATTTTAACCTATACTTTCTCCAATAAAGAGAATTTTTATTCTTTTATTGAAAATGGCTGAAAATTACCAGAGATGGTTTTGACTATGCTGGACAAGACTAAAATCAGTGTTGTTCTGAAAAAACTTATATGGGACGAAGAGTTGTCAGCTTTGCCCAGGTGGAAGGCTTGGCTCATAAAATCGGTCCGGATTTGCTATGCTGCTGTGCGGGATGTTATGGAGGGGGAACTCACTCTGCGAGCCATGAGCCTTGTATATACCACCTTGCTTGCCCTGGTGCCCTTGCTTGCCGTTAGCTTTTCGGTGCTTAAAGGTTTTGGAGTGCACAATCAACTAGAACCGCTGTTGTTGAATTTCTTGAGCCCAATGGGCGAGAGAGGGGTCGAGATCGGCTCCAAGATCGTAGGGTTTGTGGACAATGTAAAAGCAGGAGTTTTGGGTTCTCTGGGTGTTGCCCTTTTAATCTACACGGTTATTTCACTAATTCAAAAGATAGAGTCGGCTTTCAATTACACATGGAGGGTCAAGCGGAGCAGGGCCTTTACCCAGAGATTCAGTGACTACTTGAGTATCATTTTAATAGGCCCAGTTCTTATATTTGCAGCTCTTGGCATCACAGCTACTCTGACGAGCACCACTATCGTTCAAAAGTTGGTGGCCGTTGAGCCCTTTGAAAGTATGTTGCAGATAGTAAGCCATCTGCTCCCATACCTGTTGATCATTACGGCATTTACCTTTTTTTATATCTTCGTGCCCAACAAGAAAGTTCAATTTACCTCCGCTCTAATCGGTGGCACCATAGCAGGTATCCTGTGGGAAATTACAGGGTGGGCCTTTGCTTCATTTGTTGCTGCATCTACTAAATACACTGCCATTTATTCAGGTTTTGCCATCCTCATTTTGTTCATAATCTGGGTTTATTTGAGCTGGCTGATTCTCCTTGTGGGTGCGAATATTGCTTACTATTACCAGCATCCTGAGTCTCTGACGCCCGAAAGGCGGAGTTTGCGTCTGAGTAATAGGTTAAAGGAAAGGCTTTCGCTTTTGGTAATGTTCATGATCGGTCAGAACCATTACCACAAACGCCCGGAGTGGACTCTGGATAATCTTGCCCAGCAGCTGCATGTACCCACTGATGTTATAGAGCCCATTATCGAATCCCTTGAAAATACACATATACTAGCCACTACATCCACGGATCCCCCGACCTATTTACCTGGGCGACCCCTGGATACAATGGAAATAAACGATGTTCTCCATGCTGTTCGCACAGCTAACGAGGTAAACAACTCCAATCTCCATGACCTTCCGGCTGAGTTTGTTGTGGACCAAGTAATCAATGATCTTGACCAGGCCATAGCCAAACACCTCGAAGGGATTACAGTCAAAGAGTTTGCCCTGTCAGAATCATCTACCATTAACTTGAGTTCACAAACATCCCAGAAACAGAAGGAGTCTTCAGATGAAAGTCATTAGGTCCTCTTATGCTGGCATTCCAAAAAAACAAATAGGTTGTATGTTTTTTCCAAATAATATTTTACGGTTTCCCCACTTTCGCGGCCGGCATTTGGCGTGGGGAAGTCCGATTAGCTTTTTTGGAGGTTCTGCACTTAGATTTCATGAAAAAGAGATCTTAAATGACTATCCCTAAAAAGGTACGCTTTATAAAATAGTTTTGATTCCAGTCCAAAACCGGACTTTATTGCATTCACAAAACGATTGCGAGCCGGGCTTTACAAGTTCAAGCTGGATTTTATCTATTACCTGGACAATCCTGTGAGCTTTGGTCTTCCTGAAAGAATTATTATTTGAGACGTATGCTATGAGTAACAATCTGCTAAAAATTCAACGAGCCTATTTAAATGAGATCTACAACCGATTACCCTACGACCTAGAGCACCGTCTCCCAGCTATACGAGAAAACGATTCCTTCTCTTTCAAGGCATTTGGAGAGCCATGCAGGATGACACCAGAGAAAATAATTCTTGGGCAAGAAGTTGTTACAGGACCTGAGGGTATCCTCATAGCCCTTTATGCGCGCACTGCATGCAGGGAACCCCTTCAGCTCCATCCCCTTAAATCTTTTAAGCAAATCAAGAATAGCATGCCTCACCAGGGTGCCTTTGATCTCCGTTCGCAAAAGAGCCTTGTTCCTTATGTCAGAGCTATTCAGCTTCAAAAAAAGAGGATCATCGAAATTTTCGACGGGCATGAAAATGAGGGCACGGGCGGAGACTTTTCGTTCTCCCTTTACCCCTTGCCCAAGGTTCCCCTTTCTTATATTTTTTACGTAGCAGATGAGGAATTCCCTGCTTCGGTAACCTGTCTTTTTGCCGCCAATGCGGAGTTATTTATGCCTGTAGACGGCCTTGCTGACGTTGCGGAAGATACAGCCATAAAAATAATTCAGATTTTAACCCTGTAGGCAATAGCGAGAGCTTTACAGAACTCATATTTTCCTAGAGGGGGTGGAGTTTCTTCAGTTCCCTCCGGGCTGGAGGCCCTCCGCATTGCCCCGATAAATAGGGGCCCGCGGCCCCCACCGATACGTTGTGAAAAGGCAGCACCATTCTCTACGAGCGGGAGACTCTACGAGCCGGAGACCCCCAGTCACTTCAGAAAAGTGTACCATCTCTATTCGAAGTAAAAAAACTGGTCAGGTTTTGCAAAGCTCTAAGCTCCTATAATTGAACTTAGAGCCGGAAGGACATATTTTGTATTTGAGATCTGGAATGGGCCAAAGAAAAAGGATTACCATTAAAAAAAGGAGGTAACTCCTTTTTAAAAACTGAGCCCAAATATTGATCTGCTGAAACTGTAATTTAAAAGGGACATGGCGTAGAGATCGCCTGACAGCCAAATTTCTATTATGAGGTTTATTAACGAATATTACCGTATAATTACGAGCCTCGATACAGTTTAACCCATTGATAATTAACGGAGTTTGCGCTTTTTGTCCAATTTCTTCCTCGTAGCTATTTTAATGCCTTACAAGATTGCGCCTCTATGAAGTTTACATTTGCTGCTTTTAAAATCTTAGAAAGCGAGCCTCCTGGCTCTGAGATTTTGTCTCAAAGGGATTTTCCCTTAACCTACATCTCTGTTATGTCCAGTTGCGAAAGTTTTTATTCCTTAACTAACGGTCAAATTAATTTTACTTCAGCGCTAAGCTATTTTCTTAATGATATGATAAGATGCCATGATTACAAACACATGCCCTGGATTTCGCTTAGCCAGCATAATACTCTTGCTTGTGGTTTTGGCAGGTATCTATTATTTGACTTTTTCTAAGATTATTTTATTATTAAGTAAGGAAATCATTTTTGTCTCAGCTTCGAGAATTTTTTGATCGCCAAAAAGATTTGTAATGGTCATCATGCGGCCTTCTTTATGTAACTCATCTACATTTTCTAAAATAAGCGCCTCTTTTCCATCCTGAATAACGTATGCTGACGCCTCACACATTTTCCTCTCCTTTTTTAATAATTTCAATGGCTTGATCGATAAGATGGGGAAGAGGTTCACCGGATACACCTACTATCTCAACTTTCTCTTGGGTCAAGGGAATTAATATTTTAAGCGCCTTGCTTGAAGAGATGGCCTGAGAAATTTCCGATGTAACTTCACCCATCATAGAATTAGCCATGATTATAGCTAATGGACCAATTATGATACTAACTTTAGGCGCCATTGTTATGATTGCATTTTCCCCAGTCGCCCCTCGATTAGCACCGGCTTTCATCATTTGAGTGGTAGCGACAGAATTTGTCCCCAATGCAAGTATTTCTAACTCTTCACCGAAGGCCTCTCGTAATTTTTTTATTATAACCCTTCCTATTCCACCACCTTGTCCGTCCATAACCAGTATTAAACTCAAGAAAGACCCCCTTTAGTTAAATATTTGGATTGAAACATGTAATAAACCTATTTATGGTAATCATGATAGCAGAAGGTTGAGCAATTTATTATAATGATATATATGAGAATGTAAATTGAAAACACTTTTTTGGAAGTAACAGCAATGTGGATACTCTTTCTAGTGCTATTATTAGCTGCATATCTCTTGGGTTCAATTCCTTTTGGTGTGATGATCAGTCAAAAGGCAGTTAATATAGATATAACCAAAGCTGGCAGCGGTAATCTCGGAGCCGCGAATGTTGCTCGTGAGGTTGGCCTCAAATGGGGAATCGTTACCCTTTTAGCAGATACATCAAAGGGTTTCATTCCTGTTATATGTTCCCATTATCTTTTAGGATCATCATTAGAAATGCACGAGGTTTTAAAGGGAATGATCGCTCTTGCAGCTTTGTTAGGGCATCAATTCTCAATTTATAATCATTTCAAAGGAGGGAAGGGGGTAGCTACATACCTTGGAATTTTCTTAGCTATTTCCCCCGTTTCGTGCTTACTATGTGGCATTGTATTTTTTATATTCGTCTGGGTGTGGAGATATATTTCCTTAGGGTCAATAGTGGCATCCCTTGCTATGCCTCTTTGTTTATATTTTATAGGGTATCCTAATATAATCATCCTCCTTTCGTTGATACTATCCTTCTTAGTTATATACAAGCATAGAGAAAATATCCGAAGATTAATCCAGGGAAACGAAAGAAAATGGAAACCATCAACCCTAGGATAAATGATCAATCAATCTGCCCAAATCCTCATCGGAATAAAACTCAATTATAATCTTACCCTTTTTGCCCTTACGTCTTATAACCACTTTGGTGCCTAATGACTTTTGAAGATCTTTGGATAAAGATTCTATATAATGGTCTGTTTCTGTTTTTGGGCTTTTTGACTTTTCGAGTTTTGAAATCCTTTTAACCAAGTCTTCTGTCTGGCGAACAGAGAGAGATTTCTTTATGATAAGATCTCTGACCTTCTTTTGGACTGAAGGGGATTCAAGAGCAACAAGAACTCTCGCGTGACCTGTGGTTAATTGACCATTTATGAGATCCTGTTGAATGATAGTAGGCAGCTTCAATAGTCGTAAGAAATTGGCAACCGTTGAACGATCCTTTCCAACCTTTTTTGAAAGTGCTTCTTGTGTCAGGTGAAATTTTTGCATCAATTCATGGTACGCGGTTGATTCTTCAATTGGATTAAGATCTTTTCGCTGGATATTTTCAATCAGTGCTAATTCCAATGTCTCGGCAGGAGAAACATCCCTTATCCATACGGGCATTTTATCGAGACCTGCTTTTTGAGCTGCTCGCCAACGCCTTTCTCCTGCAATAAGTTGAAATCCATCCTTCACCTTGCTGACCAATATAGGTTGAATAACGCCCTTTTCCTTTATAGAATTTGCTAATTCTTTCAGTTCGGAGTCGCTATAATTTTGTCTCGGTTGATGTGGATTGGGAACAATAGATTCAATAGGGCAGTAAAAAAACCCTTTATCATCTTCTGACGCAGTTGTTTCTGGAAATAAGGCTGAAAGTCCTCTTCCGAGAGCCTTACGTTTGGCCACCTGTATCGCCTCCTCTTAAGATTATTTCCTTTGCAAGCTCCAAATAACTCTTGGCTCCTCTTGATTGAATATCATAAAGTATAATTGGTTTTCCATGGCTTGATGCCTCACTGAGACTCACATTGCGTGGAATGACAGTGTGAAATACAGAATCCCTAAAGTGGCGGCGGACTTCATCGGCTACCTGGTGTGATAGGTTGTTACGTTTATCAAACATTGTTAGCAAGATACCCATCATCATAAGTGATGGGTTAAGCCCTTTTTTGACTAACTTGACGGTATAAAGCAACTGACTCAATCCTTCCATAGCTAGGTATTCGCATTGAAGTGGCACAAGGAAGAGATCAGCAGCAGTGAGGGCATTAAGTGTCAAAAACCCCAAGGAAGGTGGACAGTCAATAAATATATAATCATAAGTATTTTTAAATTCAGATAAAACATGGTGTAAAAGATACTCTTTGTTGCTTTTGGAGAACATCTCAACTTCTGCGCCGAATAGATCGGGATTGGCTCCAATAAGATCAAGCGTAGGGATTTCTGTATCAAGGATAAATGAATCCTCCACATGTCCTCCCAATATTAGATCATAAAGGCTTGGTTCTAGGTCTGATGGGCTTATCCCTAAAGAGGTCGTTGCATTCCCCTGGGGATCACAATCTACTAAAAGACACTTTTTTTCAGCAGCAGCAATAGATGAGGATAAATTAACAGCTGTAATAGTTTTTCCAACCCCTCCTTTTTGATTCACTATAGCTATTATTGATCCCATGTGTGCAATAGTATTTTTGCAGAATTTCAGCTGTATTTCGATTGAAATAGATTTAGTATTGTTTGCTGGATTTTATTACTGCCCCTTGCTTATTTTGATGGAAAAATGAAACTTTTCTATGGGCATGAGTGATTGTTTCACGTGAAACATTTGCATGCTCCTATGAAAAAACTGAATCACACCTGCTTCCAGGCCTCTTTCTCCATGGCTAGAAACTTTTGAATTTCTTCTTGATTCATATCCTCGATTTTTATAGTGAGATTTGCTCCCAGTGGAATAACAGAATCTTCTAAACTCTTTTTTAAAAAAGCTAGGATAGGGATGCCCGGAAATGGTATAAGCAAAGATAAAGAGACTGTAGTGCCTGTTAAAGAAATATCTCGGATCATGCCTAAATCTATTAAACTTCGATCTATAGCTGGGTGCATCACCTTTGCTATTGCCTGTCTAACATCTTCAATTGAAAGGCCTTTCTCCATAATAACCTCCCTTTCTTTTCATGATCTAACATATGTTGTAGAATATAAAGCTGCAATAAAGGAGACCTTTGCATAACCCCTCTTGATCTAAAGACGATGGGCTTTTTTTCAGTTCCGAGGCTCCCGGGCTGGTCTTTTCAGCACCCTTCCACCAGTCACTTCAAAAAAGTCCATCATCTTTTTTAGGGTGGTGAAAATCGCCGGGCTTTTCAAAGGTCTCTAAAGGTAAGGAACTTATATCTGAATCAGGCTTAATGTTTATCGTTGGCGTAAGAAAGAGCATACACTGAAGGAAAAATATTCTCAATCCAAAAATCACCAGGAATGAAAATATAGTGATTTTACTATGAGAAATTTTATGCTACCATGCAAACAATAAAATATATGAGTATGCAATGAAGTTGAAAAAGGGCCTTAGATAGGATTTTATATTGTACAGGAATATAGCAGACATGAAAAATAGAAATGTATGCAAATGGTACGATGAAACATCCGGCATGAAGAGAGCTTATGACCAAGGGTTGTTAGACAAAAAATGGGTAGAAAAATATTGTTGGAATGGGGGGAAAGGTTGTATAAGAAAGAAAAGATTTGAAGTTGAAGGCTATGTATCACCTGATTATGTATTGCCAGATGGAAGCGTAGATGAAGCCCTGAAAGCATTGCGGTAAGAGAAGTGAAGACGCTATAGACAAATCAATGCAATATACATGTCTCATATATTCACACATGCCATAGTAAGAAAACCTGGAGATGATTTTTTTCGTGGGATTACCACATCCAATCTCGGAACACCTAACTATGAATTAATACTGAAACAGCACGAAAACTACATTAATACCTTGCGCTCTTTAGGGATCGAGGTTATTGTGCTAAACTCTCTAAAAGATTATCCGGATGCATATTTTGTAGAAGACACTGCTGTTATAACACCAGATATAGCCATTATCACAAACCTTGGGGCTGAGGATAGAAAAGGTGAAGAGGATACGATTGAACAAGCGCTTGCCAGATATCGAAAGACTGTTCATATACGTGCACCAGGGACCGTTGAAGGCGGGGATGTACTTCTGATGGATTCGCATTGTTTTATTGGAATCTCTGAGCGCACAAACAGAGAAGGTTCTAAACAACTAGGCTGCATCTTGGAGGAATATGGATATACCTGGGCGCAAGTTTATGTGGAAGCAGGCTTACACTTGAAATCCAGCATCAATTACATGACCGACCTTCGCCACCCCGCCGATAACGCCTATCGTTGCTGGCACGGCGCCTTCGGCGCGCACGGTACGCTCCGCCTCGCGGGCAACGTTCAGGTTCTCGGGGTGGGGCAGCCCGTGGGAGACCAGGGTCGA
>JAWOBA010000101.1:0-16243 GCA_046498285.1 Desulfatiglandales bacterium | reverse complement strand
TAGTCTTTGTGGTTTTTTCTATTTTTGTGTGCAACCCTGCGAATAAACATGGAGGCAGCTTAGCAAGGTAAATGTTCTTTGTCAATCAAAATAATATTATTTTGACACTACACTCAACATCTGCATGTGTAACCTATTGATATTACTAAGTACGGTGATAGAAAATAAGGGCATTTTTTGCTTAAAAGGGGCAAAAGGCATGAAGTTGGGTTAGGGTATTTCACTGGGGTAGCTCTGGAAGATGGTACTGGGACGTATTCAACCGGGGTGCTCCTTGTGGTTTATTTTAAACAACGTGGAATTCTGACAATCGCCAGGTTTTTCAAAGGTCTCAGGGAAACCCCATGATTGTCCTTTTCCTTATATTTAGAATATAGTATAAATAAATAATATGGAAATTATCATGAAAAACCAAGTCTGGAAGAAGCTACTCCTCATCCTTGTTCTTTTACATCTGCCTATTTTATTCTCATGTGCAAAAAAGACGAGACTTGACAAGATAAAGGAGTCCGGAAAAATCACCTTTATAACGAGGAATAATGCCCATTGTTACTACACATACCGGGATAACCCCATGGGCTTTGAATATGATTTAGCCAAGGCATTTAGTGAGCACTTAGGCGTCAAGCTCAAAGTAATTACAGCTCATTGGGAATGGCTTTTCGATATGGTCAACAAGGGAGATGGGGAC
This sequence comes from Desulfatiglandales bacterium, assembly GCA_046498285.1. Lineage (GTDB taxonomy): Bacteria > Desulfobacterota > DSM-4660 > Desulfatiglandales > B25-G16 > B33-G16. The sequence continues at coordinate 15,552 of JAWOBA010000101.1, read as the reverse complement.
TTTATTGGAGCCAGCCTGACAATCACACCATCGCGAAGGGAACGGGTAGATTTTTCTGATAAATACCTGACTATCCAGCAACATGCACTTATTCATAAAAGCAATTATGAGGTGCAAAGGCTTGATGATTTAGTGGGAAAAACCATTCACGTGCGTCGTGCCACCTCATATGAAGAGAGGTTATATGAGCTTAAGGAAAAGGGGTTAGAACTTACTATAAAGACTCACGTAGATGTTCCTACTGAGGAGCTGATCAGGATGGTAGCTGAAAAAGAGATAGAGGTTACCATTGCTGATTCATATATTGCTCTCTTGAATCGAAGGTACTACCCCGATGTAAAGCTCGCTTTTCCTATAGAGGAACCCCAATCACTGGGATGGGCTGTAAAAAAAGGGGAGACATCTCTCCAAAATGAAATAAATATTTTTTTTCGCAAGATAAAGAATGACGGAACCTTTGACAAGATCTATGAAAAGTACTTTGCCCATGAAGAGAAATTCGATTACGTTGATCTCAAAAAATACCACCAGCGGATTAATAATAGGCTCCCGCAGTATAAAAATATAATTAAAAAGGCTGCTCGAAAGTACGGTTTCGATTGGCGATTGATTGCTGCAACTGTGTACCAGGAATCGCACTTCAATCCGATGGCAGTGAGCTATACCGGTGTAAGGGGTATGATGCAGCTCACGCGTGAAACGGCAAAGGAACTAGGTACTACAAATCGGCTTGATCCGACCCAGAGCATCATGGGAGGAGTAAAGTACTTGAGAAAGCTTTATGATCGATACGAGGATATACAAGAACCAGATAGAACACTCATCGCTCTGGCCAGTTACAATGTAGGACACGGGCATATCGTAGATGCTCAACAGATAGCAAGGCAACAGAATCTCAACCCCAATAGCTGGGCATCTCTTGAGCAGATCCTTCCACTCCTGCGATACTCTAAGTACTACAAGAAAACCAAAAACGGATACTGTAGAGGTACAGAGCCAGTGCGCTATGTAAACAGAATAATAACCTATTATGAAATATTGAAAAGGGACGCTATTTCCTAAGAAAAGCAGTTTTTTATTGCATTTCAGATACTATAGTGGTAAAAATCAAAACATAAAATATCACAACTAAAACATTTTCTATTATAAGGATATTATTATGTCCAATGATGTTTCAATTTCATCGCCAGGGGTAGACCCTGAAACACCTCAGAAGCTGGTGAGAGAAATTATCTATCTTATCCGCAGACTCATGCAAGCTGGAGAGCTCTTCACCAAGGAATTGAACAGAACCTATAAAGTCAGCGCCCCACAGCTCCACTGTCTGCTGGCCCTTAATGAAAATGGTTCTTTACCTCCTTCACAAATTGCCAGGCATATAATGGTAAAATCCAGCACAGTAACCGGGATTATTGATCGCCTGGAGCAAAAAGGGCTTGTTTGCAGACTGAGAAATTCCCCAGACCGGCGTATAATCACTATTCAATTGACTGAAGCGGGCAAGGAGTTAGCAGAAAATGCACCTCCTCCTATACAGTATAAGATTGTAGACGGTCTTAAAAAATTGTCTGAGGATGAAATAAAACAAATCATCTTCAGCCTCTCCAAGCTTACCCAGCTATTAGACGCTCAGGATTTGGAGGTAGAGTAGCTTTAACTGAAAATACCAGATAGCTCCTTTTATTTGGTAATGGGTACATTTTTATCCCCTGACTTTTAAGCTTGACAAGATGTCTAATTCAATGTATTTTTAATTATAATTGTTTGAGTTAATACAATATCAGATTAATCGTTTTTAATAGAAATAACCATTCATAATAGCTTGCTTGCTCCATAGTAAACTGGCTAGCAAATCGAGTTAGTCCCATTAAATCCATAGCAAATGAGATTTTCATATTCATAATCGAAAGTCTTAAAACCTTCCCGCTATGTCCATTGACGTTCCGGGAATTCACAAACCGCAACGAAAAACAAAAGGAGGTAGATTATGACGAGAAGCAAGAATAATATTTTCAAGAAAGTAGTGCTTATTGTAGGGATTTCTTTTTTTCTCTTTCCCTTCAGCATTAATGCTGCAGCTGCGCCAAACAAACTTGTGCTCGCCGATGTTGGCTGGGATAGCGTTCAGGTGCATAATCGGATTGCTGGTTTTATCTTAAAACACGGCTATGGCTACGAGGTAGAATACATACCCGGCGAGACAATTCCTCTTTTTACAGGTATGGCACGGGGGGATATAGATATAACTATGGAAGTATGGGTTGCTAACAGCAAAGAGGCCTATGATAAGGCTACGAAGGCCGGGCAAATCATCGACCTGGGAAGTAATTTCCCTGACAGCTGGCAAGGCTGGCTGGTTCCAACTTATATGATTAAAGGTGATTCAGAAAGAGGCATAAAACCAATGGCCCCGGATTTGAAGTCAATCAAGGACTTGCCCAAATATTGGAAGCTGTTCAAGGATCCTGAAGATCCGAGCAAGGGACTCTTCTATAATTCCCTCCCCGGATGGGAATGTACAAAGATTAATTCGAAAAAACTAAAGGTTTACGGATTGGATAAATACTACAATGACTTTATCACAGGGTCTGATGCTGCGTTGAATGGGTCCATGGCAGCGGCTTTTAAGAAAGGCCAGCCATGGTTCGGGTACTATTGGGCTCCTACATGGCCTTTAGGAAAATACGATATGACACCCATTGAGGAACCGCCCTTCGATCAAGACGTGTGGGATAAGAACTACGGTTGTGCGTATCCATCGGTAAAGGTGAATATCGTCGTCCACAAAAGCCTTCCCCAAAAGGCGCCTGATGTAGTAACATTTCTCAAAAAGTATGAGACGACTCAGGCTATGGCCAACGAGTTCCTGGCCTACATGCGAGACGAGAATGCAGATACCCAAACTGCTGCCCTCTGGTTTTTAGAGAACTACAGAGATTTATGGCATAACTGGGTGCCTTCAGATGTAATGGAAAAGGTTGAGACTGCCTTACGGTAATAGGAATCGCTTAGTCAATCTAATAAAACAAAATGGGAGCTGATCAAAATAACTCATCTGCAAACAATGAGACATGCCTTGAGGTGAAGAATCTCTGGAAGATCTTCGGCCTAAAGGCCGAAGATCTTCTGAACTCAGATGTACCCTTTTCTTCTAAAACGGAAACACTAGAGAAAACCGGTTGTGTTCTAGCAGTAAGGAATATTTCCTTTGCTGTTAAGCAGGGAGAATTCTTCGTGCTTATGGGTCTTTCCGGAAGCGGAAAGTCCACAGTCATACGTTGTCTCCTTCGTCTCATTGAACCTACAAGGGGAACCATTCTCGTAAACGGTGAGGATATTTGTTCTTACGATAAGGCACATCTAATGCATCTTCGCCGTCATATCACGAGCATGGTCTTCCAGTACTTTGGCCTTTTTCCACACCGGAGTGTTCTTGATAATGTGGCCTATGGGTTGAAGGTGCAAGGTATTGCAAAAGAGGAGCGCTATGCCAGCGCTCAGAAGGCCATTGAAACAGTAGGGCTAAAGGGATGGGAACACTACATGCCAAGTGCCTTGAGTGGTGGAATGCAGCAACGGGTGGGAATTGCCAGAGCGCTGACTACGGAACCTGAGATACTCCTTATGGACGAACCCTTTAGCGGATTAGATCCATTAATCCGCAGAGAAATGCAGGATGAGCTTATTGAACTTCAAGACAAAGTAAAAAAAACGATTATCTTTGTGACCCACGATCTTCACGAGGCCCTAAAAATGGGAGACCGTATTGCCATCATGAGGGACGGTGAGATTATCCAGATCGGTATCCCTGAGGACGTCATCTCTGAGCCCGCGGACGACTATGTCAGGGAATTTGTGCAGGATGCCTCTCCAGCCAAGGTATACACCGCCGGCCGAATCATGGATGAACCTGATGCTCTCCTCTATGAATGGCAGGGCTTTAAAGCTGCCCTTCATGTTCTAAGCGCCACAAAAGAAGATTATGCCTTCATGGTGGGCAGAAACAGAAAGTTCTTAGGACTTGTGACTCTAAAACGACTGAAGAGCCAGCTGCAGAAGGGAAAATATTCTCTCAAGGATGCATTAGAGACAGATTCACCAGTCACGGACCCTGATGCGGTGCTTGAAGACCTTTTTCCCATTGCCGCCGAATCGGATTATCCTATTGCGGTCGTTAATGAGAACGGTAGATTTATGGGTGAAATACAGATCAGTGCTATCTTCGAGAACATAGTTCAAGAAAAGCAGGAGTAATAGGGATGAATAAGTTCCCTGAATTTCTAAGGATTCCTCTCTCTGATTGGATCGATGCTATCATGGACTGGCTGCTGACTCAGTTTGGCGCCTTTTTTGATGCCATCGGACATATCCTCCTGGTAGTGCTTCTGTATATCGAACGATTTTTCCTGTGGTTACCTTGGTGGGCTGCGATCTTGCTGGTAGGATTAATTAGCTGGCGAATTATGCGTTCATGGTGGATGGGCATCATTATGGCTGGACTCCTTGTCCTCATCGGGAGCTTTGGCTATTGGGAATTATCCATGATGACACTGGGCCTGACAACAGCTGCTGTGGTCGTTTCTCTTGCGGTAGGAATTCCCGTGGGCATTACTATGGCAAAGAGCGATTTAGTAGAATCCATTATCAGGCCTATCTTAGATGCTATGCAGACTATGCCCAGTTTCGTGTATCTCATACCCGCGCTCATGTTGTTCGGATTGGGAAAAGTCCCTGCACTATTTGCCACCCTTATCTATTCGGTACCACCTGTTATTCGGCTTACCAACGTAGGCATACGCCAGGTATCGGAAGAGGTAATAGAAGCAGCTCGAGCATTCGGCGCCAGCCCCAGGCAGATACTCTTTGATGTTCAGATGCCCTTAGCTGTCCCATCCATTATGGTCGGGATTAACCAAACAACTATGATGGCACTCGCAATGGTAGTGATAGCATCCATGATTGGGGCCAGAGGGCTAGGACTGGAAGTTCTCCTTGCGATTAACAGGATTGAAGTGGGGCGTGGTTTTGAGGCTGGGATTAGCATTGTCTTCCTTGCCATTATCATTGATCGCCTCACCCACGCCCTTGCAGCCCGGCAAAAGAAAACAATGAGTGCCTAACATAGCCTTCTGAGATCTTTGCGTAACCCCTAATAATCTAAAGATGATGGGCGTTTTTTCATTTCCAGGGCTACCGGGTTGGTCTTTTCAGCACCCTTCTCTCCGAGCGGGAGGCTCTACGAGCCGGAGGCCGCCAGTCACTTCAAAAAAGTCCATCATCTTTCATACGATGACAAAAATTGTCAAGTTCTTCAAAGATCTCCTTCTCTTACCGAACAAGGTGTTCCTGAGGAGATCAAACACCCGATAAAAAAATACTTTCTCTCATTTGTAAGCACTCTGATGAAGACTGACAGGATCTCATCGGATGCACAACGGGTAACAATTGATTTCTGATGGATTATATAGTTTAATAAACCTACTGCACTCTCCCTAAATATCGAGCTATGATAATAGATTTAATAAATCCCAGTTCGGTTGGATCCTTCCATGGTTCAGTTCTTTTCATTGAGCAATCTTGTCTCTTAAAATCCTCAGGAAACTATCTGGCCAGCCCTTACCCCCTTGAGATAGTTCGCACAATATTCATCATTTCCCATCAGCATTTCTGTTGTCTTAAGGGCAGCCATGATTTTATCATCAATTGGATCAATAATAGCGGCATCCAGGCCTGCACACATAAGTAAAGTCAAGAAGCTCCTGTTGATAATTTTTCTCTGAGGAAGGCCATAAGATATATTGGAAAGGCCGCATATCGTGTGAACGCCAGGAAATGAGCTCATTATACCCCTAACTGCATCCATGGCCATCATTCCTTTTGTGGTGTCGGTGCTTATGGGTTGAATAAGTGGATCAATATAGATCGATTCTTTTTTAATACCTGTTTCCTCGAGACCTTGCACCAATCTCCCAGCTCGGTCAATTACATCCTGAGAACTTTTCGGCATTCCAGAATCATCCATGCAAAGGGCCACCACACTACAATCCTTCCCTTCCAGAAAAGGCGCCATTGCATCATAGCGTTCCCTTTCCAGACTGATGGAATTGATCATAGGTCTACCCTTGACTATACCATATGCCATTTCCAAAATCTCCGGATCCGGACTGTCCAGACATAGAGGGATGGTGACTACTTCCTGAATTACCTTGAGAAGCCATTCCATATCTCCTTTTTCATATCCAATCCTGGCGCCGGCATTGACATCAATAAATGCCGCACCCGCCGCCTGTTGTTTTGTTACATCATCTTGAATGTATGTATCATTTTTACTGATGACCGCCTCCTGAACGTTTTTCCGTGAAGTATTTATCCTTTCCCCTACAACACAAAACATGATCTTATATATCCTCCTTTCTCGTCTTATGAAAATCCTTTGCTATCTTAAGTGTAGCCGCTGCCATCGACACACCTATAAGGTTCATGGCAAACGGTAAGTGGAACTCTGAAATATGGATTTTCTCTCCTCGTCCCTCCAATGAAGGTAGAAAAAGTAGATGACTGATGGGATAATTATAGAGGGCTCTTTTCTTTGGATCGTGTTGAAATGCCTCCTGTGAAATGACAACAATTCGTGCGTACCGACATCCATAGTTTGACAATTCATCAAGGGCTTGACTAAAGCAACGGCTGCTGGTTGCATCTATAATAATAAGATTATCCTGGGCCGCATCGTAGTCAGACCGTAATTCGGGAAAATACCAATGCCCTTCTGCAAAAAATGGTGTTTCAGCCCGAAATGACAGATCTCTCGGAGGTTGATTCAAAAAGATATCTATATTTTTTCCTCCCAAATAGAGGTATTCCCACTTTGAGACTTGTCCCTCTCCATAAAGCGATACCATTTGATCTCTACCCCTGAGTCGGACAAATTTATTGTCAACCTTGGGATCTACTGTAACCAGCGGACCATGAGCACTTTCGCCAAATGTATGCCATTCTGTGGCAAAGTATCCGACCTGGTCAAAACGATCTACCCATCTTAGTCCAGTCCCTACAGAGGGGCCAATAAAAAAAGCTGTCTTGTACGTACTATTTTTAGCCATTACCTCTAAAATGGACTTTTTCAATGAAACATCATCCAAAATTAATTGAATAATATCCGCACTCCTTTTGAAATGTTTTTCTACAATTTCTGCCTTGGCACGTGCCTTCTCTTTCCATACTTTGATGAAGAGAAAACTGAGGCCTGCATAGAGAATATCGCTTTTGCAGGACATAAAAGTATCCTTTAAAGGGAAATATCCTAATGATCTATTAAAGATTTGGGCCGCTTTTTCAGGAATTTCCGGTCCAAACCAGAGGCACCGTGAAGGCATGTTCTGCATGAGCTTTTTAAGTAGTCTACTTTTAAGTATCTTGGATGCAACCAGAATAAAAAGGGCACCACCCTGAAAATGGAAAAGAGGTTCCCTTGGAGAGGCTACTCGCACAGAACATCCCAAAATTCCTCTCCACTGGGCTGCAACGTTTCTGGCCGCCGCATCAGCTATACGATCGAGAGGAGCAAAAATGATTTCACTATCCTCTGAAATATTGTTAAAGATTGTCCTTGTAACTTCTTCAAGGTTCTCAGGCAAAATTTGAGTCAATCTTTGCAGGGGATCATCTTCATAAAATACTTCAGCTAACAGACGCATCGCTCGGTAATATTTCTTTTCCCAACTAATGGAGGCTTTTTTCTCCCAGGCACTCTCTTTAGAACTCCATTCCGCTTGATATGTTTTTTCTTTCGGCAGCAAATTGTTTTTTTGTTCCAGAAGATGTAATTCTCCAGCCGGTGTAAGCGCTTTCTGAGAGCGAGTTCTTCCAGCGGTGACTGATTTTACCCGGTTCCTGGGGAATTCCCCTATACTGCGGCCATGAGCTATACCATAATGGAATGCAAACAAATAATAGAATGCGAGATCAATGAAAGGTTGCAGTGCATCCTCTATTTTAGGAAGGCAGAGGAACTGGCCCCGGCTATAGAGCTCAATATCGTTCTGCTCCCTATTGACATAACTGACCGCAGCAAAGGGAATACCTGCACGATTAAGGGTTTTCATGATACCGACTGCCTCTAAAAGCCTGGCTTTGCTGGTAGCATTAACCAGTACTAGATTTTGATTCATATCCTTTTTTAATACATAAAGAAAAAGGTCTCGGTAATCAAGGGATTTACTAATTGCTGTCCAGCTGTTCTCTTCTAGTTTTAAGGCAACTTCTCTCCCTGTTCCGGTAGCAAGGGTGGCATCAAAAACCACACTGACATAGCTTTGAGCGCTTTTATTTGCCAGTGACTTGCAAAATGCCTTTATTTTTTCATCTGCAAGAACACTCGAAATAAGTTCTGGCACTTCATGGAGTCTTTCCAGAAATTTCAGGGCGTCTTTTTCATAGCCCAATTGTGAAGCAAGCCATATGCAGAAAAGGTCAAGACAAAACAACATGCACAGCGTACTCTTAATCCCCGAAATAGTGACTTCTTCGCCGCTGAAGATAGTAATGACACCACCGCTTTTACTGGCAATTAAGGCCATATCTGCAAAGATCTTTTCCGTAATACCAATCATGACTGCATTGTGGACCCTCAACTCTTTAGCAAACTGAATCATATCCGCGGTAGTTGAAGACCAGCTCAAGAGGATCACGAGATCTTCATCCGGAACAATAATCTTTTGAATATCAGCCACTTCTATGGGTCTGAGCACCAAAACATCCATTTTGGGAAGCAACTTATGGATAAAGTTTTTTCCAATGATTCCCATATTGTAAGCGCTTCCCATCCCCACGAGGATGATGCGTTTCAGGGAGGAAAATCCATTTCCGAAACGTCGGCGCATAAAACGTTCATGAATGTTAAATTCGGGGAAGATATCTTCCTCCGGCAGATAAAAACGCAGGATTTCACGCAGACGTTCAGGAATCTCCTGGAGATGAGTTTCATAAAAGGATCCATAGAAATCTCTTTGGATTTGAGGGGGACTAAGCATTGTGAAAAACGGCTCTATATCAGGTAACGGCACTCCGTCAAAGTCTGTAATTGTCACACTTCTCTGTAAGTTATCCTCTTGAAAATCAACACTAATCCGGGCGAATATCCTTTCGCCATCCAGAGGAAATACCTCTACGTTGAAATTGTTCAGGAGCCTATTTTCCTCTTCATGATAGTGCTTTTTTTGGGCATTTATTACTTCCTTTGTTGCTCCGGTTTCCCGAAATTTTTTCAGGGCTTGACTGTGACGCATTCTCAAGTTTCTAAGTTCCAATGTTTTTTCATGTATCATGGCTTGAGGAAAGAGACCCATGGCTGCATTAATATCGGAGACTACCATGAAATCATCATTCTCTATACGGCGAACTACAAAAGCAGGACGATTATGGGTTGCCACATATAGCTTCCTAGGTGAGTGAATACCCATTCCTGCCACTGCAATCTGTCCACCTGAGCGAATCATATGCTGTGTTGCCTCAAGGAAGGCAAGCTCATCCAGCTCAGCTAGGGATTTTCCCTTTATCCGTTGATAGACCTGATAATCTATGGCCTGACTTCCAATACTGTATTCCTCAAGACTTGCTTCTACTTGCTTCCTAATAGCCTCGTAACGCCTTTTTTCACTCTGCAGGAGTTCAAAATAATAGCCCCAGAGAAGAGAGAAATACTCTGTTGAATTTTCGCTCCTGAATGAAAATCCTCCAACCACCTCAAGAAAATCACGCAGTTCTGCCTCCACCTCCCCATCGAATTGTCCATTCAAAACAATGATTCGTTGCTTTGCCCCATCAAAAAAAGGATGAGTGTTCTCGATAGTTACAGGGGATTGATTAGCCCAGCGCCCATGAGAAAGGATGGGTGATGAAAAATATCGCAGGCATACAGGGTCTGTTGTCCCAGTGACCATAGAATAAGTCGCAGACTGTTTTTTCTGAACGCCTTTTAAGAGATCCAAAGGCAACTCTTCATCCTGAAGACTGGAAAGAACCGAGGATGCTGCCCGGCCATACACATTACAACCTTTTTCAGCCCAATAAAGGGTCACCCAATCAACAGGGGCTTGGGGAAAGATGGAATCATAGGTTTTCTGAACCATTTCGTAGAGTTCCGGCCTGTGAGGCAATCGGCAAAGCAATGCCGCATCCAGAAGCCTAAACACACATCGGACCCCATCGCGGTCAAAATCTGAAGAGATTTTGATAGGGGTTTCACTCAAATATTGCCAGAGGACTTCCTGTGCATATGGGGTTCGCTGCGACCAACCATAATCCAACTGTATGGGAACTTGTATTTTTTCTTCTAAAAAGGCCTTTTCAAAAAGCTGGTCAAATGCAGTAAGAATATTGGATGGATTGATCTCTAAAGCTTCTTGTTCCCGGCGTTTAAAAAGGGTTTCCGAAAGTGCTTTTCGAATGACAGACTGTATTACAACGGATGAAAGGTCATACTGGGTGATAAGTATTTGGATTAACGCTCGAAGTTCTTTTTCGGAACGAATAGAAAAAAGAGGAAGAGGCCCTGGTCGACCAGGCCAGCCAGGGGAAAGTCTTTTTGGATTCTCAGTAGCCAGATTCACAAGCTCATCAAAGGAAGGATATTCCAAACTGCCGTGTAAAAGAGATTCATATACTTCAAGCGACAGTCCTTCGAAATCCAGAAGCCTGCGTTGACGTTCATGGGGTAATATATCATCCGATTCTGAGACCCAAAGGGATATCAGTTCTTCTGCAGGATTCTTATATGCCACTTCACGGAGAAGCACTTCAATCAATTGTGCCACAGAACCGACGGACTTTCTTACTCGAATGGGTTCTCTGTCGTCACCGAAAATACCTATTCCAGTGCTATCCGGAGCACGGTAAATCATAGCCGACATAGCCGTGAGCACGCGAGTCAGGTTATTTCCCGCCCCACCAAAATATGCCACAATACCGCACATACATAAACCCCATTCCCATCATAATTCCGCTGGATTCAATGAAATAGAACAGTTCTGATACAAGGAATCTGAAAGGATTAATGCTTGGTTCATTGCCTGAGGTGCAAATATTAAAGCCTTGCCCCTTAGCCTTCACATACTTTAAACTTGAATTACTGCAATAATGACTTTGCAAGCCTTGTAGCCGAGCCAGCATCATGAGCATACCCATCAGCTCCAATTTGGTCAGCAAAGTCTTGGGTCACGGGGGCTCCTCCAATCATGACTTTAACGTTCTCTCTGAGGTCACTTTTCATAAGGGCATCTATGGTAACCTTCATCATGGGCATGGTGGTGGTGAGAAGAGCGGATAAACAAAGTATATCTGCATTCTTGTCCCTTATTTCTTCAACAAATTTCTCTGGAAGTATATCTGCACCAAGATTATAGACTTCGAAGCCTGCACTCTCCAACATCATGGCTACAAGGTTCTTTCCGATATCATGCAAGTCTCCCTTCACCGTGCCTATAATAACCTTGCCGGCTGCTGACACATCTCCTTTTGCCAGGAGAGGCTTAAGCAAATTGTTGATGACGGTAGTCATAGACTTGGCAGATCGCAGTACCTCGGGAATAAACATATCTTCAGACTCCATCCTTTCCCCTACGATACCCATGCCGGCCATAAGGCCGTTATCTAATATTTCCTTGGCAGAAATTCCCTCATCCAGGGCAGATTGTGTCAGACCTATCAATTTGTTTTCGTCTCCTTCAACCAGTGTATCAATAATATTTTGAAAATCAGCCATTCTTTCCTCCTTTGTCCTGTTTTAAATCAGAATTTCGTATTGTTCCCTGATCAGTTTATCCACATGTTCAGGTATATAAGATATTTCTTCCTCATCAAGTATTTTTTGGGCAATTTTTTTGGCCCTATCACGGGTGTTTAATGATCCCTCTTTTTCCCATTTTTGACGGCTCTTTTTGTCGGATACGTCGTTGCCATTAAAATATTCATCTTGCATATGTTCCAGGGTGTGGGATGCCATCATAAAGTTCCCGCCAGGACCCACGGAATCTATGACTTCCAAGGCCAAATGTTCAGAATCTACATCAATTCCTTTGAGGACCCTGCAACTCATCCCGATGATCTCATCATCGATTACATACTGTTCATAGGCGACAGATATCATGGATTCCAACATCCCGGCAGCATGATGAACATAGTTAGAACCAGCCATGGCAGCCAGAAGGCTTGTAAATGCCTTTTCCCAGGCTGCTTGGGGATCGGGTATTTTAGAATCGGTCAATCCTGAAGAATTGTAATTCGGTACCTTGATATAGTGTGACAATTGATGGATCGCCGCATTCATCATGCCACATTCCACCGCTCCACCAAGGTAGCCCATAGTCCGGAGATTGGCCATACCAGGAATGCCGCCGTACAATATCGGGGATCCAGGATTTGTTAACTGACATATTGCAATGCCGACAAGTTGTTCAGCGTGAATTTGGGCAAGTGTGCCGGCCATAGTAATGGGCGAGGTAGATCCTGCCATGGGGGCACAGGACAGGACTATTGGAATTCGGTTTCGTACCGCCTCTCGCATAATACATGTCGTTTGAGTATCAAGTTTTAAAGGGCTAATAGCAAAGGAGGTTATGATAGAGATAAACGGCCTCTCCTGAAGCCTTTCCAGGCTCCCAGCCACCAGAGAAGCTAACTTCAGCACGTTATGGAATCCTTCTTCATCATTCACACCGGCCATGACGTGTTTGCCGGTAGCCTTTAGACATGTGTAGAAAACATTTACATCATAGGCCGTTGGAGGAATATCTGTGGGTATGCAGGGTCGAAGAAAAAAGTGGATATTATCTAATCGATCTACCAGCCTTCCGAGTTGATACAAATCTTTGAGAGTACTTGGCCGATACTCACCAGTTTCAATATCCAGAATCCTTATGGCAGCCCCCCCTGTTCCCATATAGACACGATGTTCAGTAAGGTCAAGATCATTTTTCCCATCACGGCTAAACAAAATCACCTGTTCAGGGGCCTTGGAAGCCTGTTCCATGATTAGATCTTCCGGAAAATAGATTCGTGCCTTATTTCTGTCTATAGTGGCACCAGCACTTTGGAGCATATCCAGGGCATCTTCCAATCCCGGCTCAAAGGTAAAACCTGTTTTTTCCAGTATCCTGAGTGACGCTTCGTGGATCATTTTAACCTGGTTTTCCGATAGGGGCCGGTATTGGCCGCCTGAAAGCCCTTGTAATTTCATGAGTTACTCTCCTTGATATATCGATACATGTATTGATAAGGGCCTAAGGGGTAGGATTTTCAACGACCGCATGCACCGCATCAGCAACATCTTTTGACAAAGATTCAGGCTTATGCTCTGCCAGAACTGTATTTACCCGATCGGTGGCTCTTTCACCCAAATCCTTGCCCCCTTTTGCCTTCCATCCATCGTAACTTGCACGCTCAAATAGTTTTGGATACCATCGCTTTCTATAGTTTTCGAGTGTATGCTTGCTATCAATATGCTGTCCGTCTGGGCCAATTTCATGGATGATATTCAGTGCAAGGGATTCGTCACTAACCTCTACACCTTTCATAAAGGCCTCAAGCCAGCTTAAAATTTCATCACAGATGACTAGTTGGGGCAATGAACCGCACAGCCCTGATTCCAGGTATCCCACATCGTGAACAAGATTGCCTCCAAACAGGGCATCTGTAAATAAGGTTAATGCCGCTTCTGCGGCGGCTTGCTGATCAACCAGTTTGGACTCGCTGCAGCCTGCAAGGCTAAAAGAGGGGATTCCTAAATAATGCGCAAAATCAATTGCTTGAGCCCTTTTCTCCGGATCAGAATAAGGCTGAACTGTTGTTTTCATGTCGAGCATATTACCACCCCATCCAGGCAGAATAAATGGAGCACCCTCTCGCTTAAGCTGTGATAATACCAAACCCGCCAGCACACCGGCATTGTTTACCGCCATTGTTGCTGCAATGGTAACCGGAGCAGTCACTCCACCCTGAGCAGAAGGAATATAAGTGAGAGGAATTCCTTTATCCGAGAGATAAAGCAGCTTTTGTAGCGCTTCCTTATTATGTCGAAGTCCGGTGGTAACGTTGATGTAGCATGCAGTGAATGGATTCTTTTTTAGTTCTGCCTCTCCTCCGGCTACCACTTCAGCCATTTTAACAGCATCCACGGCGCCTGAAAATTCTGTGGTAACGAAAATAATTGGCTTTGTGGTATTTTTGATCATGGCTTCCATCTGATAGCGATCTGCAATATCCTGGGGAACATCTGATGGTAAAAACATGCACATTACGAAATCAATGTGGTCCAAAGCATCACACAAGATCATTCCTTCAACAACGTCCTGCAGGATAGAGCCTCGATATTCACCTGTTCGATGGTCTAGTATATGAAGACAGTCAGATCCAGTACCAAAATAGCTTCGATATCCTTCAGCTCGTATCACGGGATTGCCATTTCGGTCGCACAGAGTTACACTTTTTGGCACAGTGCTGAATGCCTTTTCCACCAAACCTGCTGGGATATGTACCTTGTTCCCGTCGGTCACAAGTGCCCCTGCTTTTTTAAGCAGGTCCAGAGCCTCCTGCTCATATAGCCGAACCCCTGTATGTTCCAGGATTTCCAAACAAGCCCAATAAAGTTTCTGGGATTGATCATCTGATAATTTTCTTGCATAGGGGCTATTCATAGAGTGCTGATTGCTGCAAATCGTGGTCATTTTTTTCCTCCTTATGGTATTTTTTTATCCAAAAAACTTCCCGTTAAATCCGCTGGCTAAAGATCTTGCTTCCAAAAGGGAGAGCTTTGCAGAACTCATATTTTCCTAAAGAGGGTCGACATTTCTTCACTTCCCTCCGGGCCGGAGGCCAGGGCTCCCGGGTTGGTCTTTTCAGCACCCTTCTCTCCGAGCGGGAGGCTCTACGGGCCGGAAGCCACCAGTCACTTCAAAAAAGTCCATCGTCTTTTTGGGGATGGTAAAAATCGCCAGGTTTTTCAAAGGTCTCGTAAAAAAATGGTCAGGTTGTGCAAAGCTCTAAAAGGGTTTTCATTTTTCTGACTGCAACCCAAATTATAAACTGTAATACCTTTTATCTTAATATTGTATTTTGGAACAGCTGCAATAAATCACCATAGTTTCTCATTACACCAAAATTTTGAAAACCTCCATAACAAAATAGGAAAAAAATAGCTTACTGAAAAAATATATTGAGCGGTCAATGGAATTCTATGAACACTCTTAAAGAGTTTAACCCAGATTATGCAGTAGCCACCTACTGCGGCCTGAAAAACCTTGCTACAACGATCGTTTCACGATTTTGCTTCTCAACATATTTACAAATATGCCTTCGGCGCAAAATCGCTCCAACTTCTCGTTTCGCTGAGGTTTTTCAACCCTCGTGACGATGCCTACTGCATAATCTGAGTTTAAAAGATTAATGAGAAGACGGTGACACGACCAAAAGGTCGTATTCGTTCCTCCACAGGTCAACCACCGTCTTCATGATCTTAGGGTCAACCAGAGGAGACACGATTATCACCATACTTTTAGA
>JAWOBA010000083.1:0-30225 GCA_046498285.1 Desulfatiglandales bacterium | reverse complement strand
ACCTCAGCGAAACGAGAAGTTGGAGCGATTTTGCGCCGAAGGCATATTTGTAAATATGTTGAGAAGCAAAATCGTGAAATCCCGCCAAGGCGGGACAGCAAGGTGTTTCAGGCCGCAGTAGGTGGCTACTGCATAATTTGGGTTAAAAACTTGAAAGAGGGATATCTCTTCCAGAGTCATTATTTATTCTCACTCTTCTCCATCACTATTTCCTTGAATATACCAATTGATACTATTATCGTTGTCAATTGATATGGCAGAAAGGTGGTATTAATGCTTCAAGATTCTACTTCCAGGATAGGAGTGGTATTTTCATCAGGGTTTTTCGGTTTTTTTGCTCATGCTGGATTTCTGGCTGCGATTCGGGATTGCAACATTCAATCCTCCGGTTATGCCGGAGCCAGTTCCGGGGCCATTATTGCTGCGATGGCTGCCTCAGACATGAGCGACCACACTATAAAGGAAATTTTACTGGGGTTACAAAAATCAGATTTCTGGGATCCAGATCCCATACCCCTCATTTTGAAAGGGGCACTGAAACTATTTAGAGGATATTCCGGATACCTGAGGGGAAAAGGCTTTGCCCGGCTTCTGAAGTATATCCCCATCAGACAGATACAAGACTGTCCTTTACCCCTAGTTATCACAGCCACTAATCTCACCTTCCAAAGAGAAGAGCTTTTCACCCAAGGAAGTCTAACGAAAGGAATACAGGTCTCTTGTGCAGTCCCCATACTCTTCAAGCCGGTGGAGATTGATGGTTCCCTCTATGTTGATGGAGGTATGGTGAACAAAGCCCCTGTTTTAGCATTAGCCGATTTGATTCAACCGGAAAAGATCATCGTTCATTTTATCGCTTCAGCTAACCTTGAGGGTCCTTCAAACAGTTTTTTAGAGAAAAGGATGACCCCCTGGCATATACATCACCTTGCGGTCAACATCTCGCGGCACAAGGCCTATCAAAGCCAATGCGATGCAATCCGCCAAAGGGGCATTGAGCTCATCGAGGTACGGACGGATGCGCCTAGTGTTGGCCCGAACAGCCTTGAGAATGGTATTGCAGCTTATTATAAAGCTCGAGAAACCGGCAGGAAAATTCTGGCAAACAAGGGCTTTTAAAAAATATAGGCCTGCAAAGGATGGCATTGTTTTAGGTGGCAGGATAAAGTGTATTGTGTTAATGCTTTTTGAAACATAGCTCTCTCTTATTTTTTATTTCCGATCTTTACTATTTTTGAAACTTTGCTTTCTAAGGCTGCGACCTCTTCAACTATTATCCTAAGATCTTTCTTCCTCGGATCATCATCAGATATCGTTTCATAAAGCCTTCGAGCAAAACCACCGACTATTGTTAATGAATTCCTGCATTCATCAGCTACCATGTTTGCCATTTTGCCAAGTGCAGCAAATTTTTCAGCTTCAACTAATTGTCTGCTTTTCTCCTCTAATTTTCTTGTCCTTTCTTGAACCTTTTTTTCAAGCTCCTGATTGAAATTATAAATCTCATCGTATAGCTCTGCAATCTTGATAGCTATGCCGATTTGATTGGCAATAATATAAACCACGTCATTGTAGCGTTCATGAAAATAGTTCTTCCTCTTTGAAGCAGTCACAAGAACGCCAATAATCTTTCCTTCCGATTTTATAGGAGTGACGGCAAAAGATTCAATATTTTCACCAACAAGAAGGGTAGTTGATATGGGTTTGTCGATTTCTTTCGCCTCGTTGACGATGACTATTTTTCCAGTGAGAAAACATTCCCCCGAGTAACTATCGACTGTCGGCTTTCTCGTTGCTGTCTCTACAAATTTCTTGCTTAAACCCTTTTGACTCTTTATTCTCATGTTTCCATCATCATCCAACAGGCGGATTGAACATGCATCAAGTTTAAATTCTCGCGTGATTAAATCTACAATAGCATCCAATACGTCCTGCAAATGAAGAAGAGAGGAAACAAGTCTTGAAATCTCAAAAAGTATCGTGAGTTTTTGTTCACTCTCTCTCTTTTCTTCGGAAATTCGATTATTGACTTTTGAGGAATCTCCCATATCATCATCAGATTTAATTAAGACCTTTTCATATTTCACATCGGTTCACCGATTTTAATTGTACCTTCACACGACTGTGAATCTCGATAGGATCGGAAAACCCTCCCTGTTTCAATATATTCGGGATAGACAAACCTAAACAGCTGTTTTATATTCCTTTACCTATTTTTTTAGAACCAATTTTAGTATATCTTTTTTACTACATAAAAAAGCAGCGCAGAAGAAATGCAATTGAAATAGAAGCAATGCCGAAACGTATAAAAGATGCCGTAACAAAAAATCTAAAAATTATCACAGATGCAGTTTGCTGTTGAGGCATACGTGGCATCTGTCCGCCCATACCCGGCATTGTCATGTTCTTGTAGCCTTTAGGTATCTCGAATACAGAGTCCTTTACCCTGCCTTCGTTAATATTTTTATACTCAGTGTGCATGTCGCCATATGAACTATGATAGAGCATTTTGATGGGATAGTTAAGATTTTTGGAGATCCACTGGTCATCTTGCCCATTGACTTATTCTTATAGGTAATCAGGTAGTTGTCGCACTCATAGCCGTTGATGTTCTCTGTGCCAACATTTTTTTATCAGCGATTTTTGTGAGATCTTCATCACTCTTATTCGCATGGAGTTTATTGACCATAGCTGGCATTTCCATATACATCTTGTCTTCATGGTTGATTATCCATATAATTTTTTTGTCGATGCGGTTGATCGTAGCAGTCTTCTCGCCCTCTTTGGTGGTATCAATACGCATTTTATCGCCCTTGGGATAAATTTAGCCCTTCAACTCCATGCCATGCTCCTTCTGGATACTATCCGCCATGAATTCAGCTGCACATGTTATCAGCGAGAACGACAGTGCGCAAACGATTACTATAAACCCAGCCAGCAAAGTAAATACAAATCCCCGCATCATCTCTACCTTCTCTTATGGTTTCTTGCTTACATATAGAGCCCGAGAGCTCATTTTTTGCTAGCTGTAGAAACCAGTAGTTTCTGGCCTGGCTGTATGATCTTACTTCGGTCTATATTATTGAGGCGACACAGCTCATTCACTGAAATCCCATGCTTATTTGCAACGCGGTAAAGCGTATCCCCGGATCTAACGGTGTAAAATTGTTTTTTGGCTAAAGAAGGTGTTTTCTTTTGGGTAGCTACTGGTGCCTTAGTCTTTGCAGGAACGAGCGCTTTTCCTTCTTGTAACGTGTCAAGTCTCTGGGTAAGCGCAGTATACTTTTCTGTTAAAAGGCTGCGAGATCTATCTGCTTCTGATAAAGATTGCTTCAGCTCTTGCTCCTTCTTTTCAAGAGAGCCTATTTTAAGTTCCATCCCCTCAAATTGTGCTAGTCTTTTCTCAAGCATATCGAGTCGCGTTTTGAAAAATGTGAGATCCTCTTTAGAAAGCTCATCGCCATTTCCAAAGAAGAGAGCGATAAGAATAATCAAAAGCAAAACACCAATTCCCCCAAAGATTAGTGTTTTTCTTTGTAAATTGAAACCGTGAGATGCTCTATGGCGCGGAAAATCTTCATCTTCAAAATCGTACTCCATGTTATTAGCGATTTGCTCCTTGAAGCCTTCCATTTCATTATTGTTGTCCATTTGTTTCTCCTCTCTTCAGGTTGCTCAGGGAAAATGTGGATTGCAATTAATTATAGACAAAAATATGCTGAACATCAAGCATTGGATTAAAATATACATATATTAATTCCTAATCCACAATTCAACGAATCCACTCTTCTCGCGGGAAGCTAAAAAAGGAAATCCTTCATAAGCAAGCTCCATACCTACGCTTCCGGGGGAAGGAAGAGAGATAGCGAATGGCCTGCCTAAACATATCAGGACGCTATAGATAATTCACATCACTGCACAAAGCAAGACGCTTCGATTCGAAACAGAGACCTGGACGATATGTAATCTTCACTCTGTATCATTTACGATGAAAATCTCATAAAAACGATTTCATTTTATCAAGGCGATTAGCAATCCAGCAATACTATCATTCATTGCATGCCATGAAAGATCAGACAGCTCGTTAGCATTCCTTTTAATATTTTATAATGTTAAGCGTAATCCGGGTCATCATGTAAAGAAATGGAATCAAAAAACCTTTCCACATCCTCAATGTTGTGGACAATATTTATCTTCGGCAGTGCCGATACGATTGTCTTACCATATGAACGGGTAACGATGCGGGTGTCAAGTATGGCAACCACACCATAGTCGTTACGCCCTCGGATGAGCCTTCCAAATCCCTGCCTCAATAGCAAAATGGCCGAGGGAAGGGCAAGCTCGCCGAACCATCGGTCCTCAAGCCTTCTGCATCTTTCCTGGTAGACCGGATCTCCAGAAGAGGTAAAGGGCAGGCGTGCAATGATTACCATGCTGAGTTTTTCTCCTTTTATGTCGATTCCCTGCCAAAAGGTAGCAGTAGCCAGAAGCACGGAATGAGGAGTATTCTTAAACCACTGAATGAGTCGTGGGGGAGGCATCTCTCCCTGGAATTTGAACGGATAGGCTATATTGATACTATGTGCCACAAAATGGAGATGGCTATACGAGGTAAAGAGCACCAGTGCCCTGCCGCTGGATGCATTGATAAGTCTTTCTATTGTGTTTAAGCTCTCGTGCTTGAATATCTCCTCGTTTCCTCTGTCGGGCTGCGGCAGGGCTTTATCAATATAGAGGATAGCCTGTTTTTGAAAATCAAAGGGAGAGCCGATTATCTTTTCTTGAAACCCTTCAATACCGAGCCTGTTTTTTAAAAAGAAAAAATTTCCCCCGGCTGCCAGGGTAGCCGATGTCATGATCACACTTTTATAACGGCTTATCAGCCCTTGAAAAGAGTTTTGGCAGTCGACAAGACTGCTTTTTAACTCCAGCGAGCCATTGTTTCCATTACAATAGTACACCCTGTCTGCGTCATTTTGTTCGATAAAATCATCGATATCCGCTAACAGTGAGTTTACATACCCTATTGTAGTCTCCATCCTGTCCAGAAGCTCGTCATTAGAAACATTCAACATAGTTTTTTTAAGTGTGGAAATGACCTTGGTGAGCGCAAGGGTCTTTTTCAGGTCTTTGAGTTTTTCGATGATGGGATCAGGAATTGGAAACACTGTCTGAGATGGAATATTCGCTCCTTTAAAAAACGACTCCACTCTGGGAAAGAGGGGATCAACGAGTATTTTTAATCCTCTTAATCGATAGAGGAGCCATGCCACCCTTGAATAGTTCAGGATACTGCCCATTACATGGGAGATGACACCCTCGATCTCAGTGGCTTCATCAATGATCAAGTGTGTATGAAAGGGCAGAATGTTGAAGTCTGAAAGGAGGTCATATATTAGAAGGTGATGGTTGACTACCAGGATTTCCTTTTTAAAGAGGTCTCTATAATGCCGGTAGTAAAAACATGAATCATAAAAGGGGCACTCTCTGCCGTTACAGTCCTGAGAGTCACCGCAGACCCTTGTCCAGAATTCGGGAATGAATGAGAGCTCATCTTTTTCTCCTGTTTTTGTTTCGCTCAACCATGCACGGAATTGCAGGTAGGCCTGACTGATATCGGTAAATTCCCGCTCCCTTTTCAGGCATAAATAGTTATTTTTTCCCTTGAGAATACCAAAGGAAAAATCCTGATGTAGTACCTTTTGAAGAAAGACAAGGTCCTTTTGTACAAGCTGATCCTGAAGTGCGATAGAGGCAGTTGATACAATGGTTTTTTCATTCGAGAGTATCGCAGGTATAAGGTATGCAAATGACTTACCGACCCCTGTGCCAGCCTCTATCAGGAGATTCGTTTTACCATTTAGGCATCGTAGAATCTCGCCTGCCATTTCCCGCTGCTGTGGGCGGTCTTCATACTCTGGAAATCTCTTTTTTAATATATCAAAGCTTGATGATAATGTATCCAGACTAGGTCTCATGCTTCTCTTTAATCGTTATGAAGTATACGTATAGCACCATATCTACAGAAGTAGTTGGATGTGACACAGAGGAAAGGCGAATAAATTCAGACTACCCGTTCCTTAACAAGGGTATGCCAGATCAACAGAAGACACACCCTTTTTTTCACCCCACTGTTCATGAGATGACAACAGCCGGTTCTTCATGTTTTCATAGCCCCCTTTCATCAGGGGCTCCAGATGTACAATATCTGCGGTGTTATATTGGATCAAGCGATTCAGTGCACTTTTATCTCCCCACTGGTAGGCTTCCCAGAGTGAAATAGCTTCATATCCATCCATCCCTTCAATGGCAGATGCTCGATGGAGGTCAAAGTCTTTTTCAATTGCCTTGAGACCACCCTTGTACCCTAATTTCCTTAAGAAAAATCGAAGGTCAATATGGGCAGGGGGAAGGCAGATGTTTGGAAATTGGCGTTTGATAAAAGGCAAATCAAACTGGGACCCGTTAAATGTGATAAGAAGCTCATAGGCATTGATTTGCGACTCAAATTCATCTAAATTGATGCCCTGCACAAAGGTCTTAACCGTTTTTCCATCATAGATGCCGATAACGGTGATGTCGTCGACTCCCTGATACAGCCCGCTTGTTTCAATATCCAGATATACTGCCTTATCCTTGAATACACCGAATAGGCGCCATATTTCAGCAATGGGTAGTTTATCCGTGAAAAAGCGGATGTTGTTCCTATTTTTAAGAGATGCCTCGACATTTTGACGCACAAAGAAATCACGAGCCGGTAGGAGTGGCGGTTTTTTCGTTCGTAGAAAGTCATTCCATGTATTGATACCGTTTCGCCAAAGGTGCCGCTCTGTCTTTAATCCAATGCCGGGGATATGGATAAAAGTATGCTCAAGCAATTATTAGTCCCTTTTCCTATTGAGCGACACGGCCCAGGCCATCAAGATGATATAAAGGATCACCATGACCCGGGTAGATTGTCTTGATATTGAGTGGTAATAATTTTTTAAAAGATTCCCTGATTTCATGCGGGTTGCAGCAAAAATTATTGAGCTCACCGCTCCCTTTTATATTAAGAATTGTATCGCCAGAGATAAGCGTTCTTTCATCAGGGCTGTAAAAACAGATACTGTCATCAGTATGTCCAGGGGTTTCTATAAGTTTCCAGTGTGGAAGATAGGGTATGGGCTGGTTTTCCCTCAATATGCCTTCGGCCTGGTAATCGGAAGGGAGGAATTTTGTTCGTAAAAAAGGCAAAGGAATCCCCGCCTTGCTACTGAATAATGCAGCAACGGTATTTTTTATGTGATTATCTTCGGCTATAATTATTGGCAGGAGGTATTTGATCCACATGGGTGGAGAAAATAGACAGATCTTTTCTTTTCCATTAAGGTAATCCCCAACCATGGTAAAGAAACAGGTCCTTATTTTAGGGAAAAGCTGTACAAGCCTTGCTATGCCACCTACATGATCTATATGAAAGTGAGTGGCAGTCACCATGCGTAAAGAAGAGGCATCTATTGATCGATGCAAGAGGTAGTGGCGTATGTTGTTAGCTGCTTTGGTAGTGCCAACATCAATGGCAACAAAAGAATCCCTATCTTCTATCAGGTAAGTATTGGCATAGCCACCGCTGATACTATGAACAGGCATGGCTTCCTCCTGTTTCTTAACATATTTTTCTCTCGGATCCCCATGCACAATAAAGTATCGTGCATCTTTATCGAGACCTTTGCATAACCCCTATTGATCTAAAGACGATGGGCTTTTTTTCAGTTCCCTCCGGGTCGTAGGCCCTCCCTTCCGGGGCGGAGTCCCCTCCAGGACGGAGTCGGGCCGGAGGCCGAGGCTCCCGGGCTGGTCTTTTCAGCAACGTATCCATGGGGGAATTTTGCTCTATCCGCATTGCCCCGATAAATCGGGATCTCAGGGACATTGTTGAATGCGTTGACTTCTTCCCTTTTTTGAACCACGAAGACGCAAAGAACACAAAGTAAATATTGTATGTCCGACGGGTTAAACGCCGGACATACTTAGTTTCGCCTCAGCGGCATTCCTTGCTTTGTGTACCTTACGGCTTTGTGGTTTACTGTAAACAAAGTCGAATTCTGAAGATCGCCAGATTTTTCAAAGATCCCAGGAAACGTGACTTCATGGAGCGCGACTTTTAAATACTTTTTCGGGGTACCCTGCCGTCGAAGTGAAGCGACTTGTCCCGCTGAAAGCGGGATCTGAGCGCTTCAGCGCGAGTTTTTCCTTTGCAGCTAAGCGAGACGTTGCAGGGTCGAAAAAGATTTATGAGCGCGAATGAAGGCACGTTTCAAAGATTTCAAATGTGACTCATTCAAAAGTCCCTCCACCGGAGGGAACTGAAAAAAGTCCATCGTCTTTTTGAGGATGATGAAAATCGCCGGGTTTTTCAAAGGTCTCTTATCAAAAGGGAATGTCACGTAAAAAAATTCGAATGCTAAATCATATGAAAATAATTATTTGCCGAAAACCCTTCCAGAAATTGAACACGCTGAATGTGAAATTTGGTGTCTTTGCATCTGACATGAATTGGGATATAAGATATCAAGTAAAAATAATATCGTATGCCTTTGAGAGGGCTGTTTTTAGTTCCGAGCTTCTTGTTCCACCTCCTTCTGCCATATCCTTTCTGCCACCACCTTTTCCATCAATAAAAACAGATAGCTCTTTTATAATCTTCCCGGCATGAAACCTATCCGTCAAATCGGGTGTTATCCTGCACAGCAAGAAGACCTTTCCAGTGGCCTTAGCGCCAAGAACAATTATCCCAGATTTCAGCTTATCCTTCAAATGGTCACCATACTCTCTCAAGTCTTTTGGGTTAGTTGTTGCCACCTCCTGACTTATAACTGTAATACCATGTAAAATCTTGGCTGTGCCGATTAAATCTTCTGATTGTTTGTGTAAAAGTTTTGACTTGAGTAATTCTATCTCGCGATCTTTTTCTTTCTGATCTTTTATAAAATGTTCTATCTTTGTAACAAGATCGTCATGTGTGGTTTTAAAGAGGTCCGATATGATGTTAAGGTTACCCATTTCCTTTTGTATTTTCCTGATTGCACCCTCCCCGGTAAAGGCCTCAATCCTCCTAATGCCGGATGCAACTGCTCCTTCGCTTACGAGTAAGAATATCCCTATGTCTCCTGTAGCAGCCACATGCGTCCCCCCACAGAGCTCTCTACTAAGACCATTACCAATGGTAACAACCCTCACAGTATCGCTATACCTTTCTTCAAAGATAGCAATAGCTTGTTGTTTAAAAGCCTCATCCCGTGACATTGTGCGGGTTGTGACAGGAAGGTTTTTTTGTATATTGAGGTTTACAAGCCTCTCAATCTCTCCTAATCTGTCAGGAGATATCTGGGCGAAATGGGTAAAATCAAATCTCATCCTTTCAGGCCCTACATGAGAACCTGCTTGTTTCACATGCTCACCTAGCGTTTCCCTCAATGCCGCCTGAAGGAGATGAGTTGCTGTATGATTTTTGGCAATATTATTTCGCCTTTTTTCATCTACCACAGCCTCAACTGCATCACCTACAGAGACAACCCCTTCAACCACTTCACCCTTATGAATAATAAGGCTCTTAGGGTATTTAACAGTATCGACAATCTTGATATTCAGCGCATCATTACTCATCCATCCAGTATCTCCCACCTGACCGCCGGATTCACTATAAAATGGAGTCTGATCAAGGATAATCTCTACCCGTTCTCCTTCATGTCCTGAAGCAACCAGATCACCATCCCGGAGAATAGACAGCACCTTTCCTTCCGCCCTTACTGTCTCATAACCTAAAAAGCGGCAGTCCAATCCTCTTGAGTCAAGGATCGTATAGACTTCGGGTATCACCTCCTGTCCACTGCCCTTCCAGCTTCTCTGAGATGTTTCCTTTTGCTCAGCCATAGACCGATCAAAGCCCTCAATATCTATGCTGAAATCATCATCTCGAGCTATATCTTCTACCAGATCCGGAGGGAACCCAAAGGTATCATAAAGTCTGAAAACCAAAGTGCCGGGAATACTATGTTGCTTTTTTGAACGCAATTGATCCATCTCTTCTTTTAATATAGAAAGGCCATGAAAAAGAGTGTCGGCGAATCGTTTTTCCTCATTGATCACCACTTCATCAATAAATCTTCTGGATTGTCCTAGCTCCGGATAATCAGAGTTCATTAAATCAACAACCTTGTCCGTAAGACGATGAAGAAATGGTCCCTTGATCCCAAGAACCTGGCCATATCGTATGGCACGCCTTATTATCCGCCTCAGGACATACCCTCTCCCATCATTTGACGGCATGATACCATCGGCTAGAAGGAATGCGGTAGCTCGGCTGTGATCAGCAATTACCTTGAAGGATATATCGCTTTTCGTATCATTGCCATATTGTAATTCTGCTAACTCTTCCGTGATTTTTATAATATCCACAAAGAGGTCTGAGTCGTAATTTGAATATACACCCTGCAAAACAGCAGCCAATCTCTCAAGACCCATACCTGTATCTATATTTGGCCTGGGGAGAGGGGTGAGTTCTCCATTAGACTCTCTATTATACTGAGTGAAGACCAGATTCCATATCTCTAAATATCTGTCACAGTCACAGCCTGGTTTACAGGTAGGCTTACCACAGCCAACCTCAGGACCTTGATCAATGTATATCTCCGAGCATGGCCCGCATGGCCCAGTATCACCCATGGACCAGAAATTGTCCTCATCTCCTAAACGAAGGATCTTTTCATGAGGTACCCCTATAGTTTCATTCCAGATTTTGTACGCCTCATCATCATCTGTATATACAGATACCCACAATTTTTCTTCCGGTATACCATAGCCAACGGTCAGGAGTTCCCATGCCATATCAATTGCACCTTCTTTGAAATAGTCACCAAAGGAAAAGTTACCCAGCATTTCAAAAAAGGTATGGTGTCTGTTAGTATAGCCTACTTCATTAAGGTCATTGTGTTTTCCTCCAGCCCTGACACATTTTTGGGAACTTGCCGCCCTTGTATATGCCCTTTTTTCAAGACCAAGGAATAAATTCTTGAAGGGTGCCATGCCGGCATTGATAAAAAGCAATGTTGGATCATCCTTCGGGACCAACGATGCGCTCTTTACGATCTCATGACCGTTATTTTTAAAGTACTGTAAAAATTTCTCTCTTATTTTTCTGCTATTCATAGTTAATTGAAATGTACAACTTGAAGCGTGGGAAAATATAGCCCGCCTGCCTGAGATCTTGACACTATGTTTTACAGACCGCACCGTAAGTAGGCTGACAGATGGTTCTGTTCAAGGTACCTAAGCTTCTTGCAGATATGATAAACGTTCTTATTTATCCTGTTTCGAATCTCCAGTACCCTCGAAGCCAAGCTTTTCCTTAACCTTGTTAGCAATATTGTTCAGTATATCGGGATGTTCAATTAAAAATCTTCGAACATTCTCCCTCCCCTGACCAATCCTCTCATTATTAAATGAAAACCAAGAGCCGCTCTTCTCAACTATATCAAATTCAACACCCAAGTCTAATATATCTCCTTCCTTTGATATTCCCTTCCCATAAATAATATCAAACTCTGCCATTCTAAACGGAGGGGCAATCTTATTCTTTACTACCTTAACCCGTGTCCTGCTTCCTGTTTTGTTATCACCTTCTTGTATGGAAGCAATCCGTCGAATATCAAGGCGTTGGGTTGCGTAAAATTTGAGTGCATTTCCGCCAGTAGTGGTCTCTGGGCTGCCAAACATTACTCCGATTTTCATCCTGATTTGGTTTATGAAAATGACACATGTCATCGATCTATTTATTGTTGCTGCTAATTTTCTAAGGGCCTTTGACATCAATCTCGCCTGCAATCCAACCTGCTGGTCTCCCATCTCACCTTCTATCTCTGCCCTTGGAACAAGGGCAGCAACAGAGTCTATTATCAAAACATCAATAGCCCCACTTCTCACCAAGATTTCAGCAATATCCAGTGCCTGTTCACCGTTATCCGGCTGGGAGACCAGAAGATCATCAACCTTGACTCCTAGTCTCCTGGCATATGTGAGATCAAGTGCATGCTCTGCATCTATAAAGGCAGCCATCCCATCCTTGGCCTGTGCCTCTGCAACAATATGGAGGGCAAGAGTAGTTTTTCCTGAGGCCTCTGGTCCAAAGATTTCTATTACCCTCCCCCTCGGCACACCACCCAGACCAAGGGCTGCATCCAGGGCAAGCGAGCCTGTAGAGATAACAGGAATATTAATAACCGCTCCCTCTTGGCCCATTTTCATAATAGAACCTCTTCCATGCTGCTTTTCAATCTGTATAACAGCCAAATCCACTGACTTTTTCTTTTCTGAATCTATTGCCATAACAGTCCCCCCTAATTACCAAAACCTGGTTAAACCGAATTTGTATTCATTGCGGATAGTTAAATATTTTTAGTGACATCCGTCTCCAGAGGGATGGAATGTTGGATTACCGGCATAATGGTTAATAAAATTAATCCGCCAAAGGAGGGGTTATTATTTTAACCCAATTCTCCATAACTCCATCACTACAAACAGCCCACCTCGCCTGAGCGAGAGCAGGAAGATATCTCATTATGACGATGCCTCTGAATTCTCCACCTTTAATGGCCACGTCGCCATTTTTGTATAGACTGGCCCCTCGGGCTTAAGATCACTTTTATACAAAACAAGTTCATCAAGGTAATACAATTCACTATGAAGAGTATGGTATCTACTATCAAGAATCCGTTGTATATCCGCATCCCGATCTAAGGATCTTTTAAACCGTCCAAGTGTTAAGTGTGGTTGAAATGGCCTTTTTTCCGGTATGAAACCGAGTATTTTTAGTTTCTCCTGTAAATCATTCCTAAAATTTGACAATTTCCCTATATCTCCATCTAGACCAATCCAGATCACCCGGGGCCTCTTCCAATGTGGGAATGTACCAACAGCATTAAGCTTAATCTTAAATGCAGAAAATCCCCTTACAACCACATTCACCTTTTCTTCTATATCACTTATTGCATCTTCATCGACAGAGCCAAGAAACAGTATAGTTAGGTGAATGTTTTCGGTCTTAACCCATCTTACCGGCAGGGCGGTCTTCTTTAATTCTTTGGAAACAGCTATGATTTGTTTTTTAATCTCAGATGGAAGTTCAAATGCCAGGAATGAACGAATACCCATTGAGATATCTCCTTACCCAGTCAAGGGCCATTTCTGAAGTATTATATTTTATTTTATTTCTGTCTCCTGAAAAACAATAGTGGTCAGAGAATAGTTTGCCGTCTACTGAGAGACCAATAAATACAGTACCAACTGGTTTATCCTTTGATCCTCCTAAAGGTCCGGCAATCCCTGTTACAGCAAGTCCCATATCAGTTTTCGCAAGTTTCCTCACACCCTCGGCCATTTTCCGTACCACCTGATTACTGACAGCCCCATATGAATCTATGGTGCTTTGCAGTACCCCGAGCATCTCATTCTTGGAGCTATTACTGTAAACAATCAAACCCCTGTCAAAATAAAGCGAGCTGCCTGATATCGATGTGAGCCGGTGACCAATAAGTCCTCCTGTACATGATTCCGCTACAGAAATCGTCATCTTCCGCTCCTTTAGCAGCTTTCCAACAACATACTCCATGGTCATATCGCCGGATGCAAATATATACGGGCCTAAAAGATGCCTTATCTTTTCCTCTGCCCTATCTAACTCCCTTTCAATCTTGGTATAGTCTTTCCCTCGGACCGTGATAGTGATGTGGTTTTCAGGAAAAGATGGGTAAAATCCAAACAATACCTTCTGTAGTTCATTGCTGAGGCCTTTGAAGACATCTGAAATACGGGGTTCACTTAATCCATAAACTTTCAGTATTCTATGTCGAGGGACGGTAGCTGGTCGGTACCTTCTCAGCATATCTGGAATAACACACCTATTCATTAATTCCCTCATCTGCTCAGGAACACCTGGAAGGAAGTAGAGGATACAATCCCCTTTAGATATTGAAAAGCCACACATCTTCCCTTGAGGGTCTAACATTTTAGCCCCTTTTGGGAGCCAAGCCAATTTTTCTAAAGAAGGAGACCAGCGTAAAGACAATTTTTTTGTAGTATCCTTTACATGATCAAGAACAGCCTGATCAAGGAAAAGAGGCATATCTAAGGCCTTGGATGCTATCTCGGCAGTAAGATCATCGTCAGTTGGTCCTAACCCACCAGTAACAATCACAAAATGAGATCGTTTTACCGCAGATTTCAACACAGAAGAAAGTGTATCGTAGTTGTCGCCAACGGTTCTGATTTCACTTGATTCAAGCCCATGTGACAAAAGACAACCCGATGCATACCATCCGTTAAGATCTCTTGTCTTTCCTGAGATCAGTTCATTTCCTATAACTATAATCTCTGTTTGCATAATTCCATTAATACGAAGTGATTAATTTTTTAATTCCTCAATCCCGAAATTTCTTCATCCCATCATCCAATCAGATATAGAAAAAGTCGTAAAGATAAATATGCGTATACACCTGCTGCAAGGTCGTCGAAAACAATCCCACATCCACCCTTTACCTTTTGTTCTATCATTCTTATCGGAGGTGGTTTAAAAATATCAAAAAACCTAAAAAGAAAAAACCCTGCTATAAGGTTTTTCAAGGTAAATGGGATAAAGATAATGGTCAATAAAAATCCGGCTACCTCATCAATAACGATTTCGCATGGATCAACCCGGCCCAGGATAGATTGACTTCTATGAGATGACCAGATCGCCCCTATGATAATTATCAGTAAAGATAACGCTTGGTATCTGATGGGCAAAAGATTGAGTAATAACAATAAAGGTATTGCCCCAGCTGTGCCAAAAGTTCCTGGCATACCAGGCA
This sequence comes from Desulfatiglandales bacterium, assembly GCA_046498285.1. Lineage (GTDB taxonomy): Bacteria > Desulfobacterota > DSM-4660 > Desulfatiglandales > B25-G16 > B33-G16. Next base: position 15,340 of record JAWOBA010000083.1, on the reverse strand, counting down.
AAAGGCCTGCACCGAACCACATAGATATAATCAAGGCCCCTTTGTCGCAAACACGAACACCCTTGAATACCTTTACCAAATGTAAAATATCAGATTGTTTAGTAGACATCAAGCAGGAATAATGTTGAACATTACAGTAAGACTTTAATCCTCATCCATGATCTTACGAACTTTTTGCAGCATCACTTTCATATCATAAGGCTTGTTGATAAATCCCTTTGCTCCAAGTTTATGGAATTCGTTCGGAGTTCCACCCATAGACTCTCGAATCGTAATAATCATTGGTAAATGTCAATTGATTTTGAGAAATTAAACAATTCTTTAATCCCTCAAAAAATATTCCTTTACAGCTTTTAAAGATATTTTTCTGTGAGGATACAGGAAGCGATTTTTGTATTTGTTAATCCTTTCTAAAGACTTCTCCAATCTTTCATGTGAAATTTTTCCCCTTAGTATCTTATCTCTTATAAGTACCATACTATCAAGTAGGAGGGACTGACTTTCACAGATAAGTAATAGATCGATACCTGCCTCAAAGGCATCTGCTGTACCTTCAGGGAGGCCTCTTTCTTTAGCTATTGCTCCCATCTCTAGATCATCTGAGATAATGAGCCCGGAAAAACGCATTTTTTCCCGCAACAGATTGCTAATAATTGTTTCTGAAAGAGTAGCCGGCATACCTGGATCAAGTGCTGGATAAACAGCATGAGAGGTCATTATAGCAGAGACATTTGCCTCTATGGCACCTTGAAAAGGGGGTAGATGAACAGATTCCATCTCTTCAAGAGTGGCATGAATAGTTGGAAGGTGTAGGTGTGGATCAAGATCTGATTTCCCTAAGCCGGGAAAGTGTTTGGCAACAGACAGTATACCGCCTTGCTGAAGAGCATTGATCACTATTTTCCCCAACGTAGTTACCAACAAAGGATCCTGGGAAAAGCTTCGTCCTGCAAGATGAGAGTCCATATGTACCTGAGCTACGTCAATCACTGGGGCCATATTCATATTGAGCCCAACCAAAGACATCTCTCCGGCAGTTATACCGGCAAAGTGGAGGGCGCTTTTTTCTGGGTTAGGGCTTCCTCCTATATCTGCATTCCCGGGGAATTGAGTAAATGGTCGTTTAAGTCTGGCTACTCTGCCACCCTCCTGATCAATTGCCAGAAAAACAGGATAGCCACTATTCTCCATTGCTACCCTCTGTATATCCATACACAACTGAGCAAGTTGAATCGGATCCTCTATATTTCGAGAAAATAAAATAATTCCGCCAAGATGGTAATCTGCTATTAGCTTCATGGTATTTGTATCCAATTCAGGGCCGGGCATGCCCCCTATAAATAACCGACCAATCTTTTGGGTAATCTCTGAAAGATCAAGTATTGGATTCATCATTAAGAGACATTTGGGTTTCTTGGGTTCACTTTAGATATCCCTTGGTATCTATCTTCTCAAGGTTCCTGAACTGAGAAATAAGCTTTTTAGCTTGAAGACTATGGCTTTAAAACATATTATCCTTAATATGATTCATTGAAAGAGATTTTTTATTTCCTAATGTACATGTTAAGCCTTATAAACACAATGAGTGCAACAACTATTTTATAATGGATGTATAATTACTGAACAATAAATGCAATTAAAAAGGCAACATTATGAAAGCAATGATCTTAGCTGCTGGCATGGGTGAGAGATTGAGGCCTTTGACCAGTGTTTATCCTAAGGCTTTGGTACCAGTTGCTAATACGCCTGTGATAGATAGGATTATACAGTTCCTTACGGCCCATGGAATAGAAAAAATAATAATCAATGCCCATCACCACTCGCAAATGATATATGATCATTTTCTAGAACATAATCCTCGTAGCGTAAAGATAGAAGTCAGGATCGAAAAAGAAATTTTAGGTACCGGTGGTGGAATTAAAAACGTCCACGATTTTTGGGGCAATGATCCCTTTATTGTTATCAATGGAGACATCTTGACTGATATAGATTTAGGTGATGTTTATGAATACCATCTAAGGAAAAGTAACCTTGTGACGATGGTGCTGCATGACTTCCCTCAATATAATAAGGTGAGGGTAGACAAAGAAATGAACATTCTCGCTATCGGTTCAGGAACAGATTTGAAGCGGACATTAGCCTTTACTGGCATTCACGTCATAAATCCCGAGGTGCTCAGCTTTATCCCTGATAAGAGACAATATAACATTATAGAAGTGTATAAACGGCTGATAGATGTCAAAAAACCCATGAAAGGTTACATTGCTACTGATCATAGATGGATTGACATTGGAACTATACCCGATTATTTGAGAGCAAATTTCTATTATCTGCCTTCAGACAATAGTGCCATAGATGAAAAATGCTCCATAGATTCGAGTGCGACCATACAAGAGTGGGCAGTTATTGGAAAAAGGTGCTTAATAGAGCGAAATGCTATGGTGCAGAGATCCGTTCTCTGGAATGATGTGACTATTAAAGAAGGAATTAAGGTAGTTGATAGTGTTGTTGCATCTGGTGTTATTTTGGAAAAAGATCTAATTGGTGGTGTAGCCATCCGATAATTTCTATAACGGTGAACGGCTTTACATGATGAAGCTAAAGAATTTTGTCCAATCATATATTCACGACACCTATATCGTTACAAAAAGATTTAGCTGGAAAAGATTGCCAGGTGATGGATCAAAAAGAATTTTTTATCGACTGAGTAATAATCAGGACTCATTTATCGTGATGGCTAATCCATCTACACAAGGGAATGCAAAAAAAGAAAACAACTCATATCTGAAAATAGGCGAACATCTCTTTCGTAAGGGAATTCCAGTTGCCCGCATTTATCGGTATGACCTCGAGCAAGGCTGGTTTATCATGGAAGATCTGGGTAAAATAAGCCTCCAGGAGGTTGCTCTCAAATCAAACAACCGCATCGATATATACACAAGGGTTATTGAGCTTTTGATTCAGATCCAACTCAATGGTAAACAAGATTTTAACCCTGAATGGTGTTATCACACTAAAAGATATGACAGGTTTATTATGGAAAAATTTGAATCAGATTATTTTCTAACTTATTTCTTGAAAGGTCTCCATGGTCTGAAGCAAAATTTTTCTGAATTAAAATCCACTTTTAAATACCTCTCTTATCAGGCATCTCTTGCAGATAACCATTATTTTCTGCACAGGGATTTTCAGTCAAGAAACCTCATCATCAAAGGCAATACTATAGGAATAGTAGATTGGCAGGGCGGACGCTTAGGTCCTCTACAGTATGATCTTGCCTCTTTGTTAATTGATCCCTACGTAGCACTGAAAAAAAATGAAATAATGGTTCTGTATGACTATTATATCAAACTTCTCAAAAAGCACTTTTCCGGCACATCCGGTTTCTTTTCAAAGTATTATCCCTATATTGCTATTCAGAGAAATCTACAGATACTGGGAGCCTTTTCATACCTGAGCGAGATTGAGGGAAAAAATAGATTTCTTATCTATATTACCCCGGCCCTTCAATCACTTAGGGGCCTTTTAGAGGAAATTAATGACCCTGCATTAAGTTCACTTAAAGAAATTGTTGAGAAGATAAATGGGTGAATAGTGCACTTTTTTCAAAGGGGCTCTTCTACATTTTAATGTTTTAACCAACTCAATGACCACGCCACCACGGTGGGGCTTAAAAAAGGAAACAATTCATGAGCCACCTCTATCTCCACCATTTCGGATGGGACATGAAAGGATGGCGATAAATATGGAGAATAAATATGGGAAAAAAGACATTATTTGAACCTGGGGATTTGGTGAAGAGTTTTATTGGCCAGCATGGTCTGGTTATTTCACTAGAGACACTGGAGAAGATAAAAGATAACGTTAAACAGGGAAGAAGGCCTGGTCATTTCTTTGCTGCAGGATGTCCTGAAAATATCGATTACCTCTTGCAGGTCCCTGTCTTTTTTGAAGATGGAACATATGATATTATGAAGCCCATGAATATTAAAAGATCAAACGAAGATATTGAGAAGAAAAAATCACAGCTGGAAGAAAAATTACAAAATATTTAATATGAATGAAAAAGCGATTATAATTTCTGCAATTCCAATCTTCAAAGGATTGCAGGAAACCCAGTTAAGTGACGTGGCTGAGATAGCTGTTGAAAAATATTTTGACAAAGGTCAAACCATCTTTTTAGAAGGCAATGAAGGTAAGGGATTTTTTGTGGTGTACTCTGGTTTTGTAAAGATCTACAAGGTTTCACCTGAAGGTAAAGAAAAAATATTAAGACTCGTTAAGCCCCACGAGATCTTTGGCCCGGTTCCGCTCTTTTCTGGAGAAAACTATCCAGCAAGTGCAGATGCCATGAAGGCTACTAAAGCCCTCTTTTTTCCACGAGATAGGGTCATACATGTAATAAAAGAAAATCCATACATCGCCCTCAATATGCTGGATGCTCTTTCAAATCGGCTCCGGCAGTTCACAATTCAGGTAGAAGATCTCGCTCTTAAAGAAATCCCAAGCCGACTAGCCGCATATCTCCTCCATGTTGTAAAAGAAGAGGGTAGAACTGACGTATTTACTCTGGAAATCACAAAGAGCCAGCTTGCCAGTCTTCTTGGAACCATACCAGAAACACTTTCCAGAATATTTTCAAAAATGCGGGAGGCAGGAATAATAGAGAGTAAGGGGAATAAGGTCAGGATTCTTGACACAGATTCATTAAAAAACCTTGCAGAAAACCCAAAACTATTTTAACCGGAACTCCATTTCTTTACCCACTCCCTAAGGATTTCAACCAAACCATAACCGTTTATTGTATAACTAGGTTTATTTTTCCATTATTGTTATCAAAAATTTCATAATCTTTTTCCCTGCTTATTGATAGCTACTAATGTTTTTAATTTGCCTTCAATCAATGTAAATTTCTCTTAACAATTCTACCTTGAAGCAAAAAAAGAGACGCATCTTGAAAAAAGAACAGCGAGAAAAACAGGAACCATTTCAGGTGCTTGATATAAGGCCATTTAAAGGAAACTTTTTGCCCGTAATCCGATCACACCATAACAAGATGGAAATTGGATAGGGTATTTTATATGTAATGCAGAGCTTTGAACCTATAACGCTCTATAGTGCCCTTTTTGGCCGAGGATTTGAATACATTTTGAATAAGGGAGTAAAATATGAGTAGAGGGTGTTTTTTTACCGGACTGAAAAAAGGCACCCTTTCCAGGAGAGATAGATGTGCCTTTAAAGACAACTGCTATCTTGAATTTGAAAGAGATAGATAATGAACTGGTGAATATAATGGTGCCCTTTTGGAAATCCATATAGAAACAGAAAAACCCTGCCATAGATCAAAAGATCATAAAACGAAATACATTCTGTCTTTGGCCCATGATGTCGGCAGCAGATACCTCCAGGCAACGAGGGAACTGGTTGAACAATTTGAAAAAAGAATCCCGCTATAGAAACAGTTTATAGAAAGAAAAAGTAAAAGAGGGGAAGATAAAATTGATGGTTTCGTAAAAAGTCATTTTACTCGCTCATGATGCCCATTTTGGGATTCATCAAATGCTTCGCTAATCGCCAAAAACTCGACCTAACGGCCTCAAACCTGCCCGCCATCGCACCCGCTCAGGCGAGGCGGGCGGGCAATTTGTCCCGCTTGCAGCGGGATTAACGGTCAGCATTTCCTGAATCTATTTCCAAAAGTGGCCAAAATCGCTCGCAAAAGACTATTTACGAGTTTGTCAAAATTAGTGTGTCTAGAAAAGCAATGTATAGGCCGATTGAGATAATCCCCCTAAATTTCACCTTATTCTTTTTTGCTATGTAAAAGTAAACTCTCAGCAAGTTTACGCCCACTTTTTGTAAGAAAGGCCGTACCTATAATTTCAGATAACCTGTCATTGTCCATTGGCGATTCTTTATTTTTTTCCTCCATAGCCACTATCTGATCAGAATCATAAACAATCTTGAAATTGATAGTCTCTTCAGCCCTGGGCTGATGATGACCTACTATTTCACATACCTCCTCAATCATCTTATTCTTAGAATTAAGTTTATGGAGAATATCACGAGCAATTGGGGGACCCTCTATTTCCCTATATTTCGGATCCGTGCTCTTGTGCTTGCGCTCTGCCTCCTTTATTCCTATATCGAACAGATAAGCCGCTGAAATGGTCACTGCAGGGTTACCCATTTCCTCAGTAGTAAGCTTTTCCGCGTACTTCGCAACCCTGGTTGCACGGCTAGCTTGTTTAAAGTCACCCTTAAAATAATGCCTCATTTCAATACCTACCCTATCTTTTAACAAATCCTCCCTTTCAGAGAGGAGTTCTGGTGGGAGTTCACCTAAGCATTGAGCCGCAAACGGACAATAGGCAGCACAGCCAAAATCTAATTTTGGATTTACCACCTTATAGCCACAGCTCCGGCATTTACGTGTAGGCTCATCCTTAAAGAATTCTACAGGCTCTCCACACTTTGGGCAGGGCACTTCATAGATTGCATCTGGTTTCCAATACTGGGTATCCTGTCCTGGGCATTTCATTTTCATTTCCTCCATTTGTTAGATTTAGGGTATTGGCTTTGAGCTGAATCCCATAAAATCTTTAGATAGGTAAATAGGATCTAAATGATTTCTTAGTAGTTTGATCATCGTGTATATCTTGAGACGCTTTGCATAACCCCTATTGATCTAAAGACGATGGGCTTTTTATCAGTTCCCTCCGGGGCGTAGGCCCTCCCTTCCGGGGCGGAGTCCCCTCCAGGACGGAGTCGGGCCGGAGGCCGAGGCTCCCGCGTTGGTCTTTTCAGCAACGTATCCATGGCGGAGTTTTGCCCCCTCCGCATTGCCCCGATAAATCGGGGCCTGCGGTTTCCCCCACTGATACGTTACGAAAAGACAGCACCCTTCTCTCCGAGCGGGAGGCTCTCCGAGCCGGAAGCCACCAGTCACTCCAAAAAAGTCCATTGTCTTTTTGGGGATGGTGAAAATCACCGGGTTTTTCAAAGGTCTCATCTTGGTAAATAGTTTAAAATTATTTCCCGGCCATCATTGCATCTATATCTGCCTTAACTTCACCAATTGGCTTGATATCAAATTTTTCAACCAAAACCTTAAGGACATTTGAAGAAACAAAGGCTGGAAGTGTCGGTCCCAGGCGAATTCCCTTAACTCCAAGAAACAGAAGAGCAAGGAGGACTGCAACGGCCTTCTGTTCATACCATGCTATATCATAGGAAATAGGAAGATCATTAATATCTTCAAGCCCAAAAACTTCTTTTAATTTTAGGGCAATAACTGCAAGAGAATATGAATCATTGCACTGACCTGCGTCAAGTACCCTGGGAATTCCACCAATAAGTCCGAGATCAAGCTTGTTGTAACGGTATTTTGCACAACCAGCAGTCAAAATAACCGTATCCCTGGGAAGTTGTTCTGCAACTTCAGTATAGTAGCTTCGAGTCTTCTGACGACCATCACAACCAGCCATTACAACAAAACGTTTGATTGCCCCACTCTTCACAGCATCCACAAGCTTATCTGCCAGTGACAAAACCTGATTGTGTGCAAACCCCCCAACAATTTTGCCTTTTTCAATCTCACGTGGTGAGCTGCATTTCTTGGCCACTTCTATAACTTCAGAAAAATCCTTTGCCCCGCCTTCCGGTCTGTCAGGTATGTGCCTGGCGTCAGGATATGCCACAACACCGGTGGTAAAAAGCCTATCCAGATAGGTATTTTCTTTTTTTAGCGGGACAAGACAATTTGTGGTTAATATGACAGGGCCATTAAAAGATTCAAATTCCTTATTCTGGTGCCACCATGAACTGCCGTAGTTTCCAACAAAATGATCATACTTCTTGAAAGCAGGATAGTAATTTGCCGGAAGCATCTCACCATGGGTATAAATATCCACTCCAGTGTCTTCAGTTTGGTTAAGAAGTTCTTCCATATCCTTCAAATCATGACCACTTATAAGTATCCCTGGATTTTTTCGAACCCCAATATTAACCTCTGAAATTTCAGGATTACCATAGGCAGATGTGTTTGCCTTATCAAGAAGAGCCATGGTATTGACTGCAACCTCGCCTGCCTTCATCACAAGCCCCACCATCTCGTCTATAGATAAGTCTTTTGTTGTAGAAGCGAGGGCTTCCATTATGAATTCGTAGATATCATCCTGCTCATATCCTAAAATAGCTGCATGATCTGCATAGGCGGCAATCCCCTTCAACCCGATAATTAATAGCTCTCTCAGTGAACGCACATCCTCATTTTCTGTTGAAAGAACACCGACATTCTTTGCCTTTTCACGAAATTCTGCCTCATCGTTTGAATACCAGAGAGCGGCATCATGCAATTCTCCTAAAAAATCACTGCCGTTCTTATCTTTATATGCAGCTAAAAATTGATTCTTTGCGTATTCTCGAATTGTCAGCCCTTCTTTAATATAATTAAAAAACCAATCCTCTTCCCAGTTCGCATTTGTAATAGTTGCAAACAGGCCTTTTGCAATAAAAAAGCCAGCCTTTTTATCCACTATTCCGAGTTCCTTTGCCTTCTCTCCATAGACTGAGATACCCTTCAAGATGTATATCAACAGGTCTTGGAGATTGGCAAGGCTCTCCTGCTTTCCGCAAACTCCTTTTACTGTACAGCCTGTATTTTTTGCTGTTTCCTGACATTGAAAACAAAACATGATATTCCTCCTTCTCTGCAATGATTAATCAATCTTTTGCTCAATAAGACCCTTATCTCAATTTTAAATATAGCTTAGTTAATAAATTTATTCCCTGCCTTGACTTAAATCAAGGATGAAAATTTTTTCCGGAAATTTGTCTGCTAAAATAAATAATTTTCTCTTGACAAGAACTAATCTTAATTTATAATCATATTAAAAACAATATCTATCTAATATTATACTTATAATAATATTATTATTATAGCTATTGACAAAAATTAATTTCAATTTATCTTAATGTAGGAGAAGACATGAAAGATATAATCGAAAGGTTAAAAAATAAAGGAGTGACGCTGACTCCTCAAAGGATGGCCGTAGCAGAGTTTCTAAATAAAAGAAATGATCATCCAACAGCTGATGAGATACATAAGGGTATTCAGAAGAGATACCCATCCATGTCAATAGCAACCATTTACTCTACACTTGAGCTTTTCAAAGGACTTGGAGAAATACAGGAGCTATCTATAAGAAAACGAGGCAAGGCATGTTTTGACCCAAATCCAAATATTCATCATCATCTGCTTTGCAGAAAGTGTGGAAAAATAATAGATATCAACTTTGATCACCCTAGTAATTGTCCAATAATCGCAAAAGAAAATATAAACGGATGTAAAGTTGAAGAGGTTCAAGCCTATCTTTATGGAATATGCTCAGAATGTTTGGAGAAGGACAGAGAAATCAAAGATGCATAATATAGTGTTATATCTATTTAACTTATTGAAATAATAAGTATATTGGAATTTCTGAAATGCCTTACATGGACAATATTCACCTTGATTCCTGTCCCGAGACCGATTCATGCCATTCTTCCTTGTGGATCGTTAGAAGGCGGTGTAAAACTGACTCGTGTCTGTGAAAGGTCCCTTACAAGGCAGAGAATTCTAAAGAAGAGTGTAGAGAGAGGGCTTACGTATAAAGTTTCAGAGAGCAAAAAGATTGTTAGGATATAAAAAATGATAAACAAATGCCCGGGCCAGGATACTCAATTTTGGAAGCCTAATGATATCTATAATGTTGACTGCCCTCAATGTGGCAAGTCTATAGAGTTTTTTAAGGATGATATCAGACGACGTTGTGAAAAGTGCGGTCATACATTATTTAACCCTAAACTTAACTTAGGATGTGCTCGATGGTGTCAATTTACAGAGCAATGTGTCGGAGCAATAGGAAAAGACGAATTTAAAGAGATTCTCACATTAGCCATGAAGGAATATTATGGTGATGATAAAGGAAGGATTGACAAAGCCCTGAAGGTTTTAAGGACTGCCGAAGATATCCTAGAACGAGAAAATGGGAATGCCAAGGTTGTGATAGCAGCAAGCATGCTTTATGACATAGGAGTCCATGACCTGGAAAAAAACTTTGAAACCGATAAAGAATTTGATCAAGAAAAATATAACCTACCCTCTGTTCAAGATATCCTGGAGAGGTCTGGATCCAAAAAAAAACTTATAGATGAGGTTTGTCATATAATAGGGAACCATCGCCATCCTCAGAAATTCAATACTTCAAATGCCAACATTGTCTATGATGCTATTCATATAGTAAATTTCAAAGATGAGAAAACATTCGAGAACACGAAAAGGTTAAAAAGGATAATTAATCAAGGCTTTTTTACCGCTAGCGGTAAGGAGATAGCTAAACAAGCATACCTATATGCTACTCGTAGTACAAAAAATTAAACTACCCCATAGCAAAGTAGCAGGGTATCAATCGGAACATCCAGCAGCATTCCAATGGATGGGGAATTAGACCCTTCGTCGGCTTTGGCGGATTAAGCATAAAAAGTAGAAAAAGGAAATGAAAAGGCCAAATCAGTGAATAAAGGAGATCAAAAAATGTTAACAATTGAAGATCTGAGAGTAAATGTAGAGGGAAAAGAAATTATCCATCATATAGATTTAGAAATAAATCAAGGAGAGACCCATGTGCTTTTCGGGCCAAACGGCTCTGGAAAGACTACCCTCCTTATGGCCACTATGGGATTCCCCGATTATAAAATCACCGGGGGCAAAATAAGTTTCAAAGGGGAAGATATAACCAGCTTGCCTGTAAATGAGCGGGCCAATCTGGGTATTGGCCTATCCTTCCAGAGACCCCCGACCATTAAAGGCGTAAAGATGCGGCAGATGTTAGAAATTTGTGGGAAGGGAGAGATGGACCCGGAATCTATGGCCCATAGCCTAAATTTCGATGAATTCCTGGACCGAGATTTAAATGACGGGTTTTCTGGAGGAGAAATAAAAAGATCTGAGCTTTTACAGCTTATGGCACAGAATCCAGACTTCTTCCTTCTAGATGAACCTGAATCTGGAGTGGATCTGGAAAATATTGCCTTGATAGGCGAGGTAATTGAGAAAATGCTGGAAAGAGGGATAGGACTTGGGAAAGGAAAATCTCACAAAGAACTAAAAAGAGAAAGAAAAAAGGCCGGTCTAATCATTACCCATACTGGTTATATCCTTGACTATTTGGATGCTGATGTCGGGCATGTGATTATAGGAGGGGAGAAATGCTGCGATGGTAATCCACGTGAAATGTTAAAGACTATCAAAACAGAGGGATATGATGAATGTGTAAGGTGTTGTGCGGCATGAATTGAGACTGGTTGATAAATTATTCAAATAAATAGGAGCGAATAAAATGGGAACAAACCAGGAAGATAAAAAGGACCTGGCAAAAACGGCGAAAGATAAAGTGGCTACCTACGGTACTGATATCGATATGGAGACATTTTCTTCGGAAGTAAAGGAACATCCTTACCAAGAAGATCTATCTGCATTCTCCCAAATTGACCGGGAACAGATGCTCAAGGCAGGTGTGGATGTAAGAGCAAAAAACAGATCTGGCACCTTTGTTCAGAAAGACCTTTCTGTTGTACATAGTTCGAGTTCACAGGAGGGTATAGAAATAATGGATATTGACCATGCCAAGGAAACATACCCTTGGCTCCAGGATTACTGGGGAAAGGCAGTTGCGGTCAATATGGATAAATATACTGCGCGGGCGGAACTGCATCAAGAACATGGTTATTTTATCAGATCTTTACCAGGGGCTAAGTCTATTTACCCACTTCAGGCCTGTCTTTATTTAGAAAAAGACAATCTAGCACAGGATGTTCACAATATCGTGATTGCCGAAGAGGGCTCAGAACTTCATATTATTACTGGTTGTGCTACTGGACCTCATGTGAGGTCCGGTCTCCATGTAGGTGTTTCAGAGTTTTATATCAAAAAAGGGGCGAAGTTAACATTTACTATGATTCACAACTGGTCTGAGGGAGTGGCGGTACGCCCCCGCAGTGCAACCATTGTAGAAGAAGGAGGGCTTTTTCTCTCTAATTACGTATGCATGCAGCCGGTCGGCAGCTTGCAGATGTATCCGGTGGCTTATCTGGTTGGTGAAGGGGCAAATGCCTTGTATAATTCTATTCTGATAGCTACGCCGGGCTCAGAGATGGACGTAGGTGCTCGTGTTTACCTACAGGCCAAGAATGCCCGTTCAGAGATTATCTCTCGGGCTATAACCACCGGTGGAAAGATTATTGCCAGAGGTCATATAATTGGAGAGGTCCCAGAAATAAAGGCTCATCTGGAGTGTAAAGGACTAATCTTAGCAGACAAAGGGATAATTCATGCTATCCCGGAACTTGAAGGACACAGGAAAGATGTAGACCTATCTCATGAGGCGGCAGTTGGAAAGGTTGCCCAGGAAGAAATAGAATACCTTATGGCCAGGGGGTTAAGCGAGGGAGAGGCTACCGCCATTATTGTCAGGGGATTCTTAAACGTAGATATAGAGGGGCTGCCTCCGGAACTCAAAAGAGAAATGGATAAGGCAGTGGAAATCAGTGAAAAAAGTTTATTATAATCATCTATCATATCTTACCCCGGAGAAGCAAAACATTAATAGAGATATTCTAATTCCACATAATACTCCTGAATAAGAAAATTGAACAGATATGTTACGATACTAAAAAAATTATGCTATCATAATGTATTTTCAAGGGTTATCATTATAATTTATCGAGGTTGATCAGTTGGAAAAGGCACTTGAACAGATTGAGAGACGTTATCATGATCTGTACGAGAAAGCACCAAATGCATATTTTTCTGTTAGCGCCGCTGATGGATCCATTGTAATGTGCAACACTGCTGCATTGCAGCTGCTGGGATATGATCGGGACGTCATGATGAAAATGAACGTTTCTGATCTCTATGCTGATACACCTCATGGCAAGTCCAAGGCCAAAGAAATTTTTCAGCGTCTCAAAACAGGAGAATCAATACGGGATGTTGAGATACAAATGAAACGCATGGATGGACACCCTATTTGGATAAGTCTCTCTATTGAACCAGTGAGAGATTTGGATGGGAACATCACTGAAAGCATGTCAATGGTGATAGACATTACTGAGCGCAAGCAGGTAGAGCAAGAACGTGAGCGGAGAAACAGGGAGCTTTCTTCCCTGAATATTATTGCTACCACCATAAACCAATCCTTAGATTTGGAGACTGTTTTAGCAAATACCCTGAAAACAGTTCTTGATATGATGAACCTTAAGGCAGGATGGATATTTTTACGAGACGGTGAAACTGATACGTTAACCCTGGCCAGCCATATGGGTTTACCCCCTGAATTTATATATGAAGAAACCAAGCAGCCTCCGGCTCGTTGTATTGGTTTTCATGTAATAAAGCAAAAAAAAGCGCTCATTACTGAAAATATCTTGGATTGCCCCAGGCTCTCACAATTGTCACATGGAGTACCGGTATGCCATGCCTGCGTGCCTTTAATATCCAAAGATATGGTGGTAGGATTGATGAACATAGCCAGCGAAAAATTCTGCCACTTTTCTACCGAGGATCTCAATTTGCTCACGAATATCGGGTACCAGGTAGGGATTGCCATTGAAAATGCCAAACTTTTTAAAGATATCCAGCTAAAAGCCTCTGAGCTGAAAAAGGCCTATCAGAGGCTTAAATCTTCATACGAGGAAATTAGGGCAGAAAGAGAGAAAACAAAAACTCTTAAGAGGGCACTCGCAGATAAATTTGGCTTGGGAAATATTGTAGGCAAGAATCCTAAAATGCAAGCCATCTATGATTTAATAGAAAATATTTCCCAGAGTGATTCAACTATTCTCATACAGGGGGAAAGTGGCACCGGAAAGGAACTTATTGCCCGGGCTATACATCTCTTAAGTCCACGCAACGAAAAACCGTTCATCATAGCTAATTGCTCTGCCTACGCTCAAAATTTACTGGAGAGTGAGCTCTTCGGCCATGAAAAAGGATCCTTTACCGGTGCAATTAAAAGAAAGAAGGGACGATTCGAGCTGGCAGATGGAGGAATAATTTTTTTGGATGAGATCGGCGAGATTCCTGCCACAACCCAGCTCTTATTGCTCAGGGTGCTGCAGGAAAAAAAATTCGAACGAGTAGGAGCAGAGGATACCCTCAAGGTGGATGTTCGAGTGATTGCCGCCACCAACCGAAACTTGAACCAAGATATGATGGATGGTAAATTTAGAGAAGATCTCTATTATCGGCTCAATGTAATCCCTGTAATGGTTCCTCCTCTCAGAGATAGAAAGGATGATGTTCCACTTCTGGCTGAACATTTTCTTGAAATCTATTCCAATGCCAATGGAAAACATATCAGAGGTTTTTCCGAAGATGTCATGCAAATTTTTCTGGATTATGATTGGCCAGGCAATGTTCGAGAGCTGCAAAATGTAGTAGAACATGCAGTCATTCTAGCCAAAGAGGATGTAATTAAGGGAATTGATCTCCCCCATACCCTGAAAGACACCTATCCCCAATATCAGGCAGATTTGTCTTCCCTTAAAGACACCGAGAAAAATCTAATCATGAAGGTATTGCAGGAGACTCAAGGGAACAAGTACCAGGCTGCAAAGAAGCTGGGTATTACTCGGAGCACCCTCTATGGAAAATTGCGAAAGCATGGCATTGAAGCATCATACAATGAGACCTTTGAAAAACCCGGCGATTTTCACCATCCCCAAAAAGACGATAGACTTTTTTGAAGTGACTGGTGGAAGGGTGCTGTCTTTTCGTAACGTATCAGTGGGGGAACCCGCAGGCCCCGATTTATCGGGGCAATGCGGAGGGGGCAAAACTCCCCCATGGATACGTTGCTGAAAAGACCAGCCCGGGAGCCTTGGAACTGAAAAAAAGCCCATCGTCTTTAGATCAATAGGGGTTATGCAAAGGTTTCATATTATATATTTGCTTTCTTTGAAATGAGTGTGGCTACTAGATTATAGAGCCACGCAAATAGTGCACCCGCAATCAAGCCATCTATAAAACCCCAAATCAAGCCAATAAAACTTCCTATGGGACTTATGGTGTAACCACGGTAAAGACGTCCAATCAATGTAACATCCCCTGTGACGCCCTCAAAGGCAATTATCCACCAAGTAAGAAGGAAAAGACCAAGCCCCCAGATTATGCCACACGTTAGCGCAAACGCTTTTATATTGAGTCTCATCGTTAACCTCCTTGAGTTGTGCACACTATTATCGAGATAATGAAACTTGACAAACTCGTAAAAAGTCTTTTGCGAGCGATTTTGGCCAC
>JAWOBA010000176.1:0-3162 GCA_046498285.1 Desulfatiglandales bacterium | reverse complement strand
GCGGCATACAGGATGCTCTCTATCCGGGGATACCTCAACCAGGTCAAGTTCCTTTTCTTTTGCAGCACGCAGGGCATCATTGATGGGGACAATCCCTACCTGGTTTCCATCCACATCGATTAGCCGTACTGTTTTGACCTTGATTTGCGTGTTAACCCTTAGGGCAGGTTTTTTACTTATTGTTAGCTCCTTTTCTTTAGGTCATCATTTATTCTGGATAGTAATTCCTTTGATGTCAGGGAGGGAAGATTTTTCCCATCCCTTAGTCTGACAGTGATACGATCTGTTTCCATTTCTTTGTCCCCGATTATTATCATGTAGGGAATCTTTTTTGCTTGGGCCTCTCTAACCTTAAAGCTTAGCTTCTCGTTTCTAAAGTCTTTCTCTACCCTGACTCCTTCATCACGCAGGGTTTTTAACACGTTTTCGCCGTATGGTATAGTCCGGTCGGTAATGGTAAGAATAATTGCCTGCACTGGCGACAGCCAGACGGGGAAGGCCCCTCCATAATGTTCTATGAGGATGCCAAAAAAGCGTTCCAGAGAACCAAGAAGAGCTCGATGTACCATATAAGGTCTGTGCTGCTGCCCATCCTGCCCGACGAATGTCATGTCAAAACGCTCCGGCAGGGTAAAGTCAAACTGAACAGTGGTGCACTGCCAGGCGCGGCCCAGGGCATCCTTGATTTTTATATCAATCTTTGGTCCGTAAAAAACTGCCTCGCCTTCTTCACGCTCGTATGATAATTCTCTGCGATCTAGAGCCTTGACCAGAGAGCTTTCGGCCATTTCCCACATATCATCATTGCCTATGTACTTTTGCTTGCGCTCCGGGTCACGGACCGATAGCATTACTTCATATTCATGGAAGCCAAAGGAACGCAGAAGGTGAAGGGTCAAATCCAGGCAGTTCAAGATCTCATCTTCAATCTGGTCCGGGCGACAAAAAATATGTGCATCATCCTGGGTGAAACCCCGGACTCGCAGGAGGCCATGCAAGACCCCAGAACGTTCATATCGATAGACTGTGCCCATTTCAGCCCAGCGAAGGGGCAATTCGCGATAGCTTCGAATCCGGCTGCGGTACATCATGATGTGAAAAGGACAGTTCATCGGTTTAATGAAAAACTCCTGGCCCTCGATGTCCATGGGTGAATACATGTTTTCCTTGTAATAATCCAGATGACCGCTGGTCTCCCAAAGCTTTGCCCGGCCGATATGAGGCGAGTAAATTATATCGTAGCCAGCCTTGTAATGTTCCTGCCGCCAGAAATCCTCGATAACAGTGCGTATCATTCCTCCCTTTGGGTGCCACAGGATTAGGCCTGGCCCAATATCCTCTTGAATACTGAATAGGTCCAGTTCCTGGCCCAACCTACGATGGTCCCTTTTTTTTGCCTCTTCAAGGTTTTTAAGGTGAGCATCAAGGGATTTCTTATCAGAAAATGCAATGCCATAAATCCTGCTTAGCATGGGTCTTGTTTCATCTCCCCTCCAGTATGCACCAGCAACATGGGTTAGATGAAAGGCCTTTATTTTTCCTGTTGAGGGCAGATGAGGTCCCCTGCACAGATCCGTAAAATTTCCCTGCTTGTATATGCTCACCTTTTCTTCTGAAAGATCCTCGATCAGTTCAACCTTGTAGATCTCGCCCTGGGATTCAAAAAAGTCGATTGCCTCATCACTGGGCATTTCACTCCTGATAAAGGGAAGATCCTGCTCAATTATTTCGGACATCCTTTTTTCAATGCTGATCAAATCCTTGGCCTCGAATGTCCTCTCATAGTCGAAGTCGTAATAGAAGCCATCTTTAATGGCCGGACCTATAGTAACCTTTACTCCGGGAAAGAGATCCTTTACTGCCTCAGCCATAACATGAGCAGTGCTATGTCTCAGTATTTGCAAACCCTCTTGAGAGTCGATGTAAACCGGCTCTAGTTCCGCTGATGAATCAATTTCTGTGGAAATATCTTTGGTCTCACCATTTACCTTGATAGCTGCCAGCTTTTCTATGTTATCTATTCCCAAGGTCTGCAAGGCATCAATGCCGCGGAGGTCTTGAGCATAGGTTTCAGTTGATGGAAGGCCTTTCAAGTTTAGTGTTATTTTTTTATTCATAGCGTCTCGCCTTGAAAATGAGGCACCTAAGATAATAAATTACTTAGATGCCTACTGAGTCTAAGCATAATAATTATTTTTTGAAGCATTTATATCATCTTTATGCATTTTGTTGCAAGCCTTTATTTTTTCGTATGGATAAAGGATAGTGATTTTATTTTTGAATTTCATTTAATCATTCCTTGAGCATTTTTCAATACATTTAATCAAGATATATTCTTCAAGTTGATATATAGAGAGGTTTGCAGAACTCATATTTTTCTAAAGAGGGGAGACTTTTCTTCAGTTCCCTCCGGGGCGGAGGCCAAGGCTCCCGGGTTGGTCTTTTTAGCAAACTATCCATGGTGGAGCCCGCAAGAGGCGGATAAATTTTGCTCACTCCGCATTGCCCCGATTAAATCTGGGCCCGCGGTTTCCCCACTGATACGTTGCGAAAAGACAGCACCATTCTCTCCGAGCGTGAGGATCTACGAGCCGGAAGCCGCCAGTCACTTCAGAAAGGTCAACCCTCTCTATTCGAAGTAAAAAAATGGCCAGTTTTGCAAAGCTCTAAATTATGAGCTAAATTGTTATGAGCTTCTCCTCGCTTTCAGCTTTGCTCTTTGAGCTTTAAGCCTTGAGCTTTGAACTTCTTCCAGTCTTGCCTTGTGAAATTTTTAGGGTATTTCACTGGGGTAAATCCTGTTTAATAAATAAGCCAAACAGATTTACCCCGTGAAATTCACAAAGTGAGGCGAAGCATTTCACCAGTTCCAAACACCCCTTTGCGTCCTTGGCCTGCCTTTAACCATCCTGAGTGATTTTCTAAAAAAAAAGTCAATGTTTCACCGACATCGATTTTTTAATGTTAGCAATTTTTTAAAAGTGGACTGAATTCAGGCCCTATCAGCACTTGGAAAACTGGTTCATCCTTACTCACTGGTAGCTCCAACAGGACTAATCTGACTCTTCTAAAAGGTGTCTTCATCAACCGTCAGTTACTGATCTTATGGGCTTTTGAGATATGGGAATGTGGAAAAATTTTTCACTTTCCCACATTCCCATA
>JAWOBA010000172.1:0-3585 GCA_046498285.1 Desulfatiglandales bacterium | reverse complement strand
AGTACATAAAGCAGACTCCGCTGTAACCACAGTCAGAGCCAAACTTTATGGGTTTCTCTTTTGCTCCTACTGCAGGAATATAAACTGATAGTGTGAATAAAAAAATTAGTGCCACCGCAATCACTCCACCAAGCAATCCCTTCGTCAGTTTCTTTCTCATCATCTTATACCCTCCTTGATAAGATTTATTACTTGAAAACCCATCACACCTATTATTGTCTTGTTTGCCTCATCACCCCCTTTCATGCTACTACTAAGATATTAATAAGTTAGCACCATACCCCCATCAAACAGAAGGTCACCGCCAATAAGGTATCTGGCATACCTAGAGAATCCAAAAATGAATAGATTGGCTACCTCGATGGGAGTCATCATCTCCTTGATCTGGGATCTTCCCATCATCACACCTCTCACCACCTCTTCAGGGGTGATTCCCCGCTGTTTAGCTTGATCTGGAATCTGATTGAGGGCCAGAGGAGTTCTGACAAAACCTACGCTGACGCTGAAGCCTCTGATTTTACCTTCTCCCTCAGCAGCAATGGACTGGGCTAAACCCCGAAGGCCAAACTTTGTAATGTTATAAACAGGCTTATTTTTAGTTACCATGTGACCATGAACCGAAGACATATTTCCTATGGCTCCCGTTCCATCCTGACTTTTCTTCATGTGAGGGATGCATAGCTTCGAAAGATAAAAAGGAGACCGCAACATGATGTTCATCATAAGATCGTATTTCTCCATGGGAAAATCGTCAACGGAGTCTATGTGCTGAATCCCCGCAATGTTCGTGAGGTATTTAATGGTGCCAATCTTCGCAGCTTCCTCCACCGCATGTTCAACTTCCCCATCTTTGGTGAGATCAGTTTTGATGAAGATCATCTGGCCGCCCATCTCACGTGCCATTTGCTGAGTCTTCTTTCCCTCCTCTTCGTTTACATCTAAACCTACTGTCATCAATTTGTTCGCAGCCACTGCAATTGCTGTTGCCCTACCTATACCAGTGCCAGCACCGCTCACAATACAAACATTATCAGGATTAAAGTTCTCATCTTTTAGTATCAGTATATCCTCATGCTTTATTTCTGGCTCCTTAATCTCCATATAAATTCCTTTCTTATACGATAACACACAAATGAAGATACCCCATTTTACGCTGAGTGGAGTTATAGCGGAAGTCCCCAGAAACCCAATGCCTCAAGTAGTATATTATAAATAAGCAATTCCCAGACCAAATATTTTTCCCCTCCATGGAATGTAAATAAAAAATTTACGGCGCTAAAACATAAGTATTGAGCATAATTCCGGCACACTAATTTCTATTGAGAAAATTTTTCCTCGACATAGAGACAATATAAGTGTATCAAAAAATGTATCAAGATATCTACATGTAGCCACATTGATACGGAGGGACATTATGGGGAAGGTAGAAAGCTCAGGCGCTCAACTGAGGGCAAAAGAAACGCGACAGGTCTCTGAAAAGAAAAATAAAACAGAGGTCCTTGAGCAAGAGTTAGGTCTGTTCACACTCATCTTCGATAGCGTATACAGTGGGGCCATGGTTACGGATGCCAATGGGTATATCACACATTTCAACAAGCCCTATGGCCAGTTTTTAGGAATCAAACCCGAGGAGCAAATCAAGAAACACTGTACCGAAGTCATCGAAAACACACGGATGCATATTGTAGCGAAAACAGGAAAACCCGAGATTAACTTCCCGCACAGGATCAAAGGCCATGATATGGTAGTTCAGCGGATTCCGATTAAGAAAGAAGGGAAGGTTATTGGTGTCTTCGGGCAGGTAATGTTTAAAGATGTGCGGGACGTAAAAAAACTTGCGGATAGACTCTCATTGCTTGAAAACAAGGTGGAGTTCTATGAGAAAGAGCTTTTAGCACTCCGTTCTACCCGGTTCACTATCGATAGTATCATAGGCTTAAGCGACGTAATCACTTCGTTAAAAGAAGAGGCCTTAAAAGCAGCTGCCAACCCGTATCCGATATTGATAACAGGTGAGACTGGCACTGGAAAGGAGCTTTTTGCACAGGCCATCCATAATGCCAGTGTGCGAAAGTTGCATCCTTTTGTCAGGATCAATTGTGCTGCAATTCCACAAGACTTGCTTGAATCGGAGTTATTTGGCTATGATAGCGGCGCATTCACCGGTGCGAAACCCAAAGGCAAACCCGGAAAGTTTGAGCTTGCCCATAAAGGTACCTTATTTCTCGATGAAATAGGCGATCTTCCTATGAAAATACAGCCCAAGCTGTTGCGGGTATTGGAAGAAAAGGAATTTGAGAGGGTAGGTGGTACATCCTTAATCAAAACTGACTTTCGTCTTATCGCAGCAAGCAATCAAGACCTTGAAGAAATGATTTCAGAGGGCAAATTTCGTAATGATCTTTTCTATAGATTGAAAGTCATCCCTCTTTATATTCCACCTCTTAGGGAGCGAAAAGAGGATGTAATTCCTCTCATACGCTCAATGCTTCGAAAGATTGCCCAGGATTTGGGCCTTTTAGAGATAAAAATAGAACATCAAGCTGAAGAGGCTTTGAAAAACTACGAATGGCCAGGAAATATCCGTGAACTCTCTAATGTGCTGGAGCGAATATCATTCGCTTTAGATGGTGATACCATTCATTTCTGTGATTTGCCTTTTTATATCTATAACAGCGGAAAAAAATCAGATAATTCCAATCCTTCTGCACTCAAAAATGTCCAGGTAAATGCTGAGAGAGAAGCCATCCGGTATGCATTAGAATCAGCCAATTTCAATAAGGCCCATGCCGCAAAGCTGCTAGGAATTCACCGCACCCTCCTTTACAAGAAAATGAAAAAATACAACCTTTCGCTATAAAAAAACACAGATGTTGATAGATTGTAACTGCACAGGTTCAAAGTTCTGAGTTCACAGTTCAATGGTTTTATTTGCTGAACGTCCAAACATTGACAAAATCATCAACCACTCATCATTGAGACCTTTGAAAAACCCGGCGATTTTCACCATCCCCAAAAAGACGATGGACTTTTTTGAAGTGACTGGTGGAAGGGTGCTGTCTTTTCGTAACGTATCCATGGGGGAGTTTTGCCCCCTCCGCATTGCCCCGATAAATCGGGGCCTGCGGGTTCCCCCACGGATACATCGCGAAAAGACAGCACCCTTCTCTCCGAGCGGGAGGCTCTACGAGCCGGAAGCCGCCAGTCACTTCAAAAAAGTCCATCGTCTTTTTGGTGATGGTGAAAATCGCCCGGTTTTTCAAAGGTCTCTCTGTATCAATAAGTGTTTTACATACTTTCGTGGATAGGTCCATATAAACAAAAAATCCAGTCCGAGAAAAGATAGGTATGCTGTAAATACAAAAAGGATAGGGGACGTGCTCCTCGAAGGCGCTGACGGGGACGTCGAGGCCGCGGTCGGTGCGCACCGTGCCCTCGGTGATGGCGTACTCGTCGGGGTGCGACAGCGCGAGGAAGACGCGGTCGGGCTCGACGTCGGGGAACTCGAAGCCGGCGACCCACTTCACGGTCGCCAGCGCGTCGTCGCGGGCGCGCAGCAGCGGTTCGCGCAGCGCGCGCAGCTCG
>JAWOBA010000129.1:0-8222 GCA_046498285.1 Desulfatiglandales bacterium | reverse complement strand
AAACCAAAAAGAATTTAACAATACTAAAAGAAATAATCAACCCCGTAATATACACGATGATCGCAAGGCAGGTCTTGACACGACCCTCCCCTCTTACGACAAGCTCGACAAGGTATTTGAAGGGAAATCAGAGATACCCATCCATGAAATCAATGCGGCCGTTGCTTCCTGATATTTGCTATACAGCAAATGACCCCTGCGCTTTACTCCAGGGTTATGCATAAAAGAACCGCACTGCTGAGCATGGAGATGTCTTTTCGCAGCGTATCAGTGGGGGAACCCGCAGGCCCCGATTTAACGGGGCAATGCGGAGGACTTCCTGCTCAGGTTCTCTCATTTTCCCCTGGCCAGGAAATGAATACTGAGGATCTTTCTGGAACTCTCTGACCCATCTGGAAACCATGTTTGAACCGGTTCCCAGGTTTCTTTCGACTTCGGCGGCTGGCCTTCCATCTTCAAGAACGAGACGGACAGCCTCCCTTTTGAACTCTTTATCGTACTTCCTCCTCTTTGCCATGGACAGACCTCCTTTTCATAAGGTTGACATTTCGCTTAACGGTATGTCCACTAGTTGGGGGGAAGTTCATCATGAGCGAGTAAAATAACTTTTTACGAAACTATCAAATATAGTTGTATGGCAGTTTTATTGATTTGTGTTTCCAATTCATTGCCTCCTTTTGAAGATTTGTGGAAACAGTGTATTTGAAAACAGACGATCGAGTAACCTGTATATTGACATAAAATAGCATTAAGGTAACCTATGTATTGGCAATCCTCAGTTAACCTTTAAGGCTTCAAGCGTTTTTCAAGCTCTTCAAACTGCAGTATCGGCATGGTCTCAAATAATAGATAGCTCTGAACAGGGTAGCGTGAGCCCCGTTTATGGGTTGCCTCAAGTCCTGCTATTAGGTCATCTATCTGAGATGCTGGCAGGCTAAACGCCATTTCATAGTCCTGGGTAAGCCCGATCACCCTTTCACCCCTGCCGGGATGAATAAAACAGGCCTTCCCTTGTTTTAATGGCCATATCATCTCGTTTGTACAAGTGAATCCCAGGTTTGTCTCAGAGGCAACAGCTCCACCTCTTTTATAGATATAGCCCTGAGCGAGCCTCATCATCTGTGCCGGATTGCCATATATAACCACCACATCCGGGTCAAGCTTTGTCGTTGCAAGAGGCGATATGTAAAGTTTTTCAAATCTATTTGGCTCCATCATGGTCATTTTCTGAAGAGTTTTTATAGCAGCATCTTTTGTCTGAAAATAAGCCATGCTCATAAGGTAATCTACTATTGCGTCCGGGCTTTCAGGTTCCCTCCACCCAAAGCCAATGAGTGCCGGGATACAATTTATATCATCTTTTGTTACCCCTATAGCCCATCCCCATCTCCGGGCAATATTTGTTGCCTGGCATATGGCAATCTTTATTCCCCTGCTTGAAGGTGTCGCTGTCTTTTCAGGGAATGCATCTCCCTTTTTCAGGAAATTCACACCTAAAGGGAATGTATCAATCCTTAAATACCTATCTAATTGCTCGCCTTTTGACCTCCATAGATCTTGAATCATAGCTGCCTCCTTACTGTTTTTCGTCTTTTTGGCGATCCATCTCCTCCAGTATTAACTCTGTAGCCAGCCTGGAAGCGGTACCAGCAACCTTTGAGCAATGATCAAACATCTTAGCCTCCATGGCTTTTTCCAGCTCCGCTGGGACATATAGATTGAAAGTCCTGCCCATGAGGCGCCTCTGGATATCATAGCACCTGCATGACCCATACTGTTCAACAAATCTGTCATGAAGTTTCTTGACCATTATATATGACCTCATAGGTTTCATCATATCAGGGAAGTCCTTCTTTTCCCTGCCAAAAAGGTAACTGATTACCATTGAACCGCCAACTAGGGCGCCACATGAACCGTCCCCAGTTAAGCCCAGACCATCTGCCAATCCACTTGCACTTCGGAACACATCATCATTTTCAATATCCAAGGCATCGAAGATGCCAGCAATGGTCGTCTGGGCACAACCAGTATAGTTCTTTTCGTATCTACGAGCAGAATCAAAAGCCTTTTCTAATACGGCATCTCGTGAGTTTTTCATAATTACCTCCTTATCCCTCTTTTATTCAAACTATCCTCAATTTGTAAACATTTTAATAGAAAAAATATTCACTATTTGCCAGGGTTTGCCTCCAGTTCTGTTTGCCCCAAAGCCATGATCATATCGCCACGATTCCTCTCAATGACACCACGAATCGCATCCGTAGTCCACCTCAAACCATGAATGCTGATTTTAGTAAAATCCATAGTTATCAATGTACCATAAATATCATCCGTGGCACCAGGCAACTCTTCACAGTGAGAGAAATCCCTCTCCTCATACTGTCCAAAAACAGCGCCTTAATTCGTTGACCGTTTTACCAGGCCGTTGAGATATGCGGGATAATCAATGCCTATTGCCTCAGGTTTGGGAAGCCCTGTATCTTTAATATTTCTGGGAGTGAGCTTTAAGACCTCAGCCCCCTGTCACCAAACTGATCACAGAATCTAGAAAGCACACGATCATAGTTCCGGATGATATGTGATTTTGAATTCATCGTGTGGTAATCGGAAGGCATTTAATGGCCTTTGATATTCTCATAACTTCACCTCCTATAAAACTTCCCTATACTATCAATAAATTACAGAGTGCTCTCCTTAAAATAGCCTCCTTTTTTACCTAAAATTGGCCCGTTCAAAGGGGGGTGGAGGGCAAAAAAGTCAGAAAAAAATCCTTGGAAAGGTTTCGTGAAGGCATCACTTTTGAATTTCCTCAATTTGATGAATATTGAAATAATTCAAAAGGGATGGTATGCTTACGCCCGTGTTGATGAGGATATCCGTAATCAAATCGATTACGGCTCTGAGTCCTTCAAAAAAGATTTCAATATGCAAACTGGATCTGAACGAGTATTCTCAAGGTTGCTCAGTATCTGCATGCAAAATGGGCCTGTTATCGGCCTTAAAGCAACGGCCAATTATTTCACCACTGCCCATATAACGGTTCTTCTCGTTGCTTTAATTGCTGCAAGATCAAATTCAAAAGATAAAATCCATTTCATGAAGTCTTTCCTGCCCACCTTTAATCCTTAATTTCCCGAGTTTTGTGATGCCCTATTAAGTTAACAGATATTTGACCTTATCTTTTCAGATTTGGTAATGTTATGAGTGTTGTTTTAACCCTGAAGTAAGATAAATATGATAGCAGGTTGTAACTTTGGCATGAAGTATTAAAAACCCACCTATTGCTCTTGATCACAACATCTGATAAGCTTCTGACGATATTCTGGCTTCTCAACTCCTAAGCGACACGGGACAGAGACCTTCAAAACAACACACAAGGGGGGTAGTTCATAGATGATTAGTCCTTCCTCTAATTGATAAAATCATCGTGACTGTATGATATGTATAGCAGTTAGAGCTAAACAACAGCATAAAATGCTGAAAAGAGTAAAGGGAGGCGAGGTAATAGAACTTTATTGCTATCTAAACTCTGCATAATTATGCTCAAGAGGCTAAAAAGAAGAAATTTTGCTCTCATTTTATAAAACAAGGACTTCAGGAACCTCATGCTGTCATTCATGTTATTGTCTATATCTGTCTGAAACTTGACTGAATTTCTTGTTCTTTGCATTACCAGCCGACTTCCTGTATAATTTGTTCACTTTTTGGTATTGGCAAAAAAGTACAATCTGTTTGAGATATAATATTAGATCTTACGCAACCCTGGATTACTGAAGAAAGGTCACTCAAGATGAGCGATAGTGACAATATACTTTCTGAGTATGATAAGAAAGGCTCGCTCTACGAGACACTTTCAAGAAAGATCAGCGCTCTTCTTGAAAGGTTGATAAGAGATGAAGGCCTGTATGTCCATTCCATCCATCATCGGGTGAAGGAGCGAGATAGCTTGTTCCGCAAGTTAAACAAGCCCGACACTTCCTTTAAGAAACTTGGAGATTTGACTGATATTGCAGGCGTTCGCGTGATTACCTATTATAGCTCGGATGTGGATCGAGTTGCAGACATCGTTCGAAGGAAATTCTCGGTCGATAGTGAGCATTCCATTGATAAGAGAGCGCTGCTGGACCCGGACCGCTTTGGCTACCGCTCGTTACACTATGTCGTAAGTTTGAGCAAATCCTACTCAAAACTGACAGAATACAAGCCACTGGTATGCCTCAAAGCCGAAATTCAAATACGATCAATCCTTCAGCATGCATGGGCAGAAATAGAGCATGATCTCGGTTACAAGAGCAAGTATGCAATTCCCATTCGGATGCGACGGAGATTCTCGCAGCTTTCCGGATTACTGGAACTTGCGGATTATGAGTTTGACGGTCTGCGAAAGAACCTGAGTGATTACTCTGAGGAGATCGCAAGCGCTCAAGACAGCGATATATCCATCGATAAAATCTCCCTAGCTTATTTCATCCAACGCAGTGGCCTAGTCAGGATTATGGATGAAGAAATTCAAAGCCAGACTGGCCTTGAGTTAGTATTCGAGGAATGGTTTGCGGAGTCAGTAGTTGAGAAATTATTCTTCGTTGGGATTTCAGAGCTCTCAGAACTTGAAGCTGGCTTGAGGCATCAGTCCGAAGTGATAAGTAGATTTGCAATCGAACATCTAAGAGGACGCACTTACTCTCGCATTCACCGAGGCGTGAGTATTTACTACTTTTGTACAGGACTACTCGCTGAGTCCGGAGACGAAAATCGGCTTCTGGGATATCTGGAGACTTTTGGTTTGGGAGAACCTGACAGCCGAAAACGATTTGCACAGGGAATTATCGAGAAATACAAACTCGTCAGCGATGCCCATACATCTGATAGGGTAAAGGGGACCTCCTAAATCCGCTTCTCCATACCACCAAGCATTCGGGTCTGCAAGGGGTGGACCGCAACGCCTATTAGAGCTCAGCCTGGCAATGAATGTTCACCCACACTTTCTTGCTGAATACTACGCACTGTTCCTCCAGCTACTTGATAGAGTATCACACATTACAAGATGAATTCTTGCCTTTGCATGAAACCATATGTTCTTTAATTGCGGTTGAAATCATCGAACCCCTGACTTTTGATTGCTGCCATACACCTGGACAAATTTGAAACCCAAAAGTTTAGTATTGAGTTTGCATGTTGTAATAAGATTAGGCAGAATCCGTTAAAAGAATATGGCATGGAATCTGTAATTTTTAGTCCACAGAACTCCACGGAATCCTAAG
The DNA here is from genome assembly GCA_046498285.1 of Desulfatiglandales bacterium. Taxonomy (GTDB): domain Bacteria; phylum Desulfobacterota; class DSM-4660; order Desulfatiglandales; family B25-G16; genus B33-G16. The sequence continues at coordinate 2,961 of JAWOBA010000129.1, read as the reverse complement.
CTATTAAACCCATCTGATCTGATTAACCTCCAAGTTTCATATTACTTTATGACGATATTTTGCTGAAATTGACATTATGAAGGTACAAGCAATGATGATTTGTGTTTCAAACATTGCACCGGTATCTGTTAAGAGAAATTGTAAATTTAATTAGTTATCGATAATCAATGCCTTTGAGCGAAGAGCGATCAAGTACCTGGCAAAGATAAGCAGGCATAGAAAGAAGGTAGTTCAAGCCAAGATGCTGGATTCACGTTTTAAAAACCACTACCTAGATTAAACCCAGATTATGCAGTAGGCATCGTCAGGAGGGTGGAAAAACCTCAGCGAAACGAGAAGTTGGAGCGATTTTGCGCCGAAGGCATATTTGTACATATGTTGAGAAGCAAAATCGTGAAGCGAGCGTTGCAGCAAGGTTTTTCAGGTCGCAGTAGGTGGCTGCTGCATAATCTGGGTTAAAGGTAAAAGAAGGAACGTGACAACAGGCGGTCTCATAAAAGGATCATGCAAGCTATAAGTGGAACCACTAGGCTGTGATCATTTTTGATAAGGAGAATAAGCAAAGGATCCCCAGAAATAAAAATGCCGCATTTGTAATTCCCTTCTCTTCATGCGTTTCGGGAATGAGATCAGAAGCCCCGACATAGAGGAAAGAGCCTCCGGCCATGGCGAGCAATAATCCCACAGCGGATTCCGATAAGCTGCCGATAAAGGCAAGGGAAAGCAATGCTCCCAATGGGGTGGCAAGCGCTACGGCAACGGCCATTTTTAAGGCAGTTTTTCTTGGTATCGAGGTAACCAACAGGGAAAAGGTGGTTACCCCTTCGGGAAGTTCATGGGAGATGATCCCCAGCGAGGTCAATAGGCCGAGATTCGGATCTATCTCAAAACCCACGCCTATAATAACGCCGTCGATCAAGGAGTGAAAGAAGAGGCCGGAGAACATGACCAGTCCCTTGGCATGGCGGGGATTTTTCTTTTCGCTGAAGTGTATCTCAGATCCGGAGTGGAGCACCATAACGTTTTCCAGCAAATAGAAGACGAGAAAGCCCAGAAAAATGAAAAGCAGGGCATTTCCGGAGAGCTCCAGCGATTCGGGGAAGAGGTGGAAAAATGCCACCCCCAATATTAACCCCGCGGCAAAGGAGTTTACATAGTGGGAGTATCGAAGGACCCATGCCTCCCCCACGATTACCAGAGTAATCCCCACCATGGTAGACAATCCTGCAATAGCACTATAGAGGATAATGCTGGATGCAATACCCATGGTCTCCTCCCTCACGTTTTCAGCAGGAATTTGTGTCTTTCACCAGATCATCCCCGCAGGATTCGCACTCAAATTGAATCGTGATATGTTCCATGCTGTATTTGCCCTGGAGGAGTTTTTCGATCTCCTCCAATATCTGGGTGCTTTTGCTGATCAAGAGATCATCGATTACCACGTGGGAGCTCATGGCGTATATGCCGGAGGTAATCGTCCATAGGTGCAGGTGATGCACCTCCTTCACGCCCTCGATTCTAACCAGATCGCCTAACATTTCCTCCACATCTATCTCCTTTGGTGTCGCCTCGAGGAGGATATCGATTGATTCCCTCACCAGACTGTAGGCCCCCCTGAGGATCAGCCCCCCGATAAGGATGCTAATGATAGGGTCCACCACATACCAGCCCGTAAGAATGATCACGATCCCTCCAACAATGACCCCCGCTGAGGAGACCGTATCTCCCACCAGGTGAAAGAATGCCGATCTCACATTCAGACTGCTGTGGACAGATTTCCTCAGAACCGCTATGCCCACCCCATTGGCCAGAAGCCCTATGGCGGCAACCAGGAGCATGAATAGGCCTTTGATTTCCCGGGGATCAATGAGGCGGTGGTACGCCTCATAGAATATGTACAAGGAGATAACAAGAAGCAGCATGCCGTTGAAGAAGGCAGCCAGGATCTCCAATCGATAGAACCCGAATGTCTTTGCAGGCGTCGGGGGCCTCCGGGCGAATTTCATGGCTGCCAGGCTCAAGCCAAGGGCAAGAATATCGGTCAACATATGTCCCGCGTCGCTCAACAAGGCGAGGCTATTGGCCAAAAGGCCGCCGATTATCTCAGCGATCATAATCCCTGTGGTGATTGAGATGACCACAAGCATATTCCGTTGGGCGGAAGAGCGAGCATGGCTGTCCGGATGTAGCGTCTGATGGGTATAAGCAGTCATTCTATTCTCTCACTGCTGCTGCTCTGAGCAGCAAAGTATTTCCCCGGCATACATATGGCCGTGTTATGGGTCTTTTTTGAGTGACTGGCGGAAGGCCGCTGTCCTTTTCGTGGCTTATCGATGGGGGAAGCCGCAGCCCCGAGCTTGCCGAGGGGAATGCGGAGGGGGCAAGAATCCCCCATAGATAAGTCACTGAAAAGACCAGGCCGGGAGCCTTGGAACGACAGAAAAGACCCATAACACATCTGCTATATTCCAGCTGGGGCTGTTCTTAGTAATCATTGAAACCGCCTGATCTGGTTAACAGCTTCGGATCCAGGAGGCGCTTGAGTTCTTTCTCAGGGAGTATGCCTTGCTCAATCGAGACTTGCAAAACGGTCATACCTGCTGAGAAGGCCTCCTTGACGATACCGGCGGCTGCGTCATACCCGATTTTCGGGGTCAGGGCAGTGGCTACGGCAAAGCTCTGTCCAACAAGGGAGCGCATGCGGTCTTTATTTGCCTCTATTCCTTTTACACATTGTTCCGCCAGGTTTCGCGAGGCATTCGCCAGAAGGCGGATGGATTCCAAGAGGTGGTCCGCCATGATCGGCATCATGGTGTTGAGCTCGAAGTTGCCGTGCTGGCCCCCCATGGTTATTGCCGCATCATGACCTATCACCGTGGCGCACACCATCATGGTGCTCTCCGGTATCACCGGGTTCACCTTGCCGGGCATCATAGAGCTTCCCGGCTGCAGGTCCTGAAG
>JAWOBA010000126.1:0-5716 GCA_046498285.1 Desulfatiglandales bacterium | reverse complement strand
GGCGAAGCATTTCACCAGTTCCAAACACCCCTTTGCGTCCCTGGCCTGCCTTTAACCATCCTGAGTGATTTTCTAAGGGGGGGGGTCAATGTTTCACAGACATCGATTTTTTAATGTTAGCAATTTTTTAAAAGTGGACTGAATTCAGGCCCTATCACCACTTGGAAACTGGTTCATCCTTACTCACTGGTAGCTTCAACAGGACTAATCCGACTCTTCTAAAAGGTGTCTTCATCAACTGTCAGTTACTGATCTTATGGGATTTTGAGATATGGGAATGTGGAAAACCTTTTCACTTTCCCACATTCCCATATCTTCTACTCTTACTCAAACTGACTAGGCTTTCGGATAGTCCACTTTTAAATCATAAACCTCTCAAAAACAGTCCGCTTTTAATTCGTAAATATCAGGACAATCCCTTTTGCGTTGACACACAAGGAACTTTGTCCTATACATTTTTTAGGTATCTATTATATAATATATGATATCCTATAGAGTGTGACTAATCTTTTGTATCATTTCTCTATGCAATCTCCAGATTTCAATCGGTCTTCCAGAATAGTAAAATACGTGTGTGCGAGAACAACTTTTACGGTAGAAGCATCCCAATTATAGGATTCAGTAGTGAAAAACATAACAGGAATGGTTTTGGTTCCTTTTCACCTGGATTTAAGATCATTTCTTTTTGGGGAAGCCAGGGCACTAGAGAAGGCTATTACCCCAAATACCGTGGCTTGAACCTATTATCCAAGGGAGGCAGGAGTAATTGTTCCGCCATCAGGGTATCTAAAAGATGTTGAGTCTTATTTGCAAGCCTAACCACATAGTCCTTATCCTTGATGAGATACAGACTGAATTGGGCAGGATAGGTAAACTTCTTAATGAAGAGCACGATGAAATAGAGGCCGACGTGACGCTTATTGGCAAAACCCTTTCTGGAGAATCATACCCCATTTCTGCAGTCTTGTCTAATACCGAGGTTTTGGGCGTTTTTATGCCCGGTGAGCATGGAAGTACCTTCGGCTATAATACTCTGGCCTGTGCTGTGGCGCGAACGGCCATCAAGGTCTTAATTGAAGAAAAGATAATAGAAAATGCGAGTACGCTTGGGGATTAGTTTTTGACTCCATTAAGGAAAATCAAGAACTCCTACATCAAAGAAGTCCGTGGGAAAGGGCTCATGATTGGTGCTGAACTTTTCCTCAAATCCTGAGGGGCCGGTGGTTTTGTGAGCAGCTCATGAGGCAAGGTATTCTATATAAGGATACTCACGAAAATATTATTCGCCTTATACCACCGTTAGTAATTACAAAAGTAGAGATCGATTAGGCACTGCAAAGAATCGAGGCGATTTTGGTTGGCAATTGACTTTTCCTAATAAACTTTTCATCAGGAGATGTTGGCCTTGGTAGTTCCTCATGACTGCGGAGAGTTTAGTATTTATGGCCACCCTTTATCGCCCCATCCCGAAATGCGTGGATGGAAATGGCTTATGAATTTTTCTTTTTCTAAATCCAGCCAAAAGTGTAGATTTTTGATTCCTTTTTTTGAGAAGAATTTCTTTACAAGCAAATATCGATAAAATAATTGCCCAAGAAATATGACTGCGGTTGGTAACTGGGAAGCCTATTTCAATAAATGTGTTGACATGATTGATTAGTTCTTTATAGAGATAGAAGACAAGTTTCTGGTTTATCAGAAAAAAATATGATAAAAATAGACACAGATTGATATAGGCAGGAAAACAAATAGTAATTATCAATCGAGAAAGAAAGGAGGTGACAATAAAAGATAGATAGTAGAATGGGCAATGAAAAAGCCCATGGTTGCTTGCTGGACAATTACTAAAATTAATAAAAAAGAGGAGGTCAGGATGAAAAAGTTACTGTTCATAATTTTTGTCTCAATGCTTATTGGTTCATTTGGGGTGAGTTCTGCAATGGCATTCTCAACAGAGGATCTTGCCAAGGCATCTACTCTCGAAGAAATCTTAAAACGTGGTCAGCTTCTTGTTGGCATGGAAGCAGGGTATCAACCTTTTGAAATGCAGGATGAGAAGGGAAATATTGTTGGATTTGATGTAGACATGGCATATGAAATGGGCAAGGCTATCTTTGGAGAGGGAGGAGAAAAAAAGGTTAAACTTGTCAATACAGCATGGGAAGGCATTATACCGGCCCTGATGACCCACAAATTCGATATCATCATGTCAGGGATGACAGCCCTCCAGAGCAGAAACCTTAAGGTCAACTTTTGTAATCCCTATTATTATATCGGTCAATGCCTGTTGATCAATAAGAAGGACGTGGAAAAATACAAAAGCTACAACGATCTCAATAAGGAAGGCATAGTTATCACCAGCAAGCTGGGGGTAACCGGGGGATTTACTGCGGAAAAAATGATGCCTAAAGCAAAACTAAGACTTTTTAAGACGGAGGCTGAGGGAGCCCTTCAAGTAGCCAATGGGCTTGCCGATGCCTTTATCTATGATGAACCACAGGTTCGAGTATTTGCTGCTAAGTACAAGAATGATACTGTTGGAATTTTCGAGCCCCTCACTTATGAACCCCTCGCATGGGCCATACGAAAGGGAGATCCAGACTTTCTCAACTTTCTTAATAATTTTCTGGCACAGGTTCGCGGTGATGGCCGCTGGGATACATTAAAACAAAAATGGTTCGTGGACTATGTAAAAGAATTGGCTGAACAACAGTAAAGCAAGGGAAAGGGGGACTGAGTTAATATCCCCCTTTTATTTAAAAAAAGGAGGGGCGGCTTGACTTTTAACAAAAGATCAGTGATTACCTTGGTTATTCTGGCAATCATCACGTTATTTGTTTATTATTTTTTTACACGGAAAGGGATTACGTACTCATGGCACTGGGAAAAGGTTCCTGAAATGCTGTTTTATTATGGTGCAAAGTCTGCGGATGATTCCGCAATTCGATTACGGATGGGTGTTCTGATGACGGGTTTCGTGCTAACCCTAAAGATCTCTGTTGCATCGATCTTTTTTGCCGTTATTATTGGAACGATCGTAGGCATTGCGAGGCTTTCAAAGGAGCCCGTGACTCGGTGGATCTCACTTTCCTATGTAGAAGTCGTAAGAAATACCCCCCTCCTTGTCCAGATCTATATCATCTACTTTTTTGTGGGGTCTATGCTGAGACTCTCGCCATTTGTAGCTGGTACAGCCGCTCTATCAATTTTTGCAGGAGCCTATGTTGGTGAAATCGTTCGCGCAGGCATCCAATCTATCGACAAGGGTCAGATGGAGGCCTCCCGATCCCTTGGCATGACATATCCTCAAGCTATGCGGTATATTATTCTTCCCCAGGCCTTCAAACGAATTATCCCTCCTCTGGCTGGTCAGTTTATTTCATTGGTAAAGGATTCTTCCCTTGTTTCGGTCATTGCCCTTGCTGATCTTATGTTTCAAGGGCAGCAGGCCGTAGCCAGAACCTACTATGCCTTTGAGATATATTTTACTGTAGCCTTCCTCTATTTGGTGATGACCTTTGCCCTATCCATGGCTACACAATATATTGAAAGGAGACTTGCCATCAGTGATTAAAGCAAAAAATATATACAAGACATTCAAGACCCCTGACCGTAGTGAGGTAAATGCGCTGGTTGACTTCTCAACCGACATCAAGAAAGGGGAAGTAGTAGTATTCATTGGCCCTAGTGGATCTGGTAAGAGCACATTTCTTAGGTGTCTTAATCGTCTCGAGGAAATAGACAGCGGTGAGATTATTATTGACAGCGTTAACATCAATGAAAAGAAGGTAAACATAAATGAGATTAGAGAAGAGATCGGTATGGTTTTTCAGCATTTTAATCTCTTCCCCCATATGACTGTCCTTGAGAATGTGTCATTGGCCCAAATGATTGTACGGAAAAGGGGCAAGAAGGAGGCAAAAGAAATTTCCCAGGGTCTTTTAAAAAAGGTGGGAATATTAGAAAAGGGAAATGTCTATCCATCTCAGCTTTCGGGCGGACAACAACAGAGGGTTGCTATTGCCCGGGCCCTGGCAATGCACCCAAAAATCATGATGTTCGATGAGGCTACATCAGCACTCGATCCTGAAATGATAGGTGAGGTTCTGGACGTTATGAAAACACTTGCACGTGAGGGTATGACCATGGTTGTGGTAACCCATGAGATGGGGTTTGCCAGAGAGGTCTCAGATCGGGTTGTGTTTATGGACGATGGGCGGCTCGTTGAGGAGGGAACCGCGGAACATTTCTTTACCAATCCCACTCATGAGAGAACTAAGTTATTCCTGAGCCAGATACTTTGATTGTTGGGGATTTTTTTATTGAGCAGCCTTTAATAGAAGCAATCTTTTCACACTTATATCAAATAATTTTTGTGACCTATTCATGGTGTCCTTTGCTCTATCTATTAAATCCATAACAACAACATCTTTTATCTCACCATGAAACGATTCTATCAATTCGATTTTACTTAAAATGGCATCTTTTTTTATACCGGAATCCCTGATAAAAAAGGCTGTATAAGCGGATAGGTTATAATCTGTTAGTAGCTCTGAGGATAGTATATCCAAGGTATCTATTGAATCGTCTATTACATCTCTTACATATTCTACTGTGCGTCCAACAAAAGACAGCCATAAGCTATCTTTTTTATTAGCTGGTGATTTTCCTATGGCATCGATACTTCTCACCACATCAGTTAATGCATGTGAGTTACAGTGAAGTTTTTCCTTTATTTGTATGAACTCATTTGTTATTGCTTTCGTATCCTGAAATACCTGTGATGGTGATGTCCGGGGTATGCATATTATGATAAATAGCAAGGCCAGAATAAGAGGTATTATTCTAGCCTTGTTCGTCCAATTGTTTTTGAGAGCTTTAACCATAAAATTATAGCCCAATCTGGCGGTAGTATCTGAAGGTATTGTACAATCTTTTTATACCACATGCTTGGACTAAGGGTAGACCAGAGACATGTGAGTCTTTAGAGACCTTATTAAAAGTAATATCCCACGGTCAACATAAAGGATGTTTGCGTACTCTCAACCTCTTCAGTGACCGTATGGTTAGATATCCTCTCTGCACCTTCAAATCTAGCTACCATATCCCCCTTATCTGTTTCGATTTTTAGATAATCAATACCAAACATCAGGAACCAATTGGTGAACATATCATAACGTCCTTCAACAGAGAGCAATAATGCATTTCCTTCAAGATCACCCCTGTTGACTTTATTTCGTAAAATATGTCGATCCTGATCTTCTACAGTAACGATTGGAGAATAACCAAGGCTGCCTCCCACACTGAATTTATCAGTAAGGTTAGATTGTATTCCGAGCTCGACATAGGGGATCGTATATGTGATTTCGTAAGTTAGTCCCACAGAGCCATCTCCTATATAATCATAACCACGCAGGCCAGAAGGAGAGTACTGTCGTATAAGCCTGCACTTGAAATCAAAGTTCTGGTGAAGAATGCCACCTCCTACGATAAGAGAGAATTGTGGTGCTCTGTAAAACTCGTACCCAAGGTTGATATCCCATATCATTGCATCAAGTTCGGTGTTGCTTGTTGAGAAAACATCAAGGCGGGTTGGGTTGCTCGGAGTTAGCCAGTCTGAGTCTTTCATTTCTCCAGGATCATCGGTAATGTTGGTTTGTATGGTAAGGCTCGCCTTCCATTTATCTGAAAACTTCATGCTACCTTCTAGAGAAAG
>JAWOBA010000275.1:0-5860 GCA_046498285.1 Desulfatiglandales bacterium | reverse complement strand
CGATCGCTGTTTTCATGGATCGCTTTTGCCACTAACTCTTTACCGGTTCCGGTTTCACCGTAAATCACGACATTGGAATCTGTTGCCGCGGCCTTTAAAATCATGTCATAAACAGCCTGCATTGCAGGACTTTTGCCGATGATATCGCCGAACCGGAAACGCTCTTTCATGCTGGATTTCAGGCGGATGTTTTCCTTGTCCAGATAGGCCGCACGTTCGGCAAGCGCTATTTCCTGGCGTTTGCGCTCCGTAATGTCAATGGTAAGGGCCTCAAGATTGGAAACCCGGCCGCTTTCATCGAAGATGGGCGACAGAATGGTATAGTACCAGCACCCGGTTTTGGGGTTTTGATATTCCAGGCGCTCGGCCTTGCCGTTAAAAACCAAATCACTGCAGCACCAGGGGCACGGAGAATCAAATCCCCACAGAGCCTTGTAGCAAAACTCGCCTGTGGCGTCCCGGCCGATTTTATCAATAAGCGACTTGCTCATAAACTCGATTCTCAGCTGCCGGTCATGGGTGGAAATAAAGCCTTCGGCCGCTTCGATGATGGTTTGGAGCTTTGCCTCGCTTTGCCGGAGCGCCATCTCCGCTCGCTTGAGTTCAGTAATATCTATAAGAGAAACCACGCTCTGTGTAGTGTCGGCAATCATGTCGACGGTCAAATAGCCGTGGCGCAGCTCACCGTTGCGGACAAAAAACCGGAACTCATAACTGAGGGGAGCTGCCCGGGGGTCACGTCTGCGCGAATAGTGATTTTTCTTCATCCACTCCACATCATCTGAATGCACAAACTCGGTCCAGGATTTCTTCCACTCAAGTTCATCCCTGGAATAGCCTGACAGTTTTTCAAAGTTGGAATTAACACGCGAAATGGTGGTATCCTGCTCAAGAATAAACATTGCCGAGCCCGATGTTTCGAATATGGCGCGGTAGTAATTCTCAGACTGGCGCACGGCTTCCTCGGCCTGTTTGCGATCAGTGATATCTATGCAGGAAGCTATGCTGCGATTGGTTCCGGGAATCATATCCACGGCCACCAAAATATTTCGTTTTTCATTGCGGCGATTAATGAAACGGAACTCATAATGCCGTGGTGCAGCCTCCGGATTTTGGCGTCGCAAATAATGGTTTTCCTTCATCCAGGCCAAATCATCTGGTTGAATAAATTCAGTCCAGAATTTTTTTCCTTCAACCTCCTGCTTTGAATATCCGGAAAGTTCTTCGAAATTAGAGTTGACAAGAGTAATTCTTGTATCCTCTTCAATAATGAACATAGCCGTTCCAGAGGTCTCGAATATGGCACGGTAGTAGTTCTCAGACTGGCGAAGGGATTCTTCGGCTCTCTTGCGCTCCACGATCTCGCCGATTAAATGAGCTGCGGAACGAATCCTTTGTTTGGCCAGTTCAATGATAAAAGGCGGACGGCTTTCATAGGCATTTGAACACTCGACCAAGTCTTTTACATCTACACCGTATTTTTCAGCCAGTTCTGACAGTTTGTTAATTTCAGTTGGCGGGTCGCCGTACCCCACATTAATCGTGCCGATTATCTCACCGCTGGCAAATATAGGCACGGCATAAAGCCGAATCCCCCCTTCACACGCAACATCCACCGGGACTCCTGTCTCTGTGGCCTGTTTTGCGGTTGTCCAGCATGATTCATGGCAAAGCCATCTCCCGCATCTCAGGGCCTGTGAACTGTCGTCTGTCTTGCACAAACGATATGAAGCCTGATCCATGAACCTGCACCACGCAGAAGAAAATATGCCCAGGGCATAATCGCCGTTTCTTTCATAAACCGCAACCGAAGTTTCGAGCATATCCAGGAAATCGCCTACGATATTTTTAAGCGTTTCTTCTCCTACCGCATCAAGTATTTCCCGGCTGGTATTGAGTTCTGTCAAATCCCCGTAAGGCGGGACATAAGGCTTTTTTGAAGCGTGGTCTTCGGACAAATGGGTTTCCTGTTGACTGGAAAGCATCCATTCGATTTTTCGTAAGTCTTCTTCCATCCGTTTGCGGTCGGTGATATTGCGAATATTGCATTGCACCAACCTTGCCTTGTCGACCATATAAATATCGGTATAAATTACTTGCCCGGTCTTTGTCTGCACCGGCGCATCTTTGTAAGTAAGGATGCCGTCGGTTTCCAGTGTCTGAGATATTTCCTGAATGGTCCCGATGTCTCGGGGAAAACCGATATCTATGACCCCTTTTCCATAAAGCTCATCATGACTACAACCCAACATCTCAGTGATGGCAGGATTGGCATGGGTTATCTTTCCTTCAGCTTTTTCCAGAAGCAACATCCCGTCATTTGCAGTTTCAAAAAGGCGCCTGTAGCGTTCTTCAGATTCTGATAACAGGTTTTCCAGTCGTTTGCGCTCAGTGATGTCTTCTATGGCAAGGAGGATAAGACGCTCTTTTCCGAACTTTCTTTGAATTTCACGGGCATTAAAAAGCATGGTGCGCCTGCCGATGCCGGCAAATTCGTGTTCTACCTCGTAGTCATCAAGGGTTGTTTTTTGGGGAAGCAGGGTTTCGAGCAGTTGTCGCAGTTTGGGAATGTCCCACTGTTTGTTGCCCAGGTCATAGATAAGCTGCCCAACGGTCTCTTCAGGTTTTACCTGAAAAGCGTCATAAAAGGAACGATTGGCGGAAATCACCCTTAAATCATGAGTCAGAACGATTAAGGACTCACGCACAGTGTTGATGATACTCTCGGCGTATTCGCGGGCTTCTTCTTCGGAGATTTCAGAAGCTGTCATTTCTTTATTCCTGTAAATTTTCTTTTGCAGCCCCCAAAAACGGTTTGACCTGGCGGCTATTTTTTACATTCTCATCAGGCAACTGAAATAACCGGGAGTATAATGTAGTGTAGTTTTTCTCAGCGGAAAGGCAGATTATATGAATGATAACATGAGATCGAGAACCAGATAAAAACAATAAATATTTCTTTAAATATAACAACAGTATAAGTGTTTTGCAAAAAACAAGTCCCCGTAATCCTGCACACCTCAACCTGTCTTGGATAAATGAGTGATTGCACATTCCGGCTATGCTCGGGCAATATTCAGGATTTGGCGGATCTGAAAAATGGCGGATTCAAAGTGCACATCCTGGAAAGGCCAATAATGCTGTCTGGCCTGGAGGCTTGCGGCCCGGAAGAAGACCGCCTGCTTGCGTACCGGACAAAGGGTGAATACTGATGGCAAAGAGCGGACGGTGATTAGTTTGAAAACCGATTCCGGGTCAGCAATAATGATGACATCGTCGACATCCGATTGATCCGGCACTGGAGCGACAGCAAGATCCGGTGTCATTTATTTACATGCGTTGCTGCGATGGTATATTTGCGTCGTATCGAGCCTAAGCTTGCCGCCCATGCCATCCACCGGACCGCCGAAGACGTCATGGATGAGATGCGGCATTTGTACTTAGTGCCCGAACGAAAACCAAGATTTTTCGTCAAGGTCAAGGACGGCGAAAATTTTAACCGCAGGAATACTCGACGTATTTTGAGGATTAAAATTTGAGCCGGACGCAGAGATTGGCGAAAAAGACGGTTTTCGTTCAGGCACTACTTACTCTGTATTGACCCTGTGAAACAAGGACCGTAGGCCTACCCTGCGAATGGGGACGCCCAGTAAGACCCAGGCTGAAGTCCTATCCGCGTTCAACCACCGGGTGGACGCCGGAGGGGTCTTACAGCCCGTGTCGGCGTAAAGGCCCGCCCTGCGGCAGTTTGAGGTTTTTTTGCCGTTCATCTCCGAAACTCCTGTTCTAATATTGATGTCTATATACCTATGCCCGGATTGGCATTGTCAAGTATATCTCCCCCTTTCCTCTATTCTTCTATCCTTTGGACCTCTCTGATGGCATAAAAGTTGCAAAATAAACTGTAAAGTATTTTAACAGTCTATTACATGCTTATAATTTTATAGTTGGAGGAAGATTTATGATTTCACAGGAAGGTAAAAAAATTGTAAATGAAAGTTTAGAGCAAAGGGTAAAAGTGGCATCCAAGCAGATATTGCAGGATATTGGAATAAAATGCAATGATAGGAGGGTAATTGAGACATTTGAGAGTACAAATTTAGCTGCTTATGACGAGACAACACAGCGTATTCACATCATGAGCGATCTGGTTGAATCTTGTTTGGCTTCCGCACCGAGACGTGACCAGTTTCCTGTTCCGGAACATTCTTTCGGAGGAGGCGGGGTTGCGATGTTTGTCAAGCGTGGAGATGATTATATAACCCCTATAAGTGAGATTCATATTGCTGAAATGATGGATATGGCTGAACATTTTAATATTCCTTTCATGTTCAAGAGTGCAAGTGCAAAGTTTACACCAGAAGAGGAAGAAAAACAGATAGATGTAATGCGTAAATATTATTCTGGATTTATTTATATAAGGGCTCAAACTGATGTAGGAATTAGAAAGGCAAAAGAAGAATATAAAAAAACAGGACTGATTTGCACTACTCATTCTCCTATTAATTCTCCGTTAATGTTTAATGAGGCAGGTAAAAGCGCCAAGGCAGTGGATAATATAGATATATTTTTCAAATGTGCCAAAGAAAATTTACCCTTATATATTACGAGTATGCCAGTTACATGTCTTACAGCCCCGGCTACTATCTATGGCATTGCACTTCAGGCCTATGCTGAATTCTTGGTCGCTCTTTGTTTGGCCCAGATAATTCAACCTGGAATAATGGTGGTGAATGGTGCATTCCCTGCTGCCGGAAATCCGAAGAAAGGTTATGCTCCAGAATTAGGGGTTGCCTTTCATAATATAGCCAATTGGGTTACCTCCAGGGTTTCAACTTTGGATAACTTGCCTACGATACAGTCTGGTTGTACAATTTCTGGGAAAAGACATGCTCCATTAGAGGGAGGCACTGATCTGGAGACAGAGCGTGGATATAAGATGTGGAACTCTTTTAGCAGATGGCATCAAGTTAGGCATGCTTTTGGTTTTATAGATGATTTAGCTGCAATTGATCTTGATAAAATGCAAAGGGATATGGTCTCTCTTAATAGAGTGTTGCAATTTAAGGAAGGTGTAGATATTTGTCTGAATGATTTTCAATACGATCCATTGGCTGTAGATGCTATACAGGAAGGGGTGGACAAAAACGACTTTAGGTTCCTGAGCCATACAACGGCCAACATGGGAATATTTGATTGCTGCAAAATAATTCGAGATGTTACCTTAGGTGCGGCAAGACAGGAGAAAAAGATCACTGAATTTTCACAGATTGCAAATGCAAAATTTCCTGATGTTGAAGTTATGACCTTTAAGGGTGCATTTAGGTCCGGCGCTGTGAGTGCAGTGGAGAAAAGCCAATTCGACAGCTGGGCGGAAGTGGCGAGCCAACCTCCTGATATAAGACGCAATTTTCTCAGAAATGTTTTGGAAGAATCCAAACCCCATCTTAGAAATTTGATCGGGGAAGAATATCTTCAGCCTCTTTTGGACAAGTTATTAAAGGAAAATGAAAAATACCTGCAGGATTGATTTTCTTTAAAATCCGCACAAAACTGTTAGGGACAAAGATCCTCAGCAGTTGAAACTGCCTTTTGCTTTGTGGACGCGCAAGATGGTTGCCGATTGGAAGAACACCACTTTAAAAAAGACCGTCCACAGTGAACGCGTCTGCGAGTTTTTGCGCAAGCTCATGCACGACAACAAAAGCCCTGTATTTTTGATTTGGGATGGTCATTCGATGCACTCATTAGTATTGATCAGGCTGCCGATTTTAAATTCAAAGAAGAAATTGGCAAAAATGGTCAGTTTTTCAGGTATTATAGTGCCCGAACGAAAACCAGGATTTTTCGTCAAGGTCAA
>JAWOBA010000263.1:0-16273 GCA_046498285.1 Desulfatiglandales bacterium | reverse complement strand
TGCATACACAGGGGTGATGACTGCTGCCGTTACATAATCACCTGGGAAAAGACGCCCTCCCTTATCTGGAAACGGGTCCGTAATTATTCAGTGTTAGCAGGTGTACTGCTGTCTTTTGGTCTCTTCTTTGTCTTACCAATTATGCCCTGGATTTCTTGTATCTTGTTATGTGCCCTTATTAGCATGGGATTTTCATTTTACTCTGAGCATCTTGAAAACAAGGATCTCTCCAAAACCATCGAAACCCAGGGTGATGCAGCCAAGGGCCTTTTGGATGAGATTAACACACGTTACAATAATACATTGCTTGTAAAAGAAATCGGTCAGGCCATCTCCATGCTTTTGGATATCCAGCAGCTGCTGAAATCCTTTATAGATACCATGGAAAAACGATTGGATTTTGATAGGGGTGGGATATGGCTTTCCAACAAGGAAAAGACCCGTCTTTGTTACAGTGTCGGTTACGGATATAATCCGGAGATTGAAGGTCTTTTAAGAAATACTGATTTTCATCTGGATCAGCCTCGATCCAAGGGGCCTGCAGTTCAGGCCTTTAAACAGCAAAAGACCTACTTAGTGAATGATATTACCGAGATTGAAAAAGACCTTTCTACTAAGAGCCTGAAGTTTGTCGAAAAAACAGGCGCGCAATCATTTATGTGCACACCTGTTATTTATAAGGGAGAATCTTTAGGGGTATTGTTTGTAGATAACATTAGATCTAAAAGGGCACTCACTCAGACCGATATGAGCTTGTTGATGGGGATTGCCTCCCAAGCCGCTATAAGCATAAGTAATGCTATATCTTTTCAGAAACTTCAAGAGAGCGAGGGAAAATACCGAAGTATCCTTGGAAGTATTGAAGAAGGATACTATGAGATTGACCTTGATCAAAACTTTACCTTCGTGAATGATTCAATGTGTAAAATCCTTGGATATGTCAAAGGTGGATTGATTGGTTTGAATTGCAGACAGTTTATGGATAAGAAGAATGCTAAAAAATGGGATAAATTCTTTAACCAAGTATACAGGACAGGAGAACCTAATAAACGATTTGATTTCGGCCTCATAAAACAGGACGGCACAGAAGTACATGTAGAAGTTTCCATATCTCTTATAAGGGATGCAGAAAACCATCCCATCGGGTTTCGAGGTATTATGGCCGATATAACTGAGCGCAAGCATGCCGAGCAAGAAAAACAAAGGCTCGAAGCACAACTCCGAAGGTCTCAAAAAATGGAGGCCATTGGCACACTTGCAGGTGGTGTTGCACATGATCTCAATAATGTTCTTGCTGGTCTTGTCAGTTATCCTGAGTTGTTGTTAATGGATCTTCCAGAGGACAGTCCTCTCCGAAAACCTATTTCAACGATCCAAAAATCGGGAGAAAAAGCTGCTGCTATTGTCCAGGATTTATTAACCTTAGCTCGACGGGGGACTGCTGTTACGGAAGTAGTGAACCTCAATAACATTGTGTCTGATTATCTTAAGTCTCCAGAATGCAAAATCCTGAGAGAATTTCATCCTGATGTTCAACTCGAAACAGATCTTAGCAAAGACTTGCTACCTATTTCAGGGTCTCCCGTTCACCTTTCAAAGACCATTATGAATTTAATCGTGAACGCAGCTGAGGCTATGCCTGGAGGAGGGACGATTTCCGTATCCACAAAAAACCGATATATTGATGCCCCTATAAGAGGGTATGATGATGTGGAAGAGGGTGATTATGCGACTATTATCATTTCTGATACAGGAATAGGTATCTCTTTAGAGGATGGAGAAAAGATATTCGAGCCGTTTTACACAAAAAAAGTAATGGGAAGAAGCGGAACAGGATTGGGTATGGCAGTTGTGTGGGGTACGGTAAAAGATCATCATGGATATATTGATTTTCAAAGCAGGGAGGGAGAGGGAACGACATTTAAGCTGTATTTTCCGGTAACCAGAGAGGAATTAGCCAAAGAGAAATTGCATGCATCCCTTGAAGATATTATGGGCAGGGGAGAGTCTATTTTAGTGGTTGATGATGTTCGAGAGCAAAGAGAACTTGCATCGAGCATGCTTAAAAAGGTAGGTTACTCTGTTACGTCAGTGTCAAGCGGTGAAGAAGCTGTTGAATATATGAAAAATGGTCAGGCCAATTTAATAATTTTGGATATGATTATGAATCCTGGAATTGATGGACTTGAGACATACAAAAAGATCCTTGAATTCCATCCAGGACAGAAGGCAATTATTGTGAGCGGCTTTTCTGAATCAAAACGTGTCGAAGAGGCTCAAAGATTGGGTGTAGGTCCCTATATAAAGAAGCCTTATGTGTTAGCGAAACTAGGTGTTGCCGTAAGAACAGAACTAGATAAATAACAATCTTATATTTTTCATGAAAATGATATTCATTAAAAGATTATCCAGATTTAATGGCTTTAAAAGATAAAGGCTTTTTGCCTTTGCAAAGGATAAGAGGGGTATAGGTAAACCGCCTCCGGCTGAGAGAGAATTTAGTAAAGTCAGCGAAAAAGGAATCAAAACCCCCGGAATATTCTTTGAAAAGGCTCTTGACCTTTATAGCGGCTACCTCCACTTTTTTTATCCAATTGAACATATCTTCATCCTTTATTTTGCCGTAAATTAGATGGTGTGCTATAAGATCTAAATGTATGTCTTGATAATCCAGATCGTATAGATAGGCATATAATTTTCGACCTGAATAGGGATCGAAATTATATTCTTGTATCAATCTATCCATCACTTGAAAGAGGATATGTTCCATCTTTGCAGGCAGTTCATAATGGTTTAAACAGTTATGGTCAAGATCTAACAAACAAAGATAACCACCTGGTTTTAGACATGCGGTCAGATTTCGTATAATGTCAGGGCTTTCACCACGGTTGTACTCCAAAACAAATCGAACCCAGATAAGATCAAAAAGACCCATAGCATCGAAGGGATCCCTTATATCATGTATTTGAAAATCAATGCCTGGTCTCTGGCCATAATGCTGTTTGGCATAATGGATCCTTTCCTTTGAATCGTCAACACCAAGGATTTCTCCATTGGGCTGAATCATTTCATGAAGAATTGAGGTAATCTTACCCGGCCCACACCCTGCATCGAGTACACGGAGTCCAGGCTTTAGGCCGCACCAGAGGGCCTGCTTTCGAATTACTTCCGGGTCGGTCTTAATCTCTAAGCGAACAGCCTCTTCAAGGTTTTCCATTAAATAAGACTTGGATAAAGATTTCATAATCTCCTTTTATATTAGCAACTATTAGTGCCTTACGATGTATGCGTATAAAAACATAAAATAGTTAAAATAAAAACATTAAAATTCTATCTTAGAATTCTGCCTGAGGATGTATCCATCAATCCTTTATGTAATAAGGAAAACAACCTTAGGAAATCTCCCTTTTTTTAACTATGCACATCAAAAATAGCCCTGCTGCAGCCATACATGCATTAATGATAAAGGCAATGCCATAACTACCTGTAGTATCTCGTAAAATCCCGGTAACCCAGTGGACGAGGATAGCTCCAAGGCCATACATGGGTGTCCACGCTCCAATAACGGTCCCCATGAGTCCCCTGGGAAAATAGTCCCCTGCACAGGCACCATAGAGAGGAAATGTTGCACCATAAAAAAGGGCCATAAGTCCTATAAGTATAAAAAATATTTTCCAGGAATTTCCAGCGAATAGGATTCCGATGAGACAGGCAGTGATAAAAGAGTTAGAAAGGATAATAGTCTTTTTTCGGCCCAGAAAATCGGAAAGAGGCAAAATTGTCAAGACTCCTATAGCTTGGGAGACTCCATGCACAGTGGCAAGAAGGCTTGCCTTATCTAAAGGCAGTTCAATTTGATATTTGGCATAGTCCACCATAAATGTGGTAATTCCGTAAAGGCTATAAGCGATTGAAAAATAAGAAAGCCCAATCACCCAGAATCTACTATTTTGAAAGACCATGGATAAGGATATATCTTTGGCATGATTTGCTATATATCCTTCCCTACTGCTGGCAGATTCATTATTCTGTCCCCATGGCAAATATCCTGAATCTTTTGGATCGTTTCTCAGCAAGAGGCCATTTACT
The DNA here is from genome assembly GCA_046498285.1 of Desulfatiglandales bacterium. Classification (GTDB taxonomy): domain Bacteria; phylum Desulfobacterota; class DSM-4660; order Desulfatiglandales; family B25-G16; genus B33-G16. The sequence goes on along the minus strand of JAWOBA010000263.1, from coordinate 12,184 downwards.
AGAGACATTATCAGTGCACCTGTACCTAAAAAATACCATGCATAGCGCCAGGTAAAATGGTGCACAATCCATGGAAAGGCTAGTCCAATGGTGGCAAAGCCAAGGCCATATCCAGTAGAGAGGATGCCAAGTGCGAGTCCTCTTTTATTGAGAGAAAACCAGCGCTGGACAACAGTAATGACAGGAGCCCACATGCCTGTAGCTCCAATCCCTGCGATGCCGTAAAAAAGACAGGCTCCCCAGAGGCTATGTACAGTCCCCATTAAGAGAGCTCCAAAGCCAAGGATGAGGCTGCAGGTTGTAATTACACAATGAGCGCCCAATCGGTCTGCCAGGTAACCGGTAAGGGGTGCCAGGACAATATAAAAGAAAAGATAGGCATTATAGATAGATCCCGCTGCGGTTCGGCTAAAATGTAAGGTTCGAATCATTTCTGGAAGGACTACGCTATATCCAAGACGAACAGAATAGTTTATAAATAGGCTAATAAAGCATGTCGCTAATATAATCCAAGCCCAGTGAAATGATTTTTTCCTTTCCACAAACAGTTCTCCTTGTTGTGAAACCATATCCTTCGGATTTTGATTATCTTTTACTACTCATGGAATCCCGCACTGTAAGCATTTAGATATGAAAAAAGGAGTATAAGGGAAAGGCGGATAGGTGTCAAGAATGATCCAGATGGGTTGGTCTACATTTTAAAGGAGATAGAATAGACCCTCCATCCCCTTTGGATGAGTACTGTTACCCTTTCTTTGAGCCTATATCGAATAACTGCTTCTTTAAAATCTTCCTTTGTTTTGAACGAAAGATCATTTATGCCCCTGACAATGTCACCCGGTGCAAGACCAATACTGTCTGCCTGGGAGCCTTTTTTAACAGTCACTATAACCAGCCCTTCTGTCTCTTTTATCCCGTATTTAGTGGCCAGGGACCTGTTCACTTCTTCAACCTTGAAACCGAACTGATCAAATGCCAGCTCAAGGGCAAGCTCAGGTGGGAATGGAGCAGCTTTTATAGCTATTTGATGTTTTTTTCCATTTCTGAGAAAGCCTAAATGAAGTATTTCATCAGCAGTATACTGAGATAGGTAGTCATAGTAATCGCGAGTTGTCTTAATCTTGTTTTTTTCAATTTCCGTAATAACGTCTCCCCTTTTAAGCCCCTTTTCTTTTGCTGGAGAGCCGGCTATAGTTTCTGTAATCAAAGCGCCGTATCTTATGGGCAGCTGGAAATAATCGATTAGGCTTTCATCTAAATCCTGAACCGTGATACCTAGCCAGGCAGTATAAACCTTACCATAATTTATCAGATCGCTTACAATTGCCTTTGCCCTGTCGATAGGTATAGCAAAACCTATTCCCTCGGCACCGGAATAGATGGCTGTATTGATGCCTATTAACTCACCATTGATATTAAGGAGAGGACCACCGCTGTTTCCAGGATTGATGGAGGCATCTATCTGGATAAAATTATGATAAACACCACTTTTTGACCTCACAGATCTGTTCAAAGCGCTTATCACTCCAGTGGTTACTGTGTGAGATAAGCCAAATGGATTACCTATAGCAATAACTGTCTCTCCTATCATCAGGTCATCTGATCTGCCCATGGTAATTGCTGGTAATTCAGTTGCTGACTCAACTTTTAGAATAGCCAGATCCGATTCGGGATCAGTTCCAACTATTCTGGCCTTAAACTCCTGCTGGTTGGCTAAGGTGATAGTTATTTTTGATGCTCTTACGATAACATGGTGATTTGTCAAGATATACTTGTTATTGCTATCAATAATAACACCAGAGCCAAGGCTATTTTTGACATAGTGTTTTTTTCGGGGCTCAAAAAAATCCCTGAAAAATTTGTTAAAAAAATCATCATTTTCCTCGAGAAAAAAGGGGCTTACCCCACTTTCAACTAATTTGCTGGTACTAATATTAACCACAGCAGGGCTTATTTTTCTGACAACCCTTACAACAGGGTTTTCCCTTGAAAAGACTTGCTCTCCTCCACTAGGAGAGGGGAGAAGCAGAGAAGATAGAAGAAAAATGGAAACGAATCTAAAAATTATTTTTACGTGTTCGGTATATAGTGATGCTAATCTCGTAAGCGGGCGTACTGTGGATAGACCTGAAGACATCATATTTTATACATTCCTACATTTGAAATTCATAATCCCTATTCTGAATGAAAGGGAAAAGTGTAAAGTGCGCTAAAGGTAATAAATCGCCTCTGTCCATGCGCCATCTGTTTTTACAGTAAAGCTAAGATCCATATCTTTAGGCACTGTACACTGTTTATAATTTTGACTTTGGTGTTACATATTCTGCACGTTTTAAATCCGACTGTTTTTAAGGTGCTAAAATAAATAGTGAAGCATCGTTTTGCTTATGTAAATACTATCTTTCCATCTTCTACACCAACATTAACACTATCTCCATCTGCTATATCACCACTCAGTATCTTTAATGCCAGCTCATCCTCGACATGATGCTGAATAGCCCTTTTAAGTGGTCGAGCGCCATAGATAGGATCAAAGCCTATATCTGCTAAAAATTCCCTTGTTCCATTTGTCAATTGAAGGTTTATCTTATGATCCATAAGTTTTCTTGTTAACTGATCAATTTGTATATCAACGATTTTCTTTATTTCTTCCTTCCCGAGTGAGTTAAAGGTTATTATTTCATCAATCCTATTTAAGAATTCCGGTTTAAAGGTTGCCTGAAGCATTTCCATGACACCGCTGGCCATTTTTTCTTTATCCTTACCCGCAAACTCCTTTATTATCTGACTTCCGATATTAGATGTCATGATAAGGACTGTATTTTTAAAATCTACAGTCCTTCCCTTGCCATCGGTCATCCTTCCATCATCTAAGATTTGAAGCAATATGTTGAAGACATCTGGATGAGCTTTTTCTATCTCGTCTAAGAGAATGACTGAATAGGGGTGGGTCCTGACAGACTCAGTAAGATAACCACCCTCATCGTAGCCAACATATCCTGGTGGTGCTCCTATCATTCTTGCTACCGAATGCTTCTCCATGTATTCAGACATATCGATCCGGATCATATATTGCTCATCATCAAATAAAAACTCGGCTAGTGCCTTTGCAAGCTCTGTTTTACCTACACCGGTTGGGCCAAGGAATATAAATGAGCCTATAGGACGGTTTGGATCTTGCAGGCCTGAACGTGCCCTTCGGACAGCATTGGAAACAGATATTATAGCCTCTTTTTGCCCGATAACCCTCTTTTCGAGCCTTTCTTCCATCTTGAGGAGCTTATCTCTTTCTCCCTCCATCATTCTCTCTATTGGTATACCTGTCCATTTGGATACAACCTGTGCAATATCCTCGCTGTCTACTTCTTCTTTGAGCATCTTTTTTGTGGACTGAAGCTCAGCAAGGTCACTATTTTCCTCATTTAGATTTTTTTCCAGCTGGAGGATAGTACTGTATCGAAGTTCTGCTGCCTTTGCCAGGTCACCCTGTCTCTCAGCAAGCTGTGCCTCTGATTTAGCGGAATCTATTTTTCCTTTTATTTCCCTTATTTGGCCAATAATTTCTTTTTCCTTTTGCCAGTGGCTGGTCATTTCATTAACCTGCCCTTTGATACCTTTGAGTTCTTCATCTATCTTCTTTAAGCGTTGTTTCGAGGCATTATCTGACTCCTTCTTGAGTGCTTCTCTTTCTATCTCAAGCTGGGTTGTCTTTCTTCTCAGGTTGTCTATTTCAGAGGGAAGGCTGTCTATTTCTATCCTTAACCTGCTCGTTGCCTCATCAACCAGGTCTATTGCCTTATCAGGGAGAAAGCGATCGGTAATATATCTGTTGGAAAGGACTGCAGCAGAGACAAGGGCAGAGTCTTTAATCCTGACACCGTGGTGGACCTCGTATTTCTCTTTAAGGCCTCTGAGTATGGAGATAGTGTCTTCTACGCTTGGTTCTGTTACTACAATCGGCTGGAAGCGTCTCTCCAGAGCAGCATCCTTTTCTATATGTTTCCTGTATTCCTTGATTGTTGTAGCACCGACACATCTCAGTTCACCCCGTGCCAGGGCGGGCTTAAGCATGTTAGATGCATCCACTGCTCCCTCGGCTGCCCCTGCACCTACCAGGGTATGAAGTTCATCTATGAAGAGAATAATGGAACCTTCTGCCTCTGTCACTTCCTTAAGAAATGCCTTCAATCTATCCTCAAATTCACCCCTATATTTTGCACCTGCAATTAATGCACCCATATCAAGAGAAATTACCCTTTTATCTTTTAAGGTTTCAGGAATATCACCTTGAACAATTCTTTGAGCCAGGCCTTCAGCAATTGCAGTTTTACCCACTCCAGGTTCCCCTATTAAAACAGGATTATTTTTTGTTCTTCTGGAGAGGACCTGTATCACTCGTCTAATTTCATCATCCCGGCCTATTACTGGATCAAGTTTATCATTTTCCGCCATGTCAGTAAGGTTGCGGCTGAACCGTTCTATAGCGTTGTATTTATCCTCTGGACTTGCGTCCACCACTCTCTGTCCGCCTCGTATATCTATAAGGGCCTTAAGGACGGTGTCCCTGGTTAATCCATGGGAGCCCAAAATAGTAGCTGCTTTCCCTTTTTTATCTTCAATGATTGCCAGCAAGATATGTTCTACACTCACATATTCATCTCGCATCTGGCCAGCTTCTTTTACAGACTGATCAAAAACAGCCTTTGACCGGGGTGAGATGTAGGCATCTCCATATCCTGCTCCACTTACTTTGGGCAGTTGATCTAATGCCTGTATCAACTCATGGAGAACACTATCCTCCTTGACCCCTATCTTTCCAAAAAGGGATCCAACGACACCTTCTCTTTGTTCCAAAAGGCCATAGAGCAGATGTTCTGGTTCTATCTGTTGATGACCTTTTTTGGAGGCTATATCTTGAGAATTTTGTATCACCTCCTGGGCCTTGAGCGTAAATTTATCAAATCTCATGATTATTTTTTCCTCCTCGTGTACTATTTTTATATTATAAAAGTTAAGAATTGCTCAGGGGATTGTCAATGCTGCTTCAATCTCTTTTATCCAGCTGGCAGGGGTATAACATAGCAATGCATTGCGAGCCTCATTTGCTGAGACTTTGCATAGCCCCTATTGATCTAAAGACGATGGGCTTTTTTTCAGTTCTCTCCGGGGCGTAGGCCCTCCCTTCCGGGGCGGAGTCCCCTCCAGGACGGAGTCGGGCCGGAGGCCAAGGCTCTCGGGTTGGTCTTTTCAGCAACGTATCCATGGGGGAGTTTTGCCCTCTCCGAGCGGGAGGCTCTCCGAGCCGGAAGCCACCAGTCACTTCAAAAAAGTCCATTGTCTTTTTGGGGATGGTGAAAATCGCCGGGTTTTTCAAAGGTCTCAAAGCAAGTCACACAAGGGCAGGCTTTATGTACTTTACTTAATATTTTCAAACCTTACCCAGTTATGGTGGCATATTGCTATAGCTAAAGCATCCGATATATCTAAAGAGAATTGAGTATCGATTTTAAGGATGAGCTTCACCATGGATCTCACCTGTTCCTTTGTTGCCCTCCCATAGCCGACCACTGATTGTTTAATTTGCAAAGGAGTATACTCAAAAACTGTTAACCCTCCCTGAATTGCTGCTATAAGAGCAGCTCCTCTTGCATGGCCTATTTTTAAGGCGCTTTTAACATTTTTTGCAAAAAAGATATCCTCAATAGACATTTCCTCCGGATGATAGGTTTGGATAACTTCAAGAAGGTATACAAAAATCTTATGGATCCTCTCACTGAATGGCAAAGAATTAGGAAAGGAAATTTTGCCCGACTCAATATATATCAATGTGTTTTCCTTCTTTTCTACTAAACCATACCCAGTAGTTAATGATCCAGGATCAACTCCAAGGACCAACATCATCCGAGAGCCTCCATTACCTCATCAGGGATATCAAAATTGGCATACACTTGGTTTACATCTTCATTATCTTCCAAATTTTCCATTAAGGTTAACATCTGTTGAGCATGTTTATCATTAATTTTAATAGTGGTGTTAGGAATCATAGTTATCTCTGCCATAGTATAACGTAAACCTGCATTATCAATAGCCGTTTTTACCTCTTCGAAAGAGGAAGGTTCAGTTATTACCTCAAATTCTTTTTCATATTCCTTAATGTCATCAGCCCCGGCTTCCAAGGCCAGTTCAAACAATATCTCTTCATCCACTTGATCTTTTTGAAAAACCATGAGACCCTTTTTAGAAAACATCCAAGCCACACAACCTGCCTCTCCTAAATTACCTCCTGATCTTTCAAACAGATGCCTGATATCTGCAACAGCCCTATTTTTATTATCAGTAAATACCTCCACCATAACGGCTACACCGCCTGGACCATATCCTTCATAGATAACTTCTTCATAGTTGGCTCCTTCTAAATCTCCGGTCCCCTTCTTTATAGCCCTTTCGATATTCTCCTTGGGCATATTTTCTGCCTTGGCTGCAGCTACAGCCACCCTTAATCTTGAGTTAGAATTTGGATCTTTTCCGCCCAGCCTTGCAGCAACAGTAATCTCCTTGATAAGTTTAGTAAAAACCTTTCCCCTCTTAGCATCAACAACGCCCTTTTTATGTTTTATGGAGTGCCATTTTGAATGTCCTGACATGTATTACTCCTTTTTTTGGTTGCATCATTAAATCATTGAAGTATCAATGTATTCACCGTTCAACAAAAATCTTCGCACACTAGTTAAGTGACAGCATATATCCAAATCTTTGTAAATATTTACCATAATTATCTCTTTCTTGTAAAGCCAATTTCAGATAGCAGTGAAATAGCAGAATTGAAAATCTTATAGGATGACCAGGCCTTGCCACATTTTCTATTGCATACTATTCTGCTTCCAGGCTCAACTCAATCCTTTTTATAATCTTCTTGCAAGTACCCATGAATAATAGTATTCATTGCACCTATATATTAAGACGCAGAAATAGTAAACCCGCCACAAAAAACGAGGGACAAACTCTTGGCACCACGTAGTTTCAGAGATTCGCCTCGTGAATGGCGGTACTTAGTGATACAATTATCCCTACCCCAAAAATTGGGGACTAAAGCTGTGGCTTTCTACGGCAGGATTATATTTTGATAAGCGTATAAAATGTAAATTACTGTTTGAGAAGCAAATGGAAGAATAATACTGAAAAATAACGATAAACAATATGCAGCTATGCAGATCCAAAGCTCCAGGAATCACAGATGTCAGGCGTCATTGGGGGGCTGTCAACCTGATTATATCTGAAAAGGCAGGGTGCAAAGCTGGCAATCAATCAGCAATAAATCTTTTCATAAGCCTGTGGCAGGAGGGTATCAAGAGTGCAAAGAAGTTAGCCCGAAACCTAGAATCTACTAACCCGCATAAACACAAGGGCATAGGCAACAATCCCTCCCTTCAGGACGGGGTTAGAAAAAATAATTCATGAGCCGCCTGTATACCCCAACTTCTGGGTGCAGGATGAAGGGGCGGCGATACAAATTGATACACTTTAAGGTAGAATAAAAATGAGACGAGTATCAAGATTAATTAAACAAGCCAGAGAAGTATTACAGATTGAAGCTCAAGGCATCCTTGATTTAATTGAAAAGATAGGGCCGGAATTCGAACAAGCTGTAAAAATGATTTTGAATAGCAAAGGAAGGGTAATTTTTACTGGCATTGGCAAATCTGGTATAGTTGGCAGAAAAATCATGGCAACACTCAATAGTACAGGCACCCCTTCACTTTTTCTGCATCCAGTAGAGGCAGTTCATGGTGATCTAGGTGTGGTTACAGCTGATGATATTGTTATAGCTATCTCTAATAGCGGCTATACAAAGGAATTAGTAACTATTCTACCCATCCTGAAAAATCTTGGCCTAAAACTTATTGCCTTTTGTGGAGATTCGGAATCGCCATTAGCACAAGAAAGTCATGTATTTATAAATGTAGGTGTAGAAAGAGAGGCATGTCCTTTGGGTCTCGCACCTACAACCAGCACAACTGCTGCCCTGGCCATGGGCGATGCCTTAGCCGTTGTTCTTATAAATCGAAAACAATTCAACAGAAAAGACTTTCAGAGGTTTCACCCAGGTGGTAGTTTGGGGGATAGGCTTTCAATCAAGATTAAAGAGGTTATGTTCACCAAAGAACAGATACCCTTAGTTACGGCAGGACAAACAGTAAGAGAGACGATTTTTGAGGCTGACAAGAAAAAATTAGGGGCATCTCTGGTTGTAGATGATAGCCGGATCTTGCTTGGTATTGTCACAGATGGAGATATCAGACGAGCCCTTTTACAGTGGACAGACATAATGGCACTAAAAGTGGAAAAGATAATGTCAAAATCTCCAAAGATGATTGATGAGGAAAAAAATGTATCTGAAGCAGTAACTGTGATGGAACACAATGCTATTACCATGTTACCCGTTGTAGATAAATCAAAAAGAGTAAAAGGAGTTGTTCATTTACATGGGCTTCTAGGAGGAAAGGAATTCAGACTAAATGGAAGCCAATAAAGCACCTAAAGGATTGATAGTTGATCTCATTACTCCCCTTGATAATAAAGGAGATATTGACACTGATGGCCTTGGTTCACATTTAAAAAAGGTTTTGCCGCATGCCGATGCCATACTCCTTGCCAGTCCCCAGATAGGTGAGGGATGTGGACTTAGTTTAGCACGTAAACAAAGCTTGCTTGAAAAGGCTGCTCACTTTATACAGGGAAGAATACCCATCTTTTTTTGGATAAGCGGCGATTCAGAAGAGAGCACAAAAAAGACTCTCATTATGCTCGAAGATGTCCTGGGCTCGCTTAATTATAAAGGGAGAGTATTTTGGCTCGACTCACCACTTTCTTATCGTAGCAACAGGGGTCTGTATGATCACTACCAGGATCTTACCTTGAATACAAGATATCCCCTTGTCCTTTATAACGATCCAGGATTGATTACTATGTTAGAGAGACCTTTAAAACGGTGTAATATTCGGACAAGCATCCTTAAGAATTTGGCTGAAATAGAGAAAATTAAGGCATTAATCTTTCGCGGCTCACTTACCAGGGTTAATAATTACCAGAAGGCCCTTAACCGTCGGCCGGATTTTCGAGTCTATGATGGAGATGAAGATAGGTTTTTAGAATACCCAAGCATGAGCGGAGTACTTTCAATAGGTGCAAATATAGCTCCACAAATATGGAGTGATGTAACCAAGGCCTCAATGGGTATGGCAGGAGAATACGGGCAAAAAATAGATTATCTTCATCAAATCTGGGAAATGAGGGAACTGATCAAAGATCTTAAGAAAATATACTACCAAAATCCTGTATGGACAATGAAAAAAACCCTGGTAGATCTCAACATTATAGGGTTTCATGCCTGTACATCTGTAATCCAACCGTATTATGGAAAAGAAAATATTCTTACCGAATTTGTCTCAAAACATGCTATAGAGTAATAACCCATAATCCATCTTACTCCACGCCTGTGAGATTGCCCTCTGATTCATATTTGGGATAGAATGAAATTCTTATTACATATCATTTTTCTCTGTGTCTTTTATTCAACAGCGGTGTTTTGAAAATCTTTATTGACATGGTATGCAATGATAGTGCACAATGCCATGGTATCGGAGTATCTCTCTTTGTAGCCAAACTCGAGTTTTTTTGAGGTAATGCAATGCCCTATCATTTAAACGAACGATCTTATGGAAAGGATGTAATGCTGGCATAAGCAGCGCATTTTATTGACAGTTGTTCTGGGTTTCATTTTCAAATCAATAAAAATTAATAAAGGGGGTTAAAATGAAAAAGTATTTGTTGTTTTTTTTAGCTTTGGTGATGGTTTTTGGATTATGCGGAACGGTTCAGGCAAAAACTTTAAAAGTGGCCCTGGATGCAGGCCCGGTATCACAGGACCCCCAGGTGCAGTTATCCGGTGGGATGCTCCAGTTTTCACATTGGGTTTTTGATCCGCTCGTACGCTATGCCCAGGATATGCATTTTGAACCCCGTCTGGCAGTTAAGTGGGAACGCCTGGATGATTTGACCATGCGATTTTATCTGCGAAAAGGGGTGAAATTCCACAGCGGCAACCCATTTACCGCTAAAGATGTGAAATTTACCTTTGATCGCTTTTATAAGAGCGCGGATTTTAAAGGACTTTTTGAGCCTTTTGAAGGGTGTTTCATTGTCGATGATCATACGGTTGATATCAAGACCAAAAAACCTTATGCTCTCCTTATTAACATGGCTACCTATATTTTTCCCCTGGACAGTGAGTTTTATACAGGTAAGGACGCCACAGGTCAGCCCAAAGATGCCGTTGTAAAAATAGGTCCTTCCTTTGCACTTAACAATGAATCCGGAACAGGCGCCTTTAAGGTAACTCACTGGGAGCAGGGTGCGAAGTATGTTTTTGAAAGATTTGCCGACTATTGGGATAAAAACTGCCCCAGTAATGTGGACAAAATTATCCTGACACCGATTAAAGAAGATGCCACCAGGGTTGCAGCGTTACTCTCAGGGGACGTGGATTTTATTTCTCCGGTGCCCCCACAGGATTTTGAGAGAATCGAGAAAGATTCCAAAACCAAGCTGGTCACCTTTTCTGGTGGTCGGATTATTACGATCCAGTTAAACCAGAAGCGCCGTGCTGAATTTAAAGATAGGCGTGTACGTCAGGCCATTGTCTATGCCATCAACAATGAAGGCATTACTGAAAAGATCATGAAGGGCACGGCTACAGCTGCAGGTCAACAGGGCCCTGAAGGGTATGTGGGATACGATCCAGCCCTGGTTCCTCGCTATGATCTGGAAAAGGCAAAGGCCTTGATGAAGGAGGCCGGACTAGCAAACGGCTTTGAGTGCACCATGATTGCTCCGAACAACCGCTATGTAAATGACGAAAAGATCGCCGAGGCAGTAGTCTCCATGCTGTCTAAAATTAACATCAAGGTAAACCTCAAGACCATGCCTAAGGCCCAGTACTGGGATGAGTTCGACGCCCAGGTGGCGGATATCCAATTAATCGGCTGGCATTCAGATACGGAAGATTCCGGTAATTTCAGTGAGTTTTTGATGATGTGCCCGAACAAGGAAACTGGTTACGGACAATATAACAGCGGTAACTACTGCAACCCTGAAATAGATGAGCTGACCATAGCAGCCCAGTCCGAGACCGATCTGAAAAAGAGAAAGGCTATACTGCAGAAAATAGAGCGGATCCTTTATGATGATGCGGCCTTTGTGCCCTTCCACTGGCAAAACCATTCCTACGGGGGCAAAAATAACGTGGGCATAGAGCCCATCGTTAACACCATGAACTTCCCTTATTTAGGAGATCTTGTTATAAAGTAACACGTTGACTTTGATATATGTATCTCTAAAGGGGCAGAGCGTTGTTATTGAATGTAACGCATCTGCCCCAAAATTATTTACACATTTTGCTATCAGAATTATATTAATTGATATATTCATACAGTGAGATCCTTTCCTCTTGACCCGGGACAACATCAATCGTATTAAAAGAATTGTATCTGTTCAAAATTCTAAGGAAGGGCATGTGTGTTATTTTTTATGCCCTTTGAATAGGGCGCCTTGGCATGTCGTTTCAAAATTGGGCAATAGCAACTTGGCCATGGAATCATATGTTTCGTCTATATGACCCAATCTTGAAACGATAACTAAGCTTAGACTATGTATAGAGCGTTGCACAACCTGACCATTTTTTACTTCGAATAGAGAGGGTAGACTTTTCTGAAGTGACCGGGGGAAGGGTGCTGAAAAGACCAACCCGGGAGCCTCGGCCTCCGGCCCGGAGGGCCTACGCCCCGGAGGGAACTGAAAAAAAGCCCATCGTCTTTTGACCAATAGGGGTTATGCAAAGGTCTCGATACCTATGCCCTAAGAACCACCAAATCTATTCGCCTAAGTGGCTTTATCCTGTGGCAAATTAACATCTACAAGATTTTGAGCCATTACAAGGAATTTATAAAAAAGTCAGATAAAACAATTCTGCCATGTTCGCGTTTATAGTTAGACGAATTATTCAATCCATTATTGTAATGCTCGTGATCAGCCTTGTGGGTTTTGCTATCAAACACCAGATTGGCGATCCAGTCAGAGATTTGGTTGGTGAAAGAGTCACGCCAGCCGAGCGAGAGGAGATAAGGGA
>JAWOBA010000182.1:0-8567 GCA_046498285.1 Desulfatiglandales bacterium | reverse complement strand
TTTCCCACCTTTCGCTGATCAATATCAAATGCGGCAACGATTTTGATATCATAGGGTTTGTATCCCCCAATGTCCCAGTGCATCAACCCGATAGCATCGCTGCTGTTCTTTCCTCTATAATATTCTATTCCTTGGAGAAGAGAGCTTGCACAGTTACCAATACCTACTATAGCGATTTTGATTGTGTTCATCGGCAGCCTATTTAATTTAGAACCCTTGAGAAATCACGTTTGCCCTCCGTAAATTTTGAAAACACTAAACCCTTACCGCCTCCTTTTTCAGCCCCCACAGAAAGGGTGTGGATAACTGCGGCTCATGAATAATTTCCTTTTTTAAGCCCCTTCCGAAAAGGTGGATCGTAGAATCGTTTACTCATGTACTTTGTTTTTACGGAACAGTTTCTTTCATGGTTTAATAACTAAATAATTACGTATTAGGTGACATGTTAAAGGAAACGTACATAACTTGATTGACTTTTTTATTTAGCTAAAAAATTGCTCCTTTGCAAGAATTTTGTTAGAATTTTATTGGCTTCAATCTTGGGATTCCATGCCTGAGGAGAGGCTGGATTTTGGGGGTTTCTGCTGGCTGGATGTGCATTAGCCTTAGGCGGAAGCTCCAAATGATTAACTGATATTGAAATAGAGAGCTGTTTTCAATTCTGGATTATGCTAAAAGAAAGAAGTAGGTTTTATTAACATATGAAGGGAAGATAATGGTTAGCCGACAGGTGTCACCATATCGTGGATACTTTCTATGTTAATGTATTTGATAAGCGAATTCATCAACTTGAATATTATCAAGAGACCTTTGAAAATCGCCAGGTTTTTCAAAGGTCTCACTATATTGGCATCTCTGAAAGCTCTTTCAAGGTCTTATTTAATGCCTTTCAGGATTAACGTGTATTGAAAATGCCCGTAGTTGAATGTCGCCGATTTTGCACAGCATGTGCAGGCACAGACAACCTGAATTTCCGCACGCAAATAGCATCTTGTAAAACCAAATACGTATCTGTCCAAAAACGATGGATCTAAATTATTTTGGACAGCAGTGAGGCGGCTTATAAATTATTTCTTTTCAGGCCCCGTATGGAGGGGCAGGATTGGTGATTATCCAGGACTCCATAATTTCATGTGTATGCCTAGCACACAAGGTGGGAGCGGGCAGGGATCATATAAATGGAATAGCATTAAAAGTTCTTTGATTCCAATAAGCTGGAAAGACTACAAGGCTCATAATTGTTCTGTTTCCAAGGGAAAAAGGTTTCTTTGCCCCTGCTGTGTACTATCGATACCCTTAGCTCCATGATCTGGCTGAACCGAGAACACTCCCTTAAAAAAGTACCGCTGGAATAATTTATTAAAAACAGTCCACGAACCTTCTTGGCTATCTTCTTTCAACAGCATAGTTAATCCATTGATCTTGGCATCCAAATCATCTATGAGGTGAAGGGCAAAGGCCTCTAAAAATTTCGGTCTTTTTGGTGATCCAAACTCAAATTCACCGTGATGGCTTAAGATAAGATGTTTGAGGCGAAGTGCAAGCTCAGCGGGGAAATCCTTTAGAGAATTCAATTTATCCTCAACCATCATCACACCTAAAACAATATGCCCTAACAGTCTGCCCTTATTTGAGTAGTCTATGTTTAGCTCAAAGGTGAGTTCTTCAATTTTGCCTATATCGTGAAGGATAGCTCCAGATAAAAGAAGGTCTCTATCTAAGTCAGGATAGTGCTCGCTTACTTTGACTGCCATTTGAGAAACAGAGAGGGTATGTTCAAGGAGTCCTCCAAGATAACTGTGATGAAAATTCTTTGCTGCCGGGGCTTTTTTAAATTTAGTGATAAAGTTATGATCAGTCATGAAGGAATCTATCAGTATTTTAAGATGCCTATTGTGTATTTGATTAGCCAATTCTTTTAGATCTGAGAGCATGCGTGTTGGATCTTTGGAGGTAGATTCTTGAAAGATTGCGGAATCAACCGTGGATTGATTCGGCTTCAGTTCATGTATCTGAATTTGAATTTGGTTCCTGTAGGTATTTGCCTGTCCAGTTATAGTAATAATACTTCCTTCTTTGAATTGGGCTGATATCTCTTCAACCCTGTCCCAAACCTTGGCCTCGATTTTGCCTGTCCTATCCCCTAAAGTGAGGGTGAGAAATGAATTTCCCTGCCGTGTTTTCCCAATTGACTTGCTATTAACCAGGTAACTTCCTTCGATCTTCATATTTTCCTTGATATCTTTAATCCAAAGATGTTGCATTTATCTACCTATATCCTTTTTCGTAGATGATTTTTTGTTACAAGCTGTTTTCCCATAGTTTGGCATATTTGAAACGACTATCGAATAGCAGAGAGATTCATCTTTGTCCAATTATCTGATGATTTTACTACTGCCATTTAATGCCCCGCCCACGAGGGCGGGATCGCTGACTTAAATCCCAAGCGCTTCTCAAAGGTCCAAATATCCTCGCTAGCCTCCCTTTATTCCTATTCAATCATTATTGAAGAGGGAGCGGCATATTTAAGAGGCTAAATCATAGAGTTATTATCAAATCTTAGCCTTTTGTTTTTTGTTTTCATAAAGGCGTTCATCTGCTTTATTTAGTAAAGCAGCAGGAGTTTTTAGTTCCGGATCTTCAGTAGATGCTATTCCACAACTAAAGGAAACGGGAATTTTAGCATCCTGGTATTTCAATGGATTTTTATTAAAAAAACTATTGAGTCGCTCTACAACTTTGCTTGCTTCTTTTAAGTTCTGATTGGGCAAAATGATAACAAACTCATCACCGCCAAGCCTAGAAGCTGTATCGTCTCTTCTGATTATCCCTATTATTTGATCTGCCATGTACTTGAGCAAGGCATCACCACAACTATGACCATAGGAATCATTTACCATTTTAAAATCATCACAATCAATAAATAACAAGGATAGAGGATTATCATAGCGATTAGCTCGACTTAGTTCTCGTTCCAATATGTTTTTCATTTCTTTTCGGTTAAATAGACCAGTAAGACTATCTCTTGTTGCAAGGTAGTTAAGCTTTTCTCGAGCGATAACGTTGGAAAGACAAATAGAGATTTTGACGGAAATCTGGGAAAGAAAAAAGGTATCCATACTGGGTTGAAAGCGAAAGCCTGAAAAGTCACCGAGGTTCAGACTGCCGATTACATTCCCATCAAGAACAAGAGGCATAATAGCCAGAGACTTGGCAAAATACTTTTCATTTTTGGGCAGCAGTTGATAAAAAGGTCTTAAATAACTATTGACTAAAATTGGAGACTTTTCATTTTTAATAAGGTTTAAGAATACATCTTTTTTCACTATGTTGAGGCGTTCTTTTAGCAATTGTGATGATTCTAATGATTTTAAAAGGTCTGAAATATCATTCCCACTGATGATGGAAATCCACACATGAGGGATTCTAAATTTTTCTTCAATTAATAAGAGTAATTTTTCAAAAAGATCTTTAAAATTACCAATTGAAAGAATGACTACCTCTATTTCAAAAAGCTTTTTTGCAATTCCTTCATTAATCGTAATATTTTCTAAGAGTTCATCGTTATCAAGCATAATCTAACTCCTGCTGAATCAATAAAATGCTAGAGCAATAGTATATTGAGATCTAATGTTTTTATTTCCCTATTGAGGGTTATGAGCTCTGTAAATGCCTCAATATCTCACCTTTTAAAGATCTTTTCTATCAATAATGAGTATTCCTCAGGTCTTCGATCGGTGAATAGGTCATTTTTTTTTGTGATTGTTTTATCTCTTGCTAATGTAATATCAATATCTTTGATCATAGTTTCTTCTTTTATGGGGGAAGCTTGGAAAAGTATATCACCCTTTGGATTTACAATTGTCGAAAGACCTGTAAATGATAATTCTCTTTCTCTGCCAATCCTATTTGATGTAACAATATAAATACGATTGATAAGTCCATGAATTGGAACAGCTTTCTGAGCAAGCCCTGGTAATACAAGGTTTGAAGGGTGACAAATGATTTCTGCACCTTTGAGAGCCAATATTCTCCATACTTCTGGAAATATCCAATCAAAACAAACAAGCATGCCTATTTTGCACAATCCTATGTCAAAAACTGGCAGACCAACATTTCCCGGTTTAAAATAATCTTTTTCATTCATAAATAGATGAAGCTTACGATATTTGCCGATATATCCTTCTGGACCAATAAGTATAGCTGAGTTATACAGATCCCTGTCATCTCTTTCATTAAAGCCGGATACAATATATAGGTTGAATTGTTTGCATTTAGATGTTAAGTAATTGATAAAAGAGCTGTTTTTTATCTCTTCTGATGTTTCCCATGCCTCCTCGAAAGAACTAAAGTTATAGCCAGAATTACACAATTCGGGTAATACCAAGATGTCTGTGGTTTTAGTTTGATCAATTAACTCATCAATATTTCGAATCGTTGCTTGAGCATCACCCAAAACAGGTGCAAATTGAATAAAGCCAATCTTCAATTTTGTCCCCTCCTGTACTGCTGATTCTGTGCATACGAATGCCCCTATCTAAAAAATTATATGCTCCAAAGAACCGTAACTTTATAATGTACAATATTTTGAGGAATTATCAACACAATCTCATGAAATACGATTACATAGACCATTTTTCTGTGGCGTAATATATTGCGGAATGCTTTCATAAACTCCATATTCCCCTTCATAAACCAGGGCTTACTTGGCAAACTATAAGAGAAGACTTTTCAAGAGATAAAATGCTGATGAGTTAGGTAGCATCAGTAACTATTTATTTATCGGTATAAGCCTATTGCATTCTGCAAAACAATTTTGGGTGAAAACTCTTTTTTGTGACAAGAGCAATTGTTTTGAGAAGTCATTAATAATCTTTAGGTCGTTTTTTCACATCATATGGTACATCAAATGCCTCTGATAGTGCTTGGATAGTGACATGAAGGTGCTGACCTTCTACTACACACGATACACTAGAAAGGGAGGTACTGATCGCTAAGGAACTGATTCCCACAGATGCTATGGAAGCAAACATCATACCGTGTATGCGTGGTTTTTCACGCAAGTGAGGTGCAAAAACCGTGATTACAGCCACATCAGGGGTGTAAGAAATAGCCTTGGCATCAATGGCAGGTTTTAAGTCCTCTAATACTTTCAAGGCTTGATCCAGGTCTTTTTGATCGATAACCACCGCGAAATTGCCACAGTCATCAAGGTCATAAGTTTCCACAAGGAGTTCGATATTTATACCATTTTCTCCCATGGCTTGAAACACACTGCCTGCAACGCTGGCATGATCAGGCACTGACATAATTTTTAGTAGCGCACGACCATCACTCTGCATGATTCCACCGATTTTGTTGTCTTTTTCCATGGGACCGCCTTGGCTTTTACCCAGACCGCAGAGAGCCGGGGATTCAGGCTCGATCTTCTGTGGACTGGATTATACTCGGTCCTTCCTGCCATCGCTCTCGTTCAGCAGGGGCAGGGACCTCCTCTTCCGTTATTGTGATAGTTTTACCGAATAAAGAAAGCCTTTATTTAATTTCAAAGATGGTTTTTTATTTAACTTTCACTATACAAGATGGGATGTTATGATATTAAGTATTGCTGTTTGCAGGATGAGTCGGAAAAACTAAGTGCTTTTCTTGGGTTATCAGCCTCAGACAAGGCTTGCCCATGTGACTCCACAATTATTCCCAGATTCTCCTATCTTCGATCTTCTTGTGGAGATCGGGAATGGTTCCTCGTGGAACGATGTGAACAATACCTTTTATAGTCAATACATCCTTTATATCTCTTTCAATTCGACTGCGAAGAACCTCGGGTCGTGAGGTTTCCTCTTTTAATTCCACTAGAAAGGTCATAACATCTTTGTAGTTTTCACGGGTGATTACTATTTGATACTTAAAAACTTCTTTATATTGGGAAATAACCTCATCAGCCTGCCATGGATGGATGAATGTGCCTCGCACCTTTGTGGCCTGATCAATTCTACCGAGGATTTTTTTTATTATTGGTCCGGTTCGGCCACAGGGACATGATTCATGGGAAAGCCAAGAAAGATCTCCAGTAGCCATGCGAATCATAGGGTAGGAGGTGTTGAAATTGGTGGCAATGATTTCACCTGCTGCTCCGGGCTTCACCTGTCTACCAGTATTAGGGTCAACTATTTCCACCAGGATATTATCAGGCACGTGTAAACCGGTCATATGATGGCATTCATAGCCGATGCAGCCCAAAAATACTGTGCCATATACTTGCCGGACAGTCATTGACAATTTATTTTCAATGCGGGAACGCAGCGATTCGGGAAGGATTTCTGCACCCACCAGGGCGGTTTCAAGAGATAAGTCTTTTTCTAGATTCAGTCCCATGCCTTCAGCACGTTGGGCAAGGGTCATAATAAAACTGGGAGTACCTATGAATCCATTAACCTTGAGCATCTGCATGATTTTGATCTGCATCAGTGTGTTACCTACACCTGTAGGGATTATAGTTGCGCCAATTCTCTTTACTGATTCATCCAACATAAAGGCAAGAGGCCACATATGGTAATTAAAGGTGTTGATAATACGATCTCCCTTTTTAAAACCTACGCCACAAAGTGCCTCTGCCCATGAAGTATCTTGATACTCCAATTCTCCTGGCTGCCAGATGAGTCCAGGATTGATATAAATTCGTCTAATCATGCCGGAATCGATCGTTTCGAATCCTCCAAATGGCATATCCTTTTTCTGACGCTCTACCAATTCGTTCATACGAAGGATAGGGAGTTTTTCAAGATCTTCAAGGACTTGGATGTCAGAAAGCTCTATTCCAGCAGAACGAAATATTTCATTATAGGCCTTTGAGTTATTAAAGGCATACTGAAATGTTTTTAGGAACTTCTTTTCAAGGCTATCTTTTCGTTTTTCCCAATCCATGATTTCACGCTCTTGGTTGAAAAAACGATTTTCTTTCATGGGTTTACCCATTACCGCTCCTGGGTTTAAAGATTGCATACAATAAGACTTGATTTTTGATTGAACCTTCACCTACGAGTAACTGGTATTACTATGTGATAGCACAAGATTGATTACTGATCCGGCCTCGATCTTTTTACCTTCAGCTTGGCATCAATGAGTTGTTTATGGCTAAGATGGAGTAAGTTAGCCAGTTTATGGACCAGATAATTTTCATGTTTGTCGAGCTTTCCATCCGCATACACAACGTCCCAAACAGTTTCCACGACCCGGATTTTTTCCTCCATTGAATAATTTTGATTAATACGATTTGTAAATTTCCATAGGTCTATACTCTTTTTCAGTTCCTGATTTGATGCTTCAAGGAGCCTGGCTGCATGTTCATCAGATAAATCAAAATCCCTTTTCAGGATGGAGATAATATTTTCTTTTTCCAACGCACTGAATTCGCCATCTATATTGGCCATCTCAAGGAAAAGTGCACAGGTGGCTATATGAATGTCGGAAGACAATTGCTCACTTTGATTAGAAGAATCATTGGGTTTTCTTTTGCTAAAAAACTTTTTTATAAGATTAATCATTTCATAATTCCTTTAATTATTTTACATTCGACATAACATCCAATCATCCGAACTTTTTTGCTGATACACACGAAAAACAAAAGCATCTACCCAGGTTGTCAGGTTCAAGCCCGCCCGTCTCGCCCCGAGCCCGGGACGGGATCGGGAGGCGCTATAACCGTTATCAAGGAAATCAACTTTTTGCCATGTAAAAGTCTATCTCTTAAATCCAATTTTTTGAAATCAGCCTGCCCTAACTTGATATGTTTGTAATAAAATAATGCCGTTTTATTGATTATAAGTTGCAGCTATTAAAACCGGTAATTGCATGCCAGGTCTGGGCTAGGGGTTCACAGTTCAGAGAGCTTTACAGAATTCATATTTTCCTACAAAGGGTCGACACTTCTTCAGTTCCCTCCGAGTGGGAGGCTCTACGAGCCAGAGGCCACCAGTCACTTCAGAAAAGTCTACCCTCTCTATACGAAGTAAAAAAATGGTCAGGTTTTGCAAAGCTCTAAGTTCAGGGTTTCAACTTGGAGCCATGAACCATTCTCCACCTGGAGCCTTGATCCTCCTGAGAAACTCGGTAGAGAAAAAAGCATGAAGATATCTTTTTTTGCCCTGCCCTCACAACAAGGCCCTGTAGAGGGCTGTTTCAAACCGATGTATCTCACTATAAGCCTTAGCACTGAGGTACCAGCCTGAGTGCGCCGTTTTGAAATGCCCATTTCTCTGAATCATGCCTGGACAGAATCAAAAAAACATTTTCATGCTCAGCAGGGCATTTCTTTCATATATAAACCTGAAGTAAAACGCTAGAGTCATTTGCTGTGGAGTTACAAAAAAAATATCAGACCCCAAGCTTGACCATTAAGATTCATTATCATATATTAATAATATTATAATTATACCATTTTCTACATTAATAATATACTGACATAACTATTTAGCTCGCTCACACGAGTAAGGGGGTTTCTTATAAAAAAATAGGCGGCATTCGAGAATATCGAGCCCTTTGATTTAATAATAGAGAGAGTGGGTTTT
>JAWOBA010000094.1:0-4626 GCA_046498285.1 Desulfatiglandales bacterium | reverse complement strand
AAGAAAAAGCTGAGACCTTTGCATAACCCCTATTGATCTAAAGACGATGGGCTTTTTTTCAGTTCCAAGGCTCCCGGGTTGGTCTTTTCAGCACCCTTCTCTCCGAGCGGGAGGCTCTCCGAGCCGGAAGCCACCAGTCACTTCAAAGAAGTCCACCCTCTTCATGCACAGAGACAAAAATGGTCCGGTTGTGCAAAGCTCTCGAGGTAAACCCTTGGCACCATTCTCAACATTTCTTTTCAGAAAAACATTTATTAATATCTAAACTCTGAGCATACTACTGCCTTGTTTCGAGCCGCGGCATAATAAGTACATCGATCCGCCGGTTGATAGCACGGCCTTCTGCTGTCTTGTTGGATGTCAAAGGATGCTGAGATCCGTAGCCGATGACAGAGATTCTCTCATAAGGTATGGTACCATTTGCCACAAAATATTCTCGAACGGCTTCCGCCCGCCTTTGTGATAAGAGATCATTTGATTCATCTGATCCTGTGCTGTCAGTATGTCCTTCAATGACAACATCCGGCTGACCAAATGTATGGATAGCTCGCTGAATCTTGCTCAGAAGGTTGTAATTGCTCGACATGATAACGTCCTTGCCAACGGGAAATTGCATGGCCCTTAAACGAATTACCAGTTGATTTCCCTGTTTGTACACTTTCGCTTCACTCGGTTTAAAGTAGCTTCGGACATTATTGTAACACTCATTAAACTGCATTTCTGCTGCTAAGCTGTCTTTGGAAGCTTGTTCATCCCTGACCCTCTTTTGCAAGGTGGCAATACGGTTCTCCATGTCTTGTATTTCTGCCTGGAGAACCTTTTCTTTACCAATTATGAATTGGTAGTTTTCCTGCAGCATGGTAACCGAGTCGAGGATGTTTCTGACTTGTGTCTCGAAATTTTCGTCACGGATGTCGGTCACAGAAAGCTGTTTCGTTAGCTTATGAAGCATTCCTTCGAACCAGAGTACTATATCCTCAGGTTGCATCTTTTCGATCTTTTTGCTCTGCCGCATCACTTGAAAAAGACGACGAGCCTGAAAGAGTGCCTCACTTGCCTGTTCATCAATCTTTTGCTTTTCGTACCGGTGCTCGGTGATAAATGAATCAACATCATTCAACTTTTGTTGCGCAATTGTGTACATCTTTGGCGCAATTTTCCTTGCACCCCTTTTTTTTGCTTCATCGATAAGTTTGCCCACCTCTACAAGAATGTCTTTAATAGCTCGCAGCTCAAGTTTGTCAAAGGCTTTGATGACGTCTGCTTGATTCTTTAGGGCCCATTTCAGATTATTGTTTTCAATGGCTTTCGCGAGTTCAAGGAATTGTTCATCCGCTTCGGCATAATCCTCTCTGAAGTTGGTTGCGCCTGCTACCCGAGCCCGCTCACGAGCTTTAATAACATCGCTCAATGCAGCTTTTGCTCGATTCCCCGTGTCTTCAGCACGCTGGAGTTGTGCTTGTCCATAGCTAACCTTCTGTAAGATTTCAGAAGGTTTGTCCCCAGACTTCAGTCTTTTCTTGGCCACATCAAGGGATGTCTCGGCCTTCTCAAACCAGGTTGGTGAGAAGAAATCAAGCTGATTCTCTTTTGCCTCCTGAATGTCTCTTTCCAAGCGGTTAATATGAACTATGGGGTCTTCTGATGTTGAAATTGGCTTTACCTGCAATTTGCTCCCCGCGCAGGCAGATAGCAGTATGGCGGTAAGCACTGATATGATTCCAATTTTTTTACCCACTGACATCATCGTTCTCCTTTTATATAAGAAGACCTTTGTATAACCCCTATTGATCTAAAGACAATGGGCTTTTTTTCAGTTCCCTCCGCTGCGGAGGCTCTACCTTCCGGGGCGGAGTCCCCTCCAGGACGGAGTCGAGCCGGAAGCCACCAGTCACTTCAAAAAAGTCCCTCATCTTTCATACGATGACAAAAATTGTCAAGTTTTTCAAAGGTCTCATAAGGTGAGTAACAAATTTGTTTATATCACAATTAAAGGTCAAGTACTAGAAAAATAAGGTATGCTATATGGTGAAATTTATATAATTTTGCTACTGATCTGAGTTGTAATCATCAAAAAAATCGAATAGAATTGATTGCACAAGTCTGTCAAACTGATCGTTTTCAATGTAAAGTCCGGCCATAAAGGTAAAAAATTATTCCACTGAGCTAAAGGCCTGCACCGTCAAAGGTTGATAAGCATGCAAAACAGTAAGGTTTTACAATATCTTGAAGAACTCGCGTTTCAATTGGGTATTGAGATTGTCAATGAAAGACTGGGAGGGACAGATGTTTCTATTGAAGGGGGTCTCTGTAAAGTAAAAGGGACCTATAAGATTTTTATGGACCCTTCCACGCCGATACAAAATAAAATAGAAATTTTAGCACGGTCATTGTCTTCCTTCCACACAGAGGAGGTCTATCTCCTCCCCTTTATCAGGGAAATCCTGCAAAAGGCCAAAACGTCTCAACAATAAAGATTGCCTATTGATGGTTACATTGTGCTGAGTCCATAGCCGATTATCAAACAGTCTCTTATGGCTATTTTTCAGACATTCGAATTCAATACAACCACCGGTTGAAAAGGCTGAGGATCAGGATTTTCATCTTGTTTGGCAGTGGTAAGGCTGATCTGCAATAAACTCCGTGGATTGTGGATATTTACTTTGAGACCTTTGAAAAACCCGGCGATTTTCACCATCCTCAAAAAGACGATGGACTTTTTTGAAATGACTGGCGGAAGGGTGCTGAAAAGACCAACCCGAGAGCCTCGGAGCTGAAAAAAAGCCCATCGTCTTTAGATCAATAGGGGTTGTTATGCAAAGGTCTCCAACTATCTCTAATAATATACTCTATTACTGCTGTCCAAAAGAATTCACATCCATCGTTTTTGGACAGATACGCATTTGATTTTACACGATGCTGTTCGCGTGCGGAAATTCAGGCTGTCTGTGCCTGCACATGCTGTGCAAAACCGGTGACATTCAACTATGGGAATTTTCACTGCACGTTAATCCCTGAAAGGCATTACATAAGACCTTGAAAGGGCTTTCAGAGATTCAGATATAGTATTTACGTGCTTACCAGGTTCAAATACTGTCCAAATAAAAAATCGATTTAGGACAGGGGTGATACTCTAATAGTTTGATAGTATCCAAAACAAAAAACATTTTAATAAGGGTATGATTGTTAAAAAGAACACATATTTTTTCTTGACAACATCCAATTAAAGTAATAGTTACATTACAGCTAAAATGTAATCACATTTTTGTCCGCCTTTTCAATGATTAACACTCAATGTGGTAATAAAATTTATTGTTCATTTGTTTAGAGAATCAGCGTGTAAGGTCTTTTACATAAACTATTTAAAAAATTCCAGGTTTCATGGATTTTTAAAAAGGAGGTAAAAAAAGTGTCTTTTGAGATTCCTAAAATAAATTATTCGGGCAAAGTAAAGGAAATAACCATAGGTACTGGCAACAAAACAGCCACTGTCGGCGGCAGAGATTGTTATCCGTTTCATCTGTTTGAAGGAAGCATGCCCCATCGGCCCATTATTGCCATGGAGATATGGGATATGGAGCCGGAGGGCTGGCCGGAAGCTGCTATTGAGCCATTTAAGGATGTCATTTCCGATCCCCCTGCATGGGCTAAGAAATGTGTTGATGAATACGGAGCAAAGATAATTGTTGTCCAGCTAAAAAGCACTGATCCAAATGATAAAGATAGGTCAGCTGATGAGGCAGCGGAGGTAGCTAAAAAGATTGTTGATGCAGTGCCGGTGCCAGTTGTATTTTGGGGGACCGCGGTCAACGAGAAGGATGAGAAGGTTCTTAAGAAGATAGCAGAGGTGTGTGAGGGAGCGAACCTTAGCCTGTCCCCGGTGGAAGAACCTATTCACAAAGGTGTAGGCGCAAGTGCTCTTGGATATAGGCATACAGTGGTAGCCTCAACGCCGATTGACGTTAATCTGGCCAAGCAGCTCAATATATTACTCGGCAACCTTGGCGTACCTGATAGCCAACTCCTTAATGATCCTACTACAGGAGGACTTGGCTATGGTATTGAATATGCCTATTCTGTTTCAGAGAGGATCTCCCAGGCAGGCCTTACCCAGGAAGATGAAAAACTTCAAATACCCATGATAAACAACCTTGGAAATGAGATCTGGAAATGTAAAGAGGCAGGCCAGTCACAAGAAGAGGTGCCTAATATGGGTGAGCCTGGAAGAAGGGCCATTTTGATGGAGGCTGTAGGCGGGGTATGCTATTTACTTGCAGGATCCGATATCCTCATAATGAGGCATCCCGAATCTAAAAAACTGGCTGAAGAGATGCTCGACGATCTCATGGCAGATAATTAATAGTTTTATTAACATTGAATAAAGAGACCAAGAAGGTCTAGTATTCATCCGAAGGAGGAAATTATTATGGCAGACGAAGAGCAAGTAGAAAAAAAGGAAGTGGTAAAAAAGAAGAAGAAAACCGGACCAAAGAGTATAGATCCGGCAAGTTTACAGATGATTGCCCGGGCTGAGGAGCTCGAGATCGAGACCATCTTTGACCGGGCAGATGCAATGAAGCCTTGCCCCATAGGCGCGGCAGGAGTCTGCTGCAAAAACTGCGGCCA
>JAWOBA010000226.1:0-11801 GCA_046498285.1 Desulfatiglandales bacterium | reverse complement strand
GGAATTTATAAAAAAGTCAGATAAAACAATTCTGCCATGTTCGCGTTTATAGTTAGACGAATTATTCAATCCATTATTGTAATGCTCGTGATCAGCCTTGTGGGTTTTGCTATCAAACACCAGATTGGCGATCCAGTCAGAGATTTGGTTGGTGAAAGAGTC
This sequence comes from Desulfatiglandales bacterium, assembly GCA_046498285.1. Classification (GTDB taxonomy): domain Bacteria; phylum Desulfobacterota; class DSM-4660; order Desulfatiglandales; family B25-G16; genus B33-G16. The sequence goes on along the minus strand of JAWOBA010000226.1, from coordinate 11,639 downwards.
ACGCCAGCCGAGCGAGAGGAGATAAGGGATCGGCTGGGCTTAAATGATCCTTTCTACACACAATATTTTCGCTTTGTGAGAAATGCATCTAAGGGTGATCTCGGATTATCTTTTTTCTATAAGAAACCAGCCCTTGAAGTCATTATATCCAAGGCCCCGGCCACCCTTGAATTAGTGATTGTCACCTCCCTTATTCTTCTTATCATTTCCATACCAACAGGTATCTATTGCGCCATTTATCCAAAAAGATTGTTTTCTAGATTTGCCATGGCGTTCAGCACTATCGGAGTAGCCATACCGGTATTTCTTACGGCCATCGCCCTTATCTATCTTTTTGGAGTAGAACTGAACTGGCTGCCATCCTTTGGTCGAGGTGAAACCGTGAAAATAGGAGGGTGGTGGGAGACTGGATTCTTGACCTGGGACGGATTAAAACACTTGGTTCTACCCAGTGTATCTCTATCATCGATAATGCTGCCACTTTTTATACGACTGATCCGGGCAGAAATGATGGAAGTTCTGGAAACAGAGTATATCCAATTTGCATGGGCAAAAGGACTCCACCGCAATCGCATCTGGTTCATTCATGCCTTTAAAAATACGCTCCTGCCCGTAATAACCGTATTTGGTGTTCAGTTGGGAATTATGTTCGCCTTTACTATTCTGACGGAAACTGTTTTTCAGTGGCAAGGAATGGGTTTTATGTTTTTGGAGGCCGTGGAACGCTCTGATACATCTCTTTTGGTGGCTTACCTGGTTGTGGTGGGGGTGATGTTTGTAGTAGTCAATACAATAGTTGATATTATTTACGGGACCATTAATCCTATGGTACGCATTGCAGGAACAAAATGAAGGCCTGGGACCGATTTAGAAATTCATATCTGCTTTATAGTTTCAAACATGATCCAATCGCTATTACCAGTTCTGTCGTTCTCTCAATTTTCATTGTCATCAGTCTTTTGGCGCCAGTTTTGGTGCCATATAATACCTATGATACATCATCATTTGACATCATGGATGCTGAAACCCCTCCTTCATGGATGGAGGGGGGTAATAAGGATTTCATATTAGGGACCGACATCCAGGGCAGATGTCTTTTGAGCACCATGATTTATGGCTTGCGAGTTTCTCTCATTATTGGATGTGGTGCGGTTGTGGTTCAAGCATTCATCGGGATTCTGATGGGCCTGTTTTCCGGTTATTTCGGCGGGAAGCTTGATTCTTTTTTAATGCGGATAACCGATATTCAATTTGCTATTCCCTACTTGATCGTTGCGATTTTTACAAGCGCCATTTTCAAGCTGGCTTTTGGTGTCGGGCGTTACGCAGAACTGGCTATACCATTATTGATCATAATTATCGGGCTCTCTCACTGGCCAATATTTGCCAGGACAGTACGGGCTTCGGTTCTTGGGGAGAAGAAAAAAGAGTATGTTGAGGCAGCAAGGGTGATCGGCCTAAGTCACTGGCCAATAATGTATCGACACATTTTGCCCAACACGATGACATCTGTTCTTGTGATCTCCACCATTCAGGTGGCTGAGGCGGTGATGAGTGAGGCGGCACTCTCATTTTTAGGTTTAGGTATGCCTATTACCAAGCCCTCTCTTGGTTCTCTCATACGATCCGGTTTTGAATATATATTCAGTGGATCATGGTGGATTACCTTTTTCCCTGGGGTTCTGCTGATTATTTTTATTTTGGTTATCCTTCTCCTTGGAGATTGGTTAAGGGATGTGTTGAACCCGAAATTATATAAAGGGAAGATTATTTGATACTTGAAATTTGAAAATTGAAACTTGAAAAACAGGGATAAACTTTCTTAACAGTAAAACTTACTTGTTTGTTCAGAATCCAGTTTCAAGTTTCCAGTTTCTAATCCGGGTAAGGGTTTACATGGATCATTTACTGGAAGTTAAAGATTTAGAAGTTAAATTTGCCTTAAGGTCCGGTGATCTGACGGCCATTGACGGCGCCAGCTTTACACTTGATAAAAGGGAAAAGCTCGGCCTGGTTGGTGAGAGCGGAGCCGGAAAATCAGTAACCGGTTTTGCAATAATTAATCTTTTAAGCAAGCCAGGATATATTTCGGGAGGTAAAATATTATTTGAAGGTAAAGAATTAAATAAGTTGTCTGATGAGGAGATACGTAAGATTCGCGGGAACCGAATCAGCATGATCTTTCAAGACCCCATGATGACACTTAATCCGGTCCTCACCATAGGTACCCAGATGGTGGAAACTGTGCTGGCACATCAAAACGTGAGTAAAGCAGAAGCTATAGACCTTGCAATACAAAAGTTAAGAAAAGTTTATATTCCCTCACCAGAGAAAAGGTTACATCAATATCCACATGAATGCTCGGGAGGGATGCGGCAGCGTATTGTTATTGCCATTGCTATGCTGACAAATCCCGCTTTGATTATTGCTGATGAACCCTCGACCGCCTTAGATGTAACCATCCAGGCAGGCATCATGGATCTTCTTCTTGAATTATGCGAAACAGAAGATATGGGCCTTATACTAATTACACATGATTTGGCAGTTGTCTCACAGGTTACAAAAAAAATCGCTGTGATGTATGCAGGCAAAATTGTGGAAACAGGCCTTACTGAGGACATCATAAACAATCCTCAGCATCCATATACCAAAGGACTAATAAAAGCAATTCCAGGCACACTTGCAGCGGGCAGCCGCTTAAATCAGATCCCTGGGATGATGCCAACCCTGACCGATATTCCTCCAGGATGCGCATTTCATCCTCGCTGTTCATTTAGCCGCCCGATATGCGAAACTGAATCCCCTATGCTTATCAGTGTGAACGATCGCAACCAAATGGTTGCCTGCCATGTATTAGGAAGACATTTATAGTGAATACCATTAACGGTCTACTAACCATAAATAATCTGGTTAAGCATTTTGATATATCTGGTGGTCTGCTCGATCAACTTTCAATCGAAAACAGACATATCATTCGCAAACGGACTACTGTCAAAGCACTAAATGATGTCAGTTTATCAATCATGCCCCGTGAAACCTTAGCTGTCGTTGGTGAAAGCGGATGTGGAAAATCAACATTAGCAAGGGCAGTCCTTGGATTATATCCTCCGAACAGTGGTGAAATATATTATCAGGCTAAAAGAATTGATAACCTAACTTCTCAAAAGATGCTCCCCTATCGTAAAAAAATGCAAATGATTTTTCAGGATCCTTATGCATCACTAAATCCTCGAATGACGGTTAAGAAAACTTTAGAGGAACCGGTCTATTTTCATAATACATCTCTCACACCTCACGAGGTTGAGGAAAAGGTGGCCGATGTAATGAAGCAGGTAGGAATAGATCCCAAATGGGCAGATCGCTATCCTCATGAATTCTCCGGCGGGCAGAGGCAACGCATCAGTATTGCACGGGCATTAACGATTGATCCAGAATTTGTTATTGCTGACGAGCCAGTCTCAGCATTGGACGTTTCCATTCAGGCACAGATTCTTAATTTGCTCATGGATGCCCAGGCAAACCGCGGCCTTACATATATGTTTATTACCCATGATTTGGCCGTTGTGAAGCATATTAGTTCTCGCGTTGCTGTCATGTACCTTGGAATGATTTGCGAATTGGCGCCTACCAAGGAATTGTTTGAATCACCGCGACATCCCTACACAAAGGCCCTCCTGAGCGCCATACCGGAACTTGGTAAACACGATTACAAGCATATCAAGCTAAAAGGAGAAGTCCCTACGCCAATTAATCTTCCTTCAGGATGTGTTTTTCATGGACGTTGCTTGTTTACTAACGATCGATGTGTCAAAGAAATCCCCCGTCTCAAGCTCCTGGATTCAGGGGCTCAAGTCGCCTGTCATGGGGTTGAAGAAGGGCGAGTATAAGTTTATGGCCTCCTTTTAACCCAGATTATGCAGTAGGCATCGTCACGAGGGTTGAAAAACCTCAGCGAAACGCGAAGTTGCAGCGATTTTGCGCCGAAGGCATATTAATAAATATGTTGAGAAGCAAAATCGTGAAACAAGCGTTTTAGCAAGGTTTTTCAGGCCGCAGTAGGTGGCTACTGCATAATCTGGGTTAAAATACCAGAGAGTTCGGAGATGGATTATTAGCGGTTTTCCAAAAATTTCATTAACCTGACTATAGTAAAGCAAGCCAATCTTTTTATGAAAAAGAAGACCATTTAACTGATTTTATAATAAAATATAGTATAGAAAAATAACCTGGAATTCACCTCATTTCATGACTGTGAGAGTGCCCCCGGACTCATATTTGGGGTAGAATGAAATTCTTATTACATATCGTTTTCTCTTTGCCTTTTATTCAACAGTGGTATTTTTAAAATCTTTATTGACATGGCATCTAATGATAGGTGAAAATACAAGAATATGATGATGATATCTCTCTGCAGAGCAAAACGCGAGCCTTTTTCAAGCATGGAAAGGGGGTGATGACTTTTTTGATTTTTAAGGGTCAGCTTTGTTTAGGATGAGGGCTTTAAACCCCTTATCACTTGCTATTAACCTGTCTTCTACGAAAGGAGGTATGGGAAATGAAGAAAGTAAACTTTTTATTGCTTTGCATAATTGCAGTTTTTTTAGCTATCTTTCCTGCTCAGTCTTTTGCGAAGGAGGCATTGGTATACGGGACAACTGAAAAGGTCATTGATATGGATCCTGCTAATGCCTATGATTTCCATACATGGGAAATATTTTATAATATTTACCAGGGTCTTTTAAAATATCCTCCGGGTAAAACAAATCTTGTTCCGGGATTGGCAGAATCCTATGACATTAGTGCTGACGGCAAGGAATACACGTTTAAGCTTAGAGAAGGCCTGAAATTTACTGACGGAACCCCATTTGATGCATCTGCGGTTAAATGGTCTATTGACCGGGTAATAGCACTAAAAGGAGATCCTTCTTGGCTGGTTACCGATTTTGTGGATCATGTAGATGTAGTAAGTCAGTATGCGGTCAAATTTGTTCTTAAAAACCCCGTAGCCTATTTCCCTTCGCTGGTCGCTTCAGTTCCTTATTATCCATTGAATCCCAAAATCTACCCGAAAGATAAGATCGTTCGTGACCCCTCTGAACTCAAAGGAGGTAAGCTCGTTGGCCTGGGACCATACAAGGTAGTATCCTTCAAGAGGGATCAAGAAATCCTTATGGATCCAAACCCCTATTTCTATGGAGAGAAACCAAAGAATGACCGCGTTGTCATTCGATATTTTGCAGATGCAACCACCATGCGCCTCGCCGTGGAAAAAGGGGAAATAGACCTTGCCTTTAAAACACTGAATCCCTCAGATATAAACGGCCTTGAAAAATCAGACAAGGTGCAGACCATAAAGGCTCAAGGTCCTTACATCCGTTATATATGTTTTCTGTGTGATACCCCTCCATTTAACGATAAAGTGCTGCGGCAGGCAGTAGCTGCTGCCATCAATCGTCCGCCTCTTCTTGAAAAGGTTTTTCTTGGACAGAACGCCCCGCTTTATTCCATGGTGCCCATGGGCATGTGGTCCCATATCGATGCATTCAAAGAGGCATTTGGCGATGGGAACATTGCCAAGACAAAAGAGCTCCTTACATCACGTGGCTATAGTGAATCCAATAAATTCACCTTTGATCTATGGTATACACCGAGCCATTATGGAGATACAGAGGTAGATCTATCAGCTGTACTGAAAGATCAGTTGGAGGCCACGGGGATGATGACGGTGAATGTCAAATCCGCTGAATGGGCCACGTACAGAGATAACTGGAAGAATAAGGTGATGCCTGCATATCTGCTGGGTTGGTACCCGGACTACATCGACCCTGATAACTACACGGCGGCATTTGCAGGCACAGCCGGATCTAAGGGAATTGGTATCAACTTTTCTGATCCTGTTTGGGATAAAAAGCTTACTGAAGGTCAAACTATTACGGATCCGAAAAAGAGAACTGCCATATACGAGGAATTGCAGCGAATGTGGGCCGTAGATGTGCCGACTGTCACTCTTTTCCAGGGAACGCTCTATCTCTTTGCCCAGAAAAACATTGACGGTATTATGCTTTCACCAACCTTGCAATTCAACTATGGTCCCATCCATAGGACTGAATAGCTGAACTCTGGCTGAGGGTTAAGCACAGGGTGTCTCCCTCAGCCAGACCTCGCTTTCACATAGTTTCACATAACGAAGGCTATGAAAAACCTCGCTCAATATATTATTACTCGATTGCTCTTAACCATCCCTATGGTCTTTATTCTACTGAGCATTGTCTTTGTGGTACTACGGGTTATGCCTGGAGACCCTGTTTCTTCTATGCTTGGCGGCCATGCACCTGAGAAAGTCATCGAGCAAAAAAAACAGGAATTGGGACTTAATCGTTCTCTTGCTATTCAATATCTGGATTATCTCTGGCAGGTTTGCCGTCTAGATCTAGGCGATTCCATGGTCTTTAAACAACGGGTGACCAAAGCAATCGCTGAAAAAATACCGGCAACAATAGAATTGACCATATGTGGTATTTTCATTACCATTTTCTTAGGTGTTTTTTTAGGCGCCTATGCGGCGGATAAAAGGCGCATGGTGCAAGATTACGTGATTCGGCTTTACGGCATTGTTGTCTACTGTATCCCGGTTTATTGGATGGGCCTCATGCTTCAGCTTATCTTTGGAATCTGGCTTGATATCCTTCCTGTTGCGGGGCGAACTGGTCCCAGGGTCTTTGCCTCCACCTTTGAAAAAACCGGTCTATATGTATTGGATACTATTCTAGTAATGGATTTTTCTGCCTTAGGGGATGTTCTTATTCACCTGATACTCCCTGCTTTCACGCTCGGGCTTGTCCTCTCAGGTATTTTTATTCGTCTCACGCGGGCTAATATGTTGGATGTCCTTAAGGCCGATTATATTATTGCAGCAGAGGCACGGGGAATTCACCATAAGAAAATTGTATATAAATATGCCATGAAAAATGCGCTCATCCCCATACTGACTATGATGGGACTCCAGATCGCACTACTTATGGCCGGTGCAGTTCTTACGGAAACAACCTTTTCATGGCCCGGTATGGGACGGCTTCTCCTAGAGAGGATCTATCTGAGAGATTACCCCACTATCCAGGGTATAATTATCATTATTGCCCTCATTGTAGCAATGGCTTCACTTATTGTAGATATTATCTATGCCATCATTGATCCGAGGGTCCGATATTAGGAGATTGCATGCGTTATTCACCAGCAGCAGGTATGGCAAAAGTTATTTCGGGCTTCACAGGTCTGGGGAAGAAATATGGCCTCGAGTGGTGGATTCTAGTGATCGGGGCATGTATCATCCTGGCGATAATCTTTATGGCCCTGTTTGCAAGCTCTATTGCACCCTTCAGCCCCCATGATCAGAATACAGGGTTACAGCTTGCTCCACCGGGAGTAGATCACTTGATGGGCACTGATAACCTGCAGCGCGACGTCTGGTCCCGGATTATACACGGTTCCAGAACTATACTCCGTGTTGCGGTGCTAGCTGCCATTATCTCCTCGCTCATCGGCATTACCTTCGGCCTTATATCAGGCTTCTCAGGTGGCTTCTTTGATAGGGTTTCCTCACTCATTATGGATTCCGTGTACTCATTTCCTGGCCTCATTCTGGCAATTGCCTTTGCAGCCATGCTTGGTCCCGGCGTTATCAACATTACCTTGGCCGTGGCTGTCATCTATATTCCCACATATTTTCGATTGGTTCGGGGACAGACTCTTGCTATCAAAGAAGATCTTTACGTAGAGGCAGCTAAGGCGATTGGTGCCTCAGGTCCCACTATCTTATGGAAATATATCTTTCCCAATGTGATTGCTACAACGGTTGTGGTATTTACCTTAAATGTGGCCGATGCAATTATGATTGAAGCTGCCTTAACCTACCTTGGTCTGGGGCTTCCTCCTTCTATCGTAGACTGGGGCATGGATCTTTCCATGGGGAAGAAGTTTCTCCCTTCCGGACAGTGGTGGCTGATCACCTTTCCTGGGGCCATGATTTCATTACTTGCCTTGGGATTCACCATGCTTGGTGAAGGCCTTGCTGAGATCCTGAATCCTCGACTTCTGGAGCGATAACGCGGTGAAGACCATTCTGGAGATTGAAAACCTAGCAGTCCACTTCCCCATTAATATCGGCACTGTCCGGGCTATAGAAGATGTGAACCTAAAGCTAAACGAGGGAGAGGTAATGGGCCTTGTGGGGGAATCGGGGTGCGGTAAGTCAACCCTTGGCTTTTCGATCCTGCGGCTTCTGAGGCCACCCGGAAGGATTATAAAAGGCAAAATCCTCTATCACGGTCATGATATTGTTCAGATGAGCGAGAGAGAAATTCTCTCACTTCGAGGAAGAAAGATCGCCATGATTTTTCAGGATCCCTTAACGTCACTTAATCCTCTCTTTCGCATTGACCAACAATTTATAGAAACACTCTTCACCCATGAAAAAGGACTCAGCAAGACAGCAGCGTTTACCCGTGCAGAAAATATGCTTGAAAGCCTGGGTATTTCTCCTGAAAGGCTTTTGGAGTACCCACACCAGATGTCAGGGGGCATGCGACAGCGTATCATGATTGGTATGGGGCTCATTCTTAATCCTGATCTTTTAATAGCCGATGAGCCCACCACCTCTCTTGATGTTATCGTGGAGGCCCAATTTCTCGATCTGCTTAACGAGTTGCGCAAACAATTCAACCTCACGATCATTTTGATCACCCACAACCTGGGGATTGTGGCCCAACTTGCAGATCGTATTACTGTCATGTACGGAGGAAATATCATGGAGGTGGGGCAAGTAAATGCGATTTTCGACAATCCACTCCATCCCTATACACAGGGATTGCTTTCCTCTATACCCAACATCAAGCTTGACCAGCCGAAACTTAAAACCATGCCGGGAATCCCTCCAGATTTGGTCAATCCGCCATCAGGGTGTGTGTTCCATCCACGGTGCCCTTATGCCAAAGATATTTGCAAGGCTCAAAACCCGGAAACCTTTATCAAGGACGGCCGGCTTGTCAGTTGCTGGTTATATGGGTAGGGAAAAAGATGCAGAAGTTGTTAACAGTGGCAAATCTACAAAAATATTTCCCTTTACAAAAGGGATTTATTGAAAATTTGCTCGTAAGGAAAAAGGAATTTGTCAGGGCGGTAGACAATGTATCTTTTTCCATCAAAAAAGGTGAAGTTCTGGGATTGGTTGGTGAAAGCGGGTGCGGCAAGACAACAACGGGAAGACTTACGCTACGACTTCTTGAACCTACATTTGGGGATGTTTTCTATAAAGGAAAATCCATATTCTCTTACTCAAAAAAGGACATGGAAAAGGTGAGGGAAAAGATGCAGATCATTTTCCAGGACCCTAATGCGTCTCTAAGCCCTCGAATGGCTATTGGGAAGGCAATAGAACATCCTCTGGTTATTCACAGCAGTTACAACAAGGCAGAAATTAAGGAACGATGCCTTCGAATCATGGAAAGGGTTGGCTTAAGTCCCGCCCAGTTCCTTTACAAAAAGTACCCTCATCAGCTCTCTGGAGGTCAGCGACAGAGGGTAGTAATTGCTCGTGCATTAGTCACCAACCCGGATTTCGTGGTGGCAGATGAGCCAATTGCTATGGCAGATGTCTCTGTAAGGGCCCTGATATTGGAACTAATGGTTCAGTTGAAAGATGAATTTGATCTGACCTATCTCTTTATTACACATGACCTAGCCACAGCGAAGTATATTTGCGATCGGGTAGCCATTATGTATTTGGGTAAAATTGTGGAAATTGGACCCTTAGAAGAAGTCTTCAAAAATCCAGCTCATCCCTACACCAAGACACTCCTCGCTGCTGTGCCGGTCCCGGATCCAAAATACAAAAGAACCCATCCAATCCCAAGGGGAGAGATCCCGAGTGCTATCAATCCTCCGCCTGGATGCCCATTCCATCCCCGTTGCCCAGTTGTTCAGTCAATATGTAATGTGCAGAAACCTGATTTCAAGGAAGTAACTAAGAATCATTGGGTTGCCTGCTTCTTATAAGAAGCCTTGCAGTCAACCAGACCCCGGATTCTATTCTCTACAGTCACAAAAGGCGTTCCATAAAATTGTATTATTTGGCCTTGTGCAACACAGTAGGCTGATCCGGTATAGTTGAAGTTGGAAAGATAGGATTCATATTCAGCGGCCTATCAGGATATTTGCCGTGAGTACTTCCACTATGACACCCTGCCCAGCACCTTATCCTATAATAACGTAAAGGATTTTCTGGGAAAGCACCATCGCCAGGATACCATACTCCCGGGGCAATAGGATAGCCACAAGACGTTTTTGTTTCAATAGCTGCACTCTCTGATAAGTTGGCCGATTTATCTTCTGTTCTCACAATAATACTTACACTCATGATAAGTAATATTGAAGAAAAAAAGATATCAAATATTTCATCTTGTACCCCCTTTCAAAAACGGTAGATGCTTCACCTGCTGGAGGAGCTTCATGACCTGTTAAACCGTCTCGAAATGGGCCTCTTTGAGGCCGCTTAGCATAAGAAAGGAGTTCGCCTTAATACAAATGAGTTCTGTATCAGTCTGATCAATAAAGCTTCCCAAATAGGGATGCCGCTCCAGAAGTCTCTTCTGTACAAGCTTTTTCTTGTACTCATTATCGATTTCTTGAAACAGGCCAGCTATTGTCAGGGCTTTTGCTCCCAGCATCAGGGAAGCAGCCTTTTCCTTCCTTGTGTCGATCAGGATGCTGACAGATGGATTTTCAATGAGGTTCTTGTATTTTCTCGTCCCTTTCCGGGTAACCATATAGATTTCTCGGCAGTCTTCATCGGTAGCGTATGCCATAAGGGAGCAATGGGGATTACCATCTGAGACCGTTGCCAGAACACACAAATCTTGTTGTTTTGCCAGCGCCTTCATTTCTTCGAGCATCCTTCATTTTCCTCACAAATCTAATGAATTCATATCCTAGCTTCATGCGTTTTTACTACCACATTCATCGAGACATGGGAAATGAATTTGTATAAGAATCCAACAATTTTGGTTTTACCGGTTCCACATTCTTCAACTATAGCTTCAATATAAATATTTTTTTGGAGTTTAAAAGAGGAAAATTTTATCATAGTATTAAATTATTCGGACCTTAATCCTATAGCTTTACACAACCTGATCATTTGTTTTGAACACCGGTTAAATACGTTATACTGTGAAAGGTACGAAGGCAAAAGGTGGGAAAGCGGGAAGAAGCTCAAAGCTCAAAGCTGAAAGCTGAAAGCAAGAAGAAGCGGGAAGAAGCTCCCCGGTGAAATACCCTAACGGGTTTCTGCTAGGCAGAATTTCACGGGGCAAGCCTGCCCGCCATCGCGAGCCTGCGCTCCCTCAGGCGAGGCGGGCGGGCAAAGCTGAAAGAAGCTCAAAGCTCAAAGCTCAAAGGTGAAAGCAAGAAGAAGCGGGAAGAAATTCCCCAGTGAAATACCCTAACGAGTTTCTGCTAGGCAGAATTTCACGGGGCAAGCAAAGCTGAAAGGTAAAAGGTGAAAAAACTGGACATAATATTTCTGCAGCCATAAGATCTTTCCCGGCGTACCTGGCGTCTTGAGCGAAGCGGGCGGGTCAAACATATAA
>JAWOBA010000169.1:0-27632 GCA_046498285.1 Desulfatiglandales bacterium | reverse complement strand
TTGAAGGTACTCAACCGCAACAAGCTGATTGTCTTTGCCGGCCGGCATTTTGGGATTTTTCCCTCCCATGAGGTTTTCATGCTGGCCAATGTCCCTGTTCGTGATACCGAAAAAGAACTCAGTATCAGTCGAGAACAAGTCTATGCCAAATATACTCAGGGACTTGTAACCGAAAATTCTTGACCAAGATAAAGGAGAAGTTTCTTGAACATCATAGTTTCTTGTTTTATCCTTATATCGGAATTACAGTTTTGTTTGGATAGAAAATGGAAATTTGAACATGTAAAAATGCAATAAATCCAATGGAAAAGTAGTAAGAATCAGCAATTTTCAAGGTATAAATTCTAAACATCATACGTATCCAGGTAGAGGGAAAGCTATATGTCAAAAAGAATTTTAGTTCTGGCAACCCGTAATAGAGGTAAAAAAAGAGAGTTTAAACTTTTGTTTAATGGACTTCCGCTAGAGATTAAAGATTTTTCTGAATTTAAAAGGATCCCCGAATTCGAGGAAGAAGGAAGCACTTTTGAAGAAATTGCAGTAAATAAGGCGAAACTTGCATCAAAATCACTTGACCTTCCTGTTATTGCCGATGATTCAGGCCTGGTAGTTGATGCATTACATGGAGATCCAGGTATCTTTTCAGCACGCTATGCCGGAAAATCTGCGACCGATTATCAAAACAACCTTAAACTTCTTCAAAAAATGGAAGGGAAAGCGAATAGAAATGCCATCTTTGTGTGTTCTATTGCCATATCCAAACCAACCGGTCAGGTTTTAACTTATACAGGAAAATGCTCTGGGATAATCTTACATAAACCTGCAGGAACAAAGGGTTTTGGATATGATCCCTTTTTTTACTATCCACCCCTCGGAAAGACATTTGCCCAATTATCAGTTCAAGAAAAAAGCAGGGTGAGTCATAGAGGGCAGGCAATGAGAAAGTTGAAGGATGATTTTCAGAGGATTTTTATTTGGATGGAAGACAAAATAAGGTGAAAATCTCTTGACCTATCAAAAATTTTTGAATTACAATAATTTTGAAAAGCGATAAAAAACACTGAAAATTAGGAATAATGTAAAAATAGAAAAGGCAATTAATGAAAAAATTTAAGGTGACATTTCTTCCAGAGGGAAAAGATATTGAAGTCGAGGAAAATACTACCCTGATGCAGGCAGCAGGAAAAGCCGGTGTATATATAAACACTATTTGTGGAGGGAAAGGTGTATGCGGCAAGTGTCGTGTTCAAGTCATATCTGGTAAGATAAAGGCTAGTAAACAGGCTATTGCATTGCTCACTAAAGATCAAATAGATGATTCTTATGTGCTGGCATGCCAGGCTAGAGTTCAAGACAACCTTGAGGTTGTCATTCCGCCTGAATCCCGGCTGGAGGCGGAACAGATTCTATTAACAGATTCATTTACTTCCGAAGCTGCATCTGTAGAATCCGCTCATTTCGAGCCCCTTGTGCAAAAGATATATATGGAACTGCAGGAACCATCTAATGAAGACAATATAGCTGATAGCGATAGAATTATAAGAGAACTAAAAAGGAAGACCAAATATACTTCATATGAGAGGTCTCTCGGTTGCTTAAAAGGAGTTGGCGCTAAATTACGAGATAACAACTGGAATATTACAGCCACAATTGCCAGGCAACACAATGGATGGAAAATATTAGAGATAGAAGTCGGAGATACCAATGAGAATAATTATGGGCTGGCCATTGATGTTGGTACAACAACAGTTGTAGCCCAACTCCTGCATCTAAAATCAGGTAAAGTAATTGGTAGCGAAGGCATTCATAATCTTCAATCCAATTATGGTGAGGATGTTATTACAAGGATTGCTTTTGCGTGCGGTAAAGAACAAGGGCTTCCAGAGCTACACAAGGCAATCATTAAAAATATTAATGATCTAATAAGTAGCCTGGGTGAGAAGAACGAAATTGATGCTAAGGATATCACTGCGATTGTTGTCGCTGGAAATACAACAATGAGTCATCTTCTTTTAGGGATTATGCCATGCTCGATTCGACTTGCTCCTTATGTTCCAACGACCCATTCCTTTCCCCAGATAATGGCCAGAGAAATAGATATACATATACATCCGGATGGCATATTAGAAACTCTTCCCGACGTAGCCAGTTATGTTGGTGGTGATATAGTTTCAGGTGTCCTAGCTTGCGGTATAGCAGATAATCCAGAAATAAAGGCCCTGATAGATATTGGCACTAATGGAGAAATTGCCCTGGGGAATAATGATTGGATTGTTTGTTGCTCTGCTTCAGCAGGCCCTGCCTTTGAAGGCGGGGGTGTTAGTTGCGGTATGAGGGCAATTCGTGGTGCCATACAAAAAATAGAGATAAAGGATGGTATGGTTCAGTACCGGACTATCCAAAAGGCCAAGCCGAGAGGGATATGTGGCTCAGGGCTTATTGACTGTATTTATGAGCTTGTTAAAAACGGAATTATTGACCAACAAGGACACTTTAATGCATCCACAAAGAATGATAGAATAATTGAAAAAGATGATGAGCCCCAATTCATAGTAGCCTTTGGAGATGAAACAGAATCGGGTGAGAATATAACCTTTAAAGAGTCGGATATCAGTAATTTGATCAGATCAAAAGGCGCTGTATTTGCTGCTATTAAGTCCTTGGCAGATTATGTTGGCATAGGTTTTGACCAGATAGATACCTTTTTTGTAGCTGGTGGTTTTGGGAACTATTTGAATATACCGAAGTCTATCTCTATTGGACTATTACCGGATATTGATCCAAAAAAGATCCAGTTTGTCGGCAACAGTTCTCTTATAGGTAGCAGAATGGCTATTTTATCTAAGAATGCATTCGACCATGCAGCAGAGATAGCAAATATGATGACTAATATCGAGCTATCTACATATTTACCATATATGGATGAATACATGGCCTCCCTATTCTTGCCACATACAGATATGAAGCTTTTTCCTTCTGTGCACTATCAACAATCATAGTTGGAATATGGCCATTTTCTTCATAAACTTTATACAAATAGCCTGATATTCATTTATAGTAAGGAATATCATAGGAATAAATCTTGTAAGTATTCACAGGTTCAGGGTTCAGCGTTCACGATTGAGGACCTCAGGGTTTTCTTCATTTTTTCGCTTGTAATTTCAGTGCGAGCTCACATGATGACATATTCAAAAAACCTCATTAATTCCTTATCGGACACAGAATCGAAACCTTCCTTCATCACCCTATCCTTGAATCATTGGGCCCGTGAATAGTTGCTAAATCTTTCAAGGAGAAATAGATATGGATAGTTCAAAACGTATACTCACAGTTATTGATCAAATTAGCTCTCCGGATAAGGTGAGAAGGAAAATCATAGATGCCGCAAGTATCCTTTATGCCCAAAAAGGGTTTAATGCCACATCCATTGATGAAATTTCTGAGATGGCGGGTGTAAGCCTCCCAGTAACTCACCGTTACATCAAAAATAAGTCGGAAATCATGGGAATGATTTTGGAAGATGTCCTTAAGATGTTTCAAGACAACCTCATGATGATGATCAAGGGAATTGATAACCCTGAAGAGAAGTTAGCTATTGCAGTCAATATTTATTTTAAGGTAATAGATCAGCAAAGAGAAAAGGCTCTTTTAATTTACCAAAAATCTAATTCCCTTGATAAGAAAAACAAATCGCATATAATGCAGCTCGAAGTAGATATAAGCAATATTTTTGCAAAAATAATCAAGGAAGGGATCGAATATGGCATCTTTAAAAGAGTGGATGTAGATTTAATGGCCTACAATATTATTATTCTTGCACATATGTGGGTCCTAAAGCGATGGCATTTTAAGCATCGTCTCAGCATAGAAAGATATCTACAACTTCAA
The DNA here is from genome assembly GCA_046498285.1 of Desulfatiglandales bacterium. GTDB lineage: Bacteria > Desulfobacterota > DSM-4660 > Desulfatiglandales > B25-G16 > B33-G16. The sequence continues at coordinate 23,744 of JAWOBA010000169.1, read as the reverse complement.
CTTGCTACCATAATGGATGCCTTGAAGGAATAGTACCTTCCATTACAAAACTCTCTTCCTTATTTAGTCCGCCAAAGGCTGACAAGAGCTAGTTCCCCATACTTTACTATGTTACAGTTTTTGGTTTTGGTACCTTGCAGCTTGTCGGAGCGGATCTAAGATCCCGTGTACGAGGCTGCAAGGTAGTTTATTCTTTTTGAAAATCAGGAAAATTTGCGATTTTACGTTCTATCTTGCAAGCCGGATCAATTTGTACCGTAAAAAAGTTAGTATTATTATTTGTATCCGTTCACGGATTCAAAGATTCAAGTGAACAGGTATTATTCTTTTATATACATTCAATTATCTTGCATTATGTAAAGGAATTTTGCGTAGCCAACAACAAGATCAAAAGGTGAATTTAAAATGATAAAGGAAACGGCAGAGCGCTTGATTAATGAGCTCCCAGAAGGTGTGAGACTGCTTGCAGCTGCTAAAGAAAGAAATGCATATGAAATATCTGAGGCAATCAAAGGAGGTATTAAAATTATAGGCGAAAATTATCTCAATGATACATTGGGTGTAATTAATGAAGTAACACAAAAGGCCGAATGGCACTTTATTGGACATTTACAGAGAAATAAGGTTAAAAAGGTTATTGAAATCTTTGATATGATCGAATCTGTTGATTCCCTCAGATTGGCCAAGGAGATCGAGAAATGGTGCGAGAAACGAAACAAAGTAATGCCTATATTGATTGAGGTTAATAGTGGTGAAGAAGATCAAAAAGCAGGAGTAGCCCCAAAGGATGTAACACAATTATTAAAGGACATATCCTCACTTAATTATGTAAAAATAATGGGGTTGATGACCATGGGACCAAGATTCGGGGATCCTGAGGAATCAAGGCCTTATTTTCGAAAAACAAAGGAAATATTTGAAAAGAGCAAGGCGCTTCACCTGCCGAATGTGGAAATGAAATATCTCTCCATGGGCATGACAAATTCTTATGAGATTGCGATACAAGAGGGAGCAAATTTGGTAAGGATAGGCACTAAGATATTTGGCCAAAGAGAAAAAAGTAAAGCTTAATGTGCTTCTTCCAAAAAAACCATGTAATATCGAGCCATACAGGCAAGCCGGTTGCAACACATAGGTTCGTAGATTCGCGTAGCGAAAGACGGGACTTATTGATATAGGGGGCTGACCGTAATCCCGACCAAAAAAGGCTGGGAATAAAGCCGTGGCTCTCTGCGGTCAGGGTAAATATGTTATAGAAATTCTGGAGTATTGATTGAGCTATGCATCTAAAGAAATGAAGCGACTTATGGGTAAAGCTGTCTCTAATTTTCAAATGATCGAAGAAGGAGACAGAATATTGGTTGCTGTTTCAGGTGGTCAGGATAGTTTAGCCCTTTTATGGTTGCTAAGAGATCGTTTATCAAGAATCCCTATTAGCTATAATATAAAAGCGGTTCATGTAGAATTAGGCTTTGAGCAGGGTACAGGAAAAAAAATGGAGGATTTTTTTACTGTAAATGGTTTTGATTATTGTATTATTAAAAGCAGCTTTGGTCCACAAGCTCATGCCAAAGAAAACAAGGAAAATCCGTGTTTTCTTTGCTCACACCTGAGAAGAAAGGCCATATTTGAAAAGGCAGCAGAACTTAAATGTAACAAAATAGCATTTGGACATCACAAAGATGATGTTATAGAGACATTCTTTTTAAACCTCTTTTTTGCGGGATCAATAGATACCCTGCAGCCTGTACAGGAATTATTTAATGGAAAGTTATCCATTGTACGCCCCTTTTATCTGTTGAATAAAGAAAGTATTAAACGATATGCTGATGAGATGGGATTTCCTATTATAGATAATGGCTGTCCTACAGGACGATCATCAAAAAGAATCCAGATTAGGTACCTGCTTTCAAACCTTTACAGAACAAATAAAAAAATAAAAGGAAACATATCTAATGCTGTGATGAAAGATTTATTGTTGGCTACTGACCGTTATCCATCTGTGTGGGGTGATATCAATCAGAACACAGTAAATGGATAGCAGACACCTTACTTTAAGTACTGAAAATGAAATTAGGTTTTATTGGATTGCCACAATCAGGGAAATTTACTATCTTTAAGGCCTTGACTTCTGCACGAGGAACAATAAGTCAAAAACAAATAAAGAAAGGCGATCAACTTATAGCAACTGTTCATGTACCTGATGAGAGGGTAGACTACCTGAGTAAAGTATATAAACCAAAAAAAACTATCTATTCTCAGATAGAATATCTGCTTCCAGGCAAAACAATAGATGCCGATCATGCTGCAAGAGAAAAAGAAAATATCACCCTTAATGCAGTCAGGATTTGTGATGGATTGATTCACGTTGTTAGAAATTATCAGATTTTTGGAGAACCTCCCCCAACTCCTGAGGAAGATTTCTTTAAGCTAGAATCGGAAATGATAGTAAGTGATCTTATAGTAGCTGAAAAGAGGATAGAAAGAATAAAATTGGATGAAAAAAAAGGAAAGAAAATTACTGGTAACGAAGCTCCGCTATTACATAGATGTATTGATTTACTATCTGAAGATAAGCCATTGAGAAATAATCCAGAAATAGCTAAGTCTCCCCTTCTAAAAGGTTTTACCTTTTTATCTGCCAAACCTATGCTGGTAATTTCAAACAACTCAGATGAAGATGAGGATTTTCCTGAAATTCCTAATGTCCCTAAAAATATAGAGCTTATGGTAGTTCGGGGCAAGTTAGAGATGGAGATAGGAGAGATGGAGCCAGATGAAGCTCATGAATTTTTATCAGCCTTTCATATTGAGACCTCTCTTCTTGACAGGGCTATTAAGCGTTCCTTTGCCGCATCTGAACTTATCTCTTTTTTTACAGTTGTGGAAAATGAAGTAAGATCATGGTCAATCCCCAAAGGTACATCAGCCATAGATGCTGCAGACCTCATCCATTCAGATATGAAAAAGGGATTTATCAAGGCTGAGGTCCTTCCCTATGATATACTGGTTAAGTATGGAAATTTCTCTGAGGCAAAAAAGTATGGTGAAGTCAAACTTGAAGGCAAAGAATATATTGTTAAAGACGGAGATATAATTAGATTCCGGTTTAACGTTTAAGAAAATGGCAAAAAAAAATATACAAGTCGGGATTATTGGGGCAACAGGGTACGGTGGAGTTGGCCTAATAGAGCTCCTGATAAACCATCCATCTACTACTATATCGGCTCTCATTGCAAAACAAGAAACCGGGAAGCCCATCAGTACAGTTTACCCTCATCTAAAAGGTTTTTGTGATCTACAAGTTTTTGATCCAGCCGCCCCTCGATACCCACATGACTTTGATATCGTATTTTATGCTACCCCTGACGGAGTTGCCCAAAAAGAGGCAAAAAAATGGTTAAAACAAGGTATTAAAGTAATTGATTATAGCGGGGACTTTCGATTCAATGACCAAGATAGCTATGCTTTGTATGCTAGCAGAATTGGAAAACCAAAGGATCATCTCGATACAGATCTTCTTCAGGTCGCTGCTTATGGCCTTCCTGAGTTACATAGAGAGAAAATAGCCAGTTCTGATTTAATTGGAAATCCCGGATGTTTTGCCGTAAGTTGTATCCTTGGACTCGTACCTGCCTTAAAATATGATCTTATAGAAAGCATAGGCATAATATGTGATGCGAAAACCGGGGTTTCAGGAGCCGGGAAAACTCCTTCGCCTTTATTTCATTTCCCTGCTCGATATGAGGCCATGAATGCCTACAAGGTAACCGGGCATCAACATGTATATGAAATCGAGAGAGAATTATCTTTGATAGCCGATAAAGAGATTACAATTACGTTCACACCACACATTATTCCAGTGAGCAGAGGGATTATTGCTACTATTTACACTACTATTACCGCTAATACAAATATAAAAAAAGTGAGAGAAGCTTATGAAACAATGTATGGGACGGAGCCATTTATCAGGGTATTTAGCCATGGAGAAGTGTTAAATAGTACTGATGTGAGAGGAAGCAACTTCTGTAATATCTCACTCACTATAGATTCAAGAACAGGGAAATTAATCATAATTAGCGTCATTGATAATCTAATGAAAGGTCAGGCAGGTAATGCCTTGCAGAATATGAATATTATGATGCATTTAGAGGAGACTGCTGGTCTGATGCACCCTGGAAATTTCCCTTAATAACATCATAAAATGTTTGTCAATCCCCTACATACAAACCTTTCTTACCTGTAGAAGATCGGTTTTACCAAGGAATATGTTTCTTATCCCATCTTGCATCAAGGTTCTCATTCCATCAGCAACGGCCTGTTTCCTGATTTCTTGCATAGTAGCTTTATTTTGAATAAGAGACTTTAGTTTAGGTGTTCCGACCAGTATCTCAAAAATGGCTGTTCTTCCCCTATAACCAGTTTTTTGACATTTTTGGCAGCCTTTAGGCTTGTAAAGTTTTAAATCCTTATTGTATGAAATATTCAGGCTATCAAAATCACCATCATATGCCCTAACCAATGATTCAAACTCTTCTTTTGATGGATGGTAGGCCTCTTTGCAATCTTCACACAAGGTCCTTACCAACCTCTGAGCAAGAATACCCAATAGTGCATCCGAAAAATTAAAGGGATCCATTCCCATATCAAGTAATCGAGTGATTGTTTCTGGAGCACTGTTGGTATGGAGGGTTGAGAAAACGAGATGGCCAGTAAGGGATGCCTCAATTCCTGTGGAAACAGTCTCTTCGTCTCTCATTTCTCCAACCATGATTACATCAGGATCCGCTCGCAAAAAGGACCTCATAGCAGATGCAAAATTAAGTCCGATTTTTGGCAGCATCTGGACCTGGCGAAGACCTTCCTGTGTAATTTCCACTGGATCCTCTGCTGTCCATATCTTTCTTTCAGGTTTATTGATATAATGCAAAGCTGAATGAAGTGTAGTGGTTTTACCGCTACCCGTGGGGCCGACTACAAGCACAATGCCATACGGTTTCTCAATCATTCCGATAAATTCTTGATAATCCCTCTTGTTCAAACCCATCGAATCTAATGGCAGAGGTTTTCCTGTAGACAGCAGCCTCATAACAACATCTTCATTGCCCCCTGTAGTCGGAATCGTTGCCACCCTCAATTCGATATCAAGTGGTGCATATTTTTTGAATGGTATCTTGCCATCCTGCGGAAGCCGCCGTTCCGCAATATCCAAGGCACTCATAATCTTTATACGGGAACTAACCGCAGCTTTATATGTATATGGTATGGTCTGATAAACCTGGCATAATCCATCAATCCTGAATCTGATGACTGAATCTGATTTGCCCATCCTGGGTTCTATGTGAATATCAGAGGCTCCCCTATTATACGCATCTATAACCATCTTATTTACTAACTGTACTATGGCACCATCTTCTTCAGTCACTCCTTCAAGTTCATCAGATGTTTCCTCTTCAACATATAACTGTCCAAGGATATCTTCAATGCTCTCTTCTCCTATCTCAGGCATTGTACTCGATCTCTTGACATCAAAGAAATGGTTAATCATCTTGATGATATCTTCCTTTAAAGAGACGCAGAACTCAAATTGTTTAGCAAAGATGATCCTTTTTACTGCATCTTGTCCGGGTAAATAGTTAGGGTTTTCCATTGCTATCACTATCTTTGAATCATATGTGTCCACTGGTACAAAGAGGTTATGTTTTAAATAATTTGGTTTAAGTCCTTTCAGCAGTTGTCCGGGAATGACCATCCTTTCATCATATGATATAAATCGTGTGTTAAAAAACATGCTCAAAGATTTACCTATATCTTCTTTCGCTACATGATAATCATTCATAAGAATAGTCTCTACACTGCTTTTTTTATTTCGTGACATCACCATAGCCATTTCCAAGTCTTTTTGATCAATAATATTATTCGTAATAAGATAATCAAATTTTGTCTTTTTTATCTGTTTTCTTAGCCTCTGGTGATTATAAAAGGCAATCCCCAAAACATTTGCTACCTCAGCAACATTCTTTTGATCCTCCAATGTAAAACGTATGTTATTTACCTTGTTAATAAGCTGAACAACACCCAATAAATATTTGCCAAACTTGATAGGCGCAACTAAAACCTGTCCCGTTTTATAGCCTGTTTTTTGATCCCAGCTCCTATCAAACGACAATTCAGGATTGATCTGTTTCAATTCATTATTATCATAGGCATTTGAAATATTTATCATTTTTCCGGATTTAGCACAATAACCTGAAAGGCTTGTATTATTAATTGGAACTCTTATTTCACTTACTTCCTCACCTGTCTTAAATCTTGAAACAATCTCTTTATTAATACCATCCACTACATATATTGTTATTCGATCGGCATCAAAGAAAGAGAGAATGCTTCCCCTCAAATTTATCAATATATCGTCGATATCCTTTGAGGCATGTATTTTATTCGTAATATAATTAAGCTTTTTACTGAATTGAAGCTCCTTCTGCAAGGCTTCTACATTACTCACTCTTTCTCCTGTATTTTGTGTTTTAGCCAAAAGCATTTTTTTACCTTGTTAATTAGATAAAATGAACCACCCGACAACAAAGCTGCGAGAAATTCTTTTGATTACATAACTATCATATATTTTAAATTTTTTCCAGACCATTCAATATCATTTTTTGTTTGAAAAAATGGCTCAGATACCTTAAAGATATCCATACCTAAAGGTTCTCCATTGACTAAGAAAAATGATAATTTTGACTCCCTGTATCATTGTGATTGTACCATGCTGATTGATTCTCATTCACACTTGGATATGAAGCACTTTGACCCGGACGGGGATCAACTTGTTGCCAGGGCCCTATCTGCTGATGCGAGACAAAGAATCACTGCAGGCATTGATATTATCAGCTCTCTCCATGCAGTCACCTTAACCAAAATTTATCCCTCTGTTTTTGCTTCAATAGGAATTCACCCCAACAATACAAATAATACTAATAAAAATGATTTTGAGCAAATACTTATGATGGCAAAAAAGGGAAAAATTTTTGCTATCGGTGAAATAGAGCTTGATTTTTTCTCAAACCGCTTACCAAGACAAAAACAAATAGAACTATTTAAACAATAGTTTGATATGGACAATCTCTTTTAACCTTTCTTTCAATGAATGATGAGACGCTATACTATTAACAAAAATCATCCTCTTGTATTAGCTTCAGTTTCGCCGAGACGAAGAGCTATTCTTGAGCAGATTCGAATTCCTTTTGAGCCGGCTGGGAATATGATCGAAGAGGCCCATTCTAAAAAAATACAGCCGGCAGATATTACGTGTCAGAAAGCTGCACAAAAGGTTGAAGCAATAAAGCACGCCTATAAAAATCGCTGGATACTTGGCGCCGATACCATAGTGGTAATAGGTAAAACAATTTTTGGGAAGCCACATGATTCTGGTGAGTGCAAAAAAATGCTTTCCTGCTTGAAAGGAAAAACGCATACAGTAATTACCGGGTTCTGCATTTATCATTCAGAGCGAAAGGCAGCACATCTTGAGGCAGTTATCACAAAAGTAAAAGTAAAGAAATTGAGTGATACAGAGATAGAAGCCTATATTAAAACAGGAGAGCCGTTTGGAAAGGCGGGTGGCTATGCTATTCAAGGAATTGGCTCCTTTATGATCGAACGAATCAGTGGATCGTACACCAATGTCGTCGGATTGCCAGTATTTGAGGTAGTAAATGCCCTTGTGATGTGCGGAGGACTTAAATGTTTCCCTCTAAATTGTTCCCCTTGCTTTAATAAAACATCCACACCCTCAATTCTTGATTGATCATTTTACTGCCGCTCTTTGATACCCCAACCGGAAATGGTTAATAGAAGCGGCTCATAAATCATTTCCTTTTTAAAAACCAGCTGGAAGGACAGATCCTTTGATTAAGAGTGCACTCTATTTTTCCTCTCTTATTTTATAGTTTCTCTAAAATTGTTGAAAAATCAGATAAAATAATAATATACAGCCCACTGGCAAGCCCCTGGAATCATATAGTTTCATTGTTTCACTTTGCGGAAGACAGGACTTAGCAGCACGATATCTCAACCAAAAAAGTTGGGACTAAAGTCGGGGCTTGTTGCATTGGGGATAAAGGAAGGGGCAGTCAATTACATGCACTACCTATTTTCTAGCCCTTATATATAATGCCTTTGTCCTGTTTCCTATAAGGTAAAGATCCTCTAGGTCAAAATCCAAATTCTCCAAGAAAGAGGTAATTTCATCAGGAGATAAGCGGTTCCTCGCATAGCGTGGTGGCATACCCCATTTCCTAAAGTATCTTATACCCAATTTGATTGTCTCAAACCAGCTCATGCTGTAACCTGTAAAGTCTGCAACGAGTAATAAGCCCCCATTTCTTAAAATCTGATGGCTTTCTTGAAGAACTTTTATAGGATTGGCTAATATGTGTATCACATTAGCCATAAATACGGTATCAAATCTTTCTGATGGAAACGAAGTAGCTTCGCAATTAATTCTTTGAACTGTTATATTGCGAAACTTTTGTAATTGTATTTTTGCTATTTCCAGCATCTCATCTGAAAGATCGGTGGCAAGAACATTTTTTGCTTTTTTAGCTATTGCTTGAGTGAAGTAGCCTGTCCCGCATCCAAATTCTATAACATCCCCCAGATCATGTTCTTCAGATAATTGTTGTATAATTAATTGCGGAATCGCCTTTCCAATAACATAGTTTTGATCATCTCCGTAAGTGCGGGCAAATTTGCTCCAATAATGTTCTTTATGCTCTGTCATCATTCTTCTTCCTATAAAAAAGCTAACGCGGAAGATAGGCAGAAAATAGGCTCAAAAAGATATCGCATTACCTATGCAAAATCTGGAAAACACGACTATCCCGTATAGCGTACAGGCAATCATCTTGCTATATACATACAAAAATTATAAAAAATTACTGATCATTGATTCTGAAGATATGTAATGTAAATATCCAAAAAAGTATCGGGGGCTAATTTTTTGCCTGATTTGCTACAGCCTCAGCAGCCTTTTTTGCAACTTCTGGATCTCCTAAATAGTAATGATTGGTTGCTGTAAAATTGTCATCTAATTCATATACCAGGGGAATACCTGTTGGTATGTTAAGGCTGGCAACATCCTGCTCAGAAATAGTATCAAGATACATAACTAGTGCCCGAAGACTGTTTCCATGAGCTACAATTAAAACCCTCTTCCCCTCTTTAAGGCTGGGCATAATGGCCTGATGCCAGTATGGCAAAAAACGTTTTACAGTATCCTTTAAACATTCTGCTACAGGAACATCTTTTTCTTCAAGGCCTTTATACCGGGGATCTTTTCCTGGATACATGCGGTCACTTCTATCCAGTTCAGGTGGCCTTACATCATAGCTGCGCCGCCACAGATGAACTTGATCAGCTCCATGTTTTTCGACCATTTCTGACTTATTCAGTCCCTGTAAAGCACCGTAGTGTCTCTCATTAAGTCTCCAGCTCCTGTACACCGGGATCCACATCAGATCCATATCCTCTAAAATGATCCATAGTGTCTGGATAGCCCGTTTAAGAACAGATGTATAGGCAATATCAAAGGTATAATTTTTTTGCATTAATAGCTTTGCAGAAGTTTTGGCCTCTTCAATTCCTAAAGGTGAAAGACCTACATCTATCCACCCGGTAAACCTGTTTTCAAGGTTCCATATGCTCTGACCATGCCTGACAAGAACCAATTTAATCATAATTAAATCCTCCCCGATTGTATGTGCTCATGGAAAACTACACAAAATCGCACCTTATTATGATAATATACCAGCAATCATCTCTCTTTTCAAATCTATGAATATATATGTTTTGACAAATCGAGACCTTTGCATAACCCCTATTGATCTAAAGACGATGGGCTTTTTTTCAGGTCCAAGGCTCCCGGGCTGGTCTTTTCAAAAACGTATCCATGGGGGAGTTTTGCTCTATCCGCATTGCCCCGATAAATCGGGGCCTGCGGGTTCCCCCACTGATACGTTACGAAAAGACAGCACCCTTCTCTCCGAGCGGGAGGCTCTACGAGCCGGAAGCCACCAGTCACTTCAAAAAAGTCCATCGTCTTTTTGAGGATGGTGAAAATCGCCCGGTTTTTCAAAGGTCTCGCCTTAGATGAAACATAAGATTTGTGTTTATAAACACATTCTCGTTTTGTCAATAACCAGTGAGGGCTTTGCGGCTGGAAACCATAAACGGTGAACCGCTTAGCCCATGAACGGGTTACGATCATTTTTCCTGCTTGATTATTTCTGCAGCCTTCTCTATAGATTCAACAATCTGAACGTAGCCGGTACAGCGGCAAAAGTTTCCGGCTATGCTTGCCCTGATTTCACCTTCCGTCGGATCAGAGTTATCATCCAGAAGCGCCTTTGCCGACATGATCATCCCCGAGGTGCAAAATCCACACTGAACACCATTGTTTTCAAGAAAGGCCTTTTGAAGGGGATGCAGTGTCCCATCCTTATTCGCTACCCCCTCAATAGTGGTAACTGACTTACCCTCTACTTCAAGGATTGGATAAATGCATGAGTTTATCGCCTTTCCATCTATAATAACTGTGCAGGCACCACATTCACCTTTCCCACATCCTTCCTTTGAACCTGTTAATTCAAAGTATTCGCGTAATGTCTTCAAGAGGGTCCAGTTGGGCTGCACTTCGGCCGTTACAAGATCACCGTTTAAGGTAAAAGAAACCGATACTTTTTTCATGCACATACCTCCAATTAGCTAACGTGCCCTCTCCATAGCAACTATTGCCATTCTCTGAACAAAAATCTCGACCATATCTCTTCGATACCATGCCTTTCCACGAATACTATCCCTAGCCTTGCATTCCTGGGCAGCGGCTGCACCCGCCTTTTTGAGAATCTCTTCGTCTATCTTCTTTCCCTTTAAAACGGCTTCAGCATTTTTTGCCCGCATAGGCGTTGGAGCCACAACCCCCAGGCCGATCCTCACTTCTGTGCAGGTTTGCATATCATCGTCAAGAGTTATTAGAACAGCAACGCCCAGAATAGGCAATTCCATCGCCGCCCTTCGTGTGTGTTTCCAATACGCTGCTCCAGTGTGGGGGGTAAGTTTAGGAATAATGACTTCCAAAAGTATTTCTCCACTGTGTAGACGGGTTTTTCCTGGGCCGACAAAGAAATCTTCAAGTGGCATACTCCTTTCCCCTTTGAGACCCATAAGCCGAACCTCGGCCCCGAGAGTAATCAACGGCACTGCACTATCAGCTGATGGAACCGCATTAACGACGTTTCCCCCAATGGTTGCTACATTTCGAATCTGAACAGAACCGATATTCTCTACAGCGTCAGTCAGAATGGGAAACTCCTTCCTGATGATTGGGGAGAGTTCCAACATTCTATGAGTGACCATAGAGCCGATTCTCAGCTCTCCCTTCTCTTGGATAATATGGTCAAGACCTTTAAGGCGGTTAAGCGAAATTACATACTGGGGACTGAGTTTGCCTTCTTTAATTTTGACCATTACGTCGGTGCCGCCAGCGATGTATTTTGCCTGGGTCCCATAGGTCTCGTGAAGTGAGATGGCTTCATTGATGGTGGTAGGCCTGAGATATTCGAAATTATTCACATTCATTCCCCTTTTATAGTGAGTTACCGAACAGCACAGCCATAAGAATAATTATATGACTCTTTGTGCCTTTGTACCTATCCTGGCATGACTCGGCTGTTAAACTTATGCGAAATGTGGTTATCCAATAATCCCTTTTCTGGTGCCACTCACCGATCATAGATGCACAACGAATGAGGCGAGTGGTATACAAGAAAAGAAATCTTCATCCCAACATTGGGCTTTCGTATCTCTCAGTGATTCTATTATATAACCCCTTTTTCTTTGAACATAGCTAGATCACTTTCAGGGTAACCAAGGACATTGCAATATATTTCAGTGTTATGCTCCCCGAATCTGGGTGGAAAGAACATAGTATTGTCCGCATTTTTAAGGAATGACGTAACAAAGGGTGGTGGTGCAAGTGTAAGCTCAAGGCCTGATACAGAATCCCTGGATTTAATAAGTCTTCTTTTGATAAGAGGATCTTCCAGCACCTCAGGAATACCATGTATTTTGCTTATAGGTAATCTTATCTGATTAAAGAGTTCTATGAGTTTTTCTGAGGTAACAGTAGATACTATTTTCCCGATGGACCGGTTCAAATTAACGACGTCCCGTATCCTTCCTTCGTTTTTTTCATATTCCGGCTTCTCCAGAGATTTAAAAAGAGAAAGATCTACCATAGCCTTCCATTGTCTGTCATTACCAACTGCTATATATACATACCCATTTTGAGTCTTAAACACGGAGACAGGCGCAAAAAATTCATGGGTATTCCCGTGTCTTGTTATCTTTTGATTAAATGTTGCTGTCAGTGTTATCGGTACGGTGAGCCAAGATGTTGCTGATTCAAGCATTGATATATCTATCCTGGAACCCTGACCCGTTCTTTCCCTTCTAAGAAGGGCCTTCATCAAAAGGCCATAGGCATGCTCACTTGTGCCCATATCAGCTAAGGGTATACCAAGTGACTGGGGATTGCCCTCTGCCTCACCTGTGAGATCCATCAGTCCGGACCTGGCCTCAAGAATCGGCTCATATGCGGCCTCGTTGCTATCCGGTCCGAAACCACTCATACCGAGCCAGATGATATCTGGTTTGATTCCTTTTAATGTCTCGTAGTCCACACTCAATTTGGCATAATTCTTTGGGAGTTGATTAGTAGCAAAAATATCTACCTTTAGTTTTGTGATCAGCTCTTGTAAGAGACCTTTTCCCTTTTCTTCTGCTAAATTAAGGGTGATTGCCTTTTTCCCCGCATTTATGCAGAGATAATAGGTATTCATTCTCTCTTCTTTAAGGTAGTTTTCCCCGATCATTCTATTAGGATCACCGTATATGGGGTGCTCTAGCCTAATGACATTCATCCCATCCTGGGCAAGCCTGTATGTAAGGTAGGGAAGGGTTGTTGCCTGTTCAAGTGAAAGAATAGTCATATCGCTAAATATTTCCATTCGGAACTCCTTTTTGTAATTTTCTCTGATTGATTTGTGTATCCCTTAACAGGAAAGGGCATATTTATAATAGAAAGATTTTTTAGTAGTTATTTGTATACTGTATACAAATTATATGTCAAGTCAAAACGCTATGCAGAAAGAATATCAGCAAAGCTGTATTTTTTTCTTAAAAGGGTTACGATAAAAACAAATAGTATGAATCATAACTACTCATATGCATCTCGATTATCAAATACCCGTTTACTCTTTCTCTCAGACCGTGGCAGATTTCCATAATCAACTATAGTAACCTCACCACTTACCAAAATCTGTTTTTTAATCTCAGTTTCAATTTTTCTCTTCAATTCCTGATCCTTCAACGGCTCTTCCCCCTGAGCCCTCTCTACCCTTAAAGACATATAATCCTTACCATCTTTTTTTCTCTCCAAGATAATCTGATATTCACTTCCCGAACCTGGAGTCTGAGAGAGGATAGTATCTACTTGGCCAGGATAGATATTAACCCCCCTGATTATAAACATATCATCAGACCGCCCTAAAAGAGCATCGTGCATAGGCAGAATTGATCCACAGGAACATCTTTTGGGGATTATCCTTGTCAAATCACGTGTTCGGTATCGGATCAGAGGAGCACCTTCCTTCCTAAGGGTTGTGACTACCATCTCCCCTATTTCTCCATCATCCACAACTTTCAAGGTATCAGGGTCAAGTATCTCCAGGATATAATAATCAGCCCAGTAATGAATTCCCTCATGATACACACAATCAAGACCGGTGCCTGGTCCATACAGCTCTGTCATACCAGGGATATCAAAAATATGCTCCACACCAAGAAGCTCTTTAATCTTTTTTCTCATAGCCTCACTTGAGCGTTCAGAGCCAAAGATAACCTTCTTTAGGTTTATTTTATCCTTTAGGTTCCTTTTTTCTATCTCCTCTGCTAAAAGAAGTCCCATAGAGGCAGTACAACAAAGCACGGTGGATTGAAAATCTTCAAGAAATGTGCATTGCATATCAATATTACCTGGACCCGCAGGAATAGCCATGGCGCCGAATTTTTCACATCCAAGTTGAAATCCAACACCTGCTGTCCAAACCCCATAGCCAACCGCGATTTGTACCCTGTCCTCTTCTGTTAAACCAGCCATCTCGTAACACCTGGCAAAAAAATCACCCCAGTCATCTATATCCTTTTGTGTATAGCAAAGTACCTTTCTCTTGCCGGTTGTGCCGGATGAGGCGTGAATGCGGACAATGTCTTTAAAGGGTGCTGCCCTTAGTGGAAACGGATATCCATCCTGAAGGTCTTTGGACGTGGTAAAGGGAAGTTTTTCAATATCATCAAGGGACCTGATGTGTTCAGGTCTAATGCCTGCCTCATCCAATTTTTTTTTGTAGAAAGAAGACCCCTTATATGCGTGGTTCACTGTCCATTGAAGACCTCTAAGTTGCAATTCTTTTAACTCATCCATTGTTGCCACTTCAGGCATGAACGACTTTACCATAGTATCTTTCACCTCTTTTTAAATCGAAAGAATGTTATTCTAAAGAACCTGTTTAAAATCATGTATACATTTCACTGAATAACCGTAATGCTGATTAATGTACCATGTTTGGGATAAGTAATGTTATTCCGGGGAAAATGATTAATATGGCAACGGAGAGAATGCAGGCTGCTAGAAAAAAACTTACACTTTTAAAAATAGTACCTAATGGTATATCCGGTGCCAATGCCTTAATCACATATATATTAACACCTACAGGCGGGGTGATGGCACCCATTGTCGTCACCATGGTCAAGATAATTGAATACCAGATCGGATCAAAGCCAAGGGCCATACCTAATGGAAAAAAGATTGGTATAGTGAGCACAAGAAAGCCCAGTGAGTCCATAAAGCATCCGCCTATTAAATAGATTATCAAAATGAATATCAGTATTACATAAGGGGAGATAGGAAGACCAGACGCATACTCTGCTATCATAAAGGGAAGCCTTGTTACAGCTAAAAAGCGGCCGAAAATAATGGCACCGGTAACAAGGAAAAAGACCATGGATGATATCTTAAGGGTCTCCACCACTGAGCTAACAAAGCCCTTCCATGTTATCCTGCGCTGTAATAGAATTACAACAAGTGCAAAAAAGACACCTACCGCACCTGCCTCCGTAGGTGTAAATAGACCGGCGTACAGACCTCCGATAACCAATACAAATATAGCCAATGCCTCGATAACCCCGGTAAGGGATCTTATCTTTTCCTTAAAACTCGTCCTCGGTCCTTCCGGACCATAATTTGGCTTGACCTTACAAAGAACATAAATGGTAATCATGAAGAGAATTCCCAGCACCACTGCAGGCAGAATACCCCCAAGAAAAAGTTTTATAATGGACTGCTCTGTCTGAAGTCCTATAACAATGAGCACCACGCTGGGGGGCATAACAGTTCCGAGGGTACCACCAGTTACTACGGTACCGCTGCTTAACATATCGTCATAATTATATTTCTGCATCTGCGGCAATGCTACCTTTCCCATAGTAGCAGCTGTAGCCGTATTTGAGCCGCAGATGGCGGCAAAAAGCTCATCAGCGCCTATCGTAGCAATAGCCAACCCACCGCGCATATGTCCGAACCACTTATATGCCGTGTTATATAACCTTTCAGCAATCCCCGCGTTAAACGCAAGATAGCCCAGGAATATAAAAAGGGGTATAACCGTCAGACCGTAGCTGGAAAATGTGGACCAGATGTCGCCTCCTACCATGTTTAAGGCTGCTTTAAATGAGATCACATACCAAAACCCGAAAAAGCCCACAATGCCCATGGCAAAGCCCACGGGCATTCCCAAAAAGAACAGGACGATTATGAGGACTAAAATCCCTATTATTCCTATCACAGTTGAACTCACTCACTATCCTCCTTTTTTGGAAGCACAGTCTTCAAAAAATCCACAAAAAAGACCAGGGAGAGGGCGACGCATCCTAGGGCAACACCGTATGTGAAAGGATAGTAGATAATTCGCAGTGTTTCCGTTATCTCCCCTGACTTAAGCAAGGTCGTAGCATACTTAGCAATCTGCCAGGATACAATCACAAAGAAAAGGGCTGATATAAGATAGTTTATGCTATTGAGTATTCCCTGATTCCTCTTTGAAAAGCTGGACACTACAATATCAATAGCAATGTGGCCCCTCTTTATTTGGGTGTAACCCAGGGCAAAGGCGGTTGTAATGGCCCCTAAAAAACCCATGAGCTCAAACGTGCCTTTAACCGGGATCCATACAAGCCGTAGAAAGATATTTGAACAGGTAAGCAATATCATAATTATAAGAGATATTCCGGCAAACCATAGAAGTATCTGATTCAATAAACGGCTACATTTATCAAGGAATTCCATAGTTATTTTACACTCAGTTACTTAGGCGGGTTAATTGGTTACATAGTTGAGCAGTCAGCAACAGCCAGCCGCTCAACTATCCTGTAATGTAGCAAATTAAAACTTAAAAACGGGAATGGTAATCTCTTGCTATCCCTATGTCCTTTAGCACCTCTGCAGAGTCAATCCCTTTTGCCTTGGCATCGCTAACCCATTTTTCAACAATGGGATCTACGAGTTTATCCAGCTCGGCCGAGGTTTCCTCGGTAAGTTCCGTAATCTCAATCTGATGATTCTTTTTAGACCACGCAACGGATTCATCTACATGATTATCCATATAGTTTCCGGTCCAAAAGGCCTGTTCCACTGATAGGCCATCCATAACATCCTTTACATCCTGTGGCAGAGAATTCCACTTATCGAGGTTCATTACAACGGAGAATGGATATACCGGGCCATTAACCATCATCACATACTTACACAATTCTGCATATTTGAAATCCATGAGAGTCTCAAGCGACGATGCTGCTCCCTGCACAACACCCTTTTGAAGGGCTTCCGGGGCCTCTGACTGCGGCATACCAACAGGTATCGCCCCCAGGGCCTTCAGATACTCAGCAACCCCTCCGGATGCCCTGAGCTCCAAACCCTTCAGGTCTGCCAAGGTGTTTAACGGCTTTCTGGCATATATGTTTGCAGGCGCACAGGTAAACATCGTTAAGACCTTAACCTTTTCAAATGCCTTTGGCTTATATTTACTATAAATATCCCAGAGGGCGAGGCTGGCAACGGTAGCATCTGGGAAGCCGACCGGCAAGGCCAGTGCATTAGTCAGCAAAAATCTGCCTGGTTGATAGGCCATACATAAACAACCTATGTCTGCCTGCCCTGCAATGACACCGTCCATCATATTTTTTGCGTCGAGAAGGGTGCTGCCGGGGAATGTTTTAATGTCAACCGCCCCATTTGTCCTTTTTTCTACCTCTTTTTTCCATCTTTCCATTTGAACACAAGGGAATGTGGGGGCTGGTGGAAAATTAGCATAATTTAACTTGATAGGAGCAGCCGCAGAGGATACCGGAAGCAGGCTGCCAATAAATAATGCTATGAGAGCAAACCCGAGGAGCCTTAAAAAAATATTCTTTTTCATGCCTAATACCTCCTTATATTTAGTTAGGGTGCATTAAATCCTTCCTTACAATGTATTATATAGTTTCACCTCCTTTCGTTTCATACTCAAATCATACTAAAATATAGATGGCTCTGCAAATTCTCCAAAGATATCTCTAAATACATTGGTCATCTCACCTACAGTGGCATATGCCTTACAGCAATCCACGAGATATGGCATAACATTAACTTGATCCTCAGCCGCTTTCTGCAATGCCTTTAACGTCCGAGTAACATCCTTGTTGTTTCTTGTTCGTTTTAATTCTCCGAGGCTCTTTATCTGTCCTATCGCTGATTCATCACTGTATTCATGAAGCTCAACCTTTCCTTCCTCCCCCCCTTTATATTTGTTAACGCCTATCTTTATTAATTCCCCGCTCTGAACGCCTTTTTCAAATTCATATGCCTGCCTGGCCACTTCTTTTTGAATATATCCTGATGAAACCGCCTTTACCATACCGCCGATTGTGTCAATCTTGGAGACCTCCTCAACAATCTTTTCCTCCATCTGTTTTGTAAGGGTCTCAATAAAGTATGAACCTGCTAAGGGATCGACTGTGTCTCTGAGTCCTACTTCATCCATTAAGAGTTGGAGTGTTCTCAATGAGATCAGGGCTGAATGAGGTGTGGGAATAGTATAGGCCTCATCATAAGAGCACAAAGCCATAGTCTGAGCACCGCTCAAGCCGGCAGCTAAGGCATAATAGGCGCTCCTCACAATATTGTTTTCAGGCTCTTCCTTTGTAAGACCTCCACCCCCTCCTCCAAATATACCCCGCAAAAACATGGATTTTTCATTTTTTGCGCCATATCTCTCTTTGATATTTTTTGCCCAGAGTTTTCTCGCCGCCCTGAATTTTGCTACCTGCTCCCATAAATTTCCAAATACATCGAGATTAAAGGAAAATCTGCCCACAAAGTCATCAATATCATACCCTCTCTCTAAAACATTATCTATATATGCGTTTGCGATCTGTATGGCGTATGCAATTTCTTGCACCGGTGTAGCACCTGCCTCCCTTATGTGGTACCCGCAAACACTTACCGGATTTGCCCTTGGCATCTCCTTTACCGAATATTCAATAACATCGCCAATGAGGCGAACAGCCGGCTCCACCGGAAAGATCCATGCACCCCTCCCTACTATCTCCTTCAATATGTCATTCTGCGGCGTGGCACTTATCTGCTGTTTCGAAAACCCATATTTCTCTGCTACAGCCTGATACATGGCAACCATAATCGAAGCAACAGCATTTATGGTAAGGCCGGAGCCAATTTTGTCCAGGGCAATGTCCTTAAAGGCAATTTCAAAATCCCTTAGGGAATCCACTGCCATCCCCACACGGCCAACCTCTCCTTCGGCTATTGGATCATCAGAGTCATAACCCATCTGGGTAGGCAAATCAAATGCCACGTTTAATCCTGTCTGGCCCTGAGATATTAAAAGTTTCCAGCGTTCATTTGTCTCTTGAGGGGTACCGAAGCCGGAGTATTGCCGGGTGGTCCATGCCCTGCTTCTGAACCCCAGTTTATGGATTCCCCTTGTAAATGGGTATTCTCCCGCATCGGCAAGGTCTTTTTCATAATCAAATCCGATATCCTTTAAATCACTTTCCGTATAAAGAGGTTTGATATGGATTCCAGATTGAAGGATGACATCCTTAATCCTATCTTTTTCATCTTTTATATATCTGGCTACACCCATCTATCCTCCTTTTATATATAGTTTTTGGGTTTGTCAGGTTCATATAGTTCTCAAGGTTTCATTCTCTGAAGTGTCTAGAAATAAATACATCCTGAGAGCCTCTTCCGGATACAGCTCGATAAACGCGATAAATCCCTAATTTGATACGTGTTCTTTGATAAATCTGATAGATTCCTCGAAGGGTGTTCCGCCAGGGAAAACCCCTGTGATCCCAATTTCTTTAAGAATAGGAATATCCTTTGATGGTATAACACCACCAACAATGACCATTACATTACTTAATTGTTCCTGTTTAAGCAAATCCATTATCTTCTTAGCGATTGGAATATGTGCTCCGGACATGATGGAAAGGCCTATAATATCAACACTCTCTTGAATAGCCATCTTAACTATAGAGGGGATGGTTTGATGCAACCCTGAATAGATGACCTCCATCCCTGCATCTCTCAGGGCATGAGCCATAACCTTTGCACCCCTATCATGACCGTCAAGGCCGGGTTTTGCAATAAGGATCCTGATTGTTTTAGGGGACATGATATACTCTCCTCTGACTTTTTTCAAAAGTAATGGTGATTAAGGCTTACATTTCTTTTCTTATCGTATTGATAACAAATTCTTTACCGCGCAAGATATGCTCTCTCACAAGGCCTTCCACCTTTTTGGCCTCTCTATTTTTTATGGCCTTTATTATCTCTCTGTGATCCTGGTTTGATAAATAGGCCATATCTGCTGAGTTTAATATGATTTTTCTCAAAAAATAAATCTCATCTCTAAGGTTATGTATCATCTTTACCAGTCTTGTACTTCTGCTCAAGGCGTAAAGAAGTTCATGAAATTCAGTATTGATCCTTGCAAGTTCCTTTAAATCATGCGCATCCAGATATCTTTGAAACTCCTCCATCTTTTCTTCCAGCGGGGCTATATCTTCGTCAACATGTCTTTCAGCAGCAAGATATGATGCAAAGCTCTCAAGTATGCTCCTTATTTCAAATGTTTCTTTAATATAAGCTATATCCAATCCTCTTACTATATGCCCTCCATTGGGGAGGGGGGTGAGGAGACCTTCAGCTTCAAGCCTTTGTATCGCTTCTCTCACAGGTGTCCTGCTAATACCCATTGATTCGGCTATTTCACTTTCTATCATACGTCTTCCTGCAGGAATTTCACCCCTTACAATCATTTCTTTAACCTGTTCAAAGACCTGGTTGCCGAGGTTTGCCTTTTTTAGGCTCCGCAATGGAAATAGAGCCCATGTTTCTGAGGATTTCTCTTGTTTTTCCACAATCATTGGTATGCTTTTCTCTCTTTAAAAGCCATAATTCTGAGTATGTTCAGATATCTTCGTCTCTTACTTAAAACTACCCTGCCTCGCTCTATAAACTTTCTCTTAATTTACATCGAGGCTTACTTTTCAGGTAGAGATTTCTTTACTTATCGAAGGTACTGTCTGGCAATAGTGGTTTGCAGTACCTCGTGAGTCCCTCCACCATACAGCAGAAAACGATTATCCCGATAGTATCTCTGTACATTGTATTCCATGGAATAACCATAGGCACCGAAGATTCTTGTGGCCTCATCTGCAGCAGAGCATGCGGATTCGGTGGCAAAATATTTGGCCATTGACGCCTCATTAAGACAAGGAATATTTTTATCGATGAGATGGGTAACCTTGTAGGACATAAGATGACCAGCCTCCAGATTAACCGCCATATTCGCTATCTTTGCCTGGATAAGCTGGTATGTTCCTATTGGCCGACCAAATTGTACCCTTTCTTTACAGTATTGAATGGAATCATTCATTGCAGCCCGGTGCAGACCCAGAGCCAGGCAGGCAGTCATGATCCTGATCTCTGACAGAATAGTCAACAGAACATCCAGACCTCTCCCTAATTCTCCCAACATATATTCGGAAGGAACATGGCAATTGTTAAAATAGATCTCTGACATCTGGGTTGTTCTGGTACCCAGCATATCGAATTTTTTACTGTGAGAAAATCCAGGTGTATCAGTCGGAATAAAGACAAACATAAGTCCTTTTAATCCTTTATCCGGATCAGTCTGCGTAAGGACAGTGTGAAAATGCCCAATTGGACCGCTTGTAGACCACGTCTTCATTCCACTTATTACCCATCCATCATGCGTCTTTGTAGCTCGGGTCCTTACATTACTCAAGTCTGAACCGGCCTCCGGCTCCGTAAGTTGAAATGCCCCGATCTTTTCGCCTCTTATAGCAGGACGGAGATATTCTTCATGCATCTTCTTAGTGCCATAGCGATAAAGGCCATCGGTAGCCATAAGGCATTGCATGGCTGTCGTGGCACCCAGACTCAACAGGCCCCGCGCCAATTCCTCTACCGTGATACAGTAGAGGGTTGTATTCCCTCCTGAACCGCCTACTTTTTTGGGATACCGTATCCCCAGGATATTCATATCGGCAATTTTCTTGAATAGGTCATAGGGGAACTCACCGCTCTCATCATGCTCCCTTGCGACAGGGATTACTTCCTCATCAACAAACTTCGCCATAACCTTTCGTAAAAGTTCTTCAATGTCTGAACGTAACATCATGCCCCCTGTGTCGCCCTCCTCGCACTTATCACGTTGTTGAGAGTTGGAATAACCTCGTGAAGATCTCCAACAATGCCCCAATCAGCTACTTCAAATATAGGGGCTCTTTCATCAGTATTGATAGCAATAATATAGCGTGAGCCGATCATACCGGCCCTATGCTGGATAGCCCCAGATATCCCGCACGCAATATACAGCTCCGGCCTAACTGTCTGGCCTGTTTGTCCTACCTGTCTTTCTGCCGGAAGCCATCCCTCTTCAATAACCATTCGTGTACCGGCTACTTCACCCCCTAACATTTCAGCGAGTTGAAACAGGGGCTTCAGAGCATCTTGCGAACCTACACCCCTGCCGCCGGCAACAATAACCTTCGCATCACCCAAGCTAACTATTTTTTTCTCCTGCTTTACGATCTCTAAGATTTTGGTAAGCAGATCTCTTTCCAGAAGATTCACATCTACCTTGGTAACCTTACACTGAGATTTGCTGTCTGTTTTTTTGGCTTCCATAACGCCTGGTCTCACTGTGGCCATTTGCGGCCTGCTGTACGAGGTCTTGATAGTTGCCATAACATTCCCACCAAAAGCAGGTCTTGTTTGGAGCAGGGATTTATCATTCGGATCCAAGGCCAAATCCGTACAATCTGCAGTAAGACCAAGATTAAGTCTCATTGAAATCCTTGGTGCCAGGTCTCTCCCTATGGGAGTTGCACCAATGATGAATATATTCGGCTTGTTCTTTTGGACTATCTCAGAGATAACCTTGGTGAAGGGGTTTGTTTGGTATCTGGAGAGAAGCTCATGCTGGGCAAGGTAAACGTGTTGTGCGCCGTATTCTCGGAGCTCTTCTATAAGATGTTCCACATTGTTACCAAGAAGCACGGCTGATAATTCTTCATTGAGTTCGCTGGCAAGTGATTGACCAAGTCCCAGCAGTTCTCTGGTAACCTTTGCGACGATTCCGTCCACCTGTTCGGCAAATACCTATATGCCCTTCCTGTCACTGAAATCGGGAATTGCTCTTTCCTTCATATCAGAGCTTATGGCCTGTTCAGGACAGGTATCAATACATGCGCCGCACGAAGTGCATCGGTCATTGATGACCGCCTTGCCATCTTTAACATCCACCCCGCTATAGGGGCAGATCTTTACGCATCGTTTGCATCCGGTGCAGAGATCAACATCAATATATATCGCCATGGAACATCCTGATAAAAGACTAATGAAGCATCATATCTAACAGGTTTGAAAAAATTCTTTTACCTGTTAGCCTACACGATTATAAGGTATTGGGACAAGCCACCCCTTTTTTTATGATTCGTATTTTCCATAACCCTTTTCCGCATCCAATAAGGTGAAAACTGTTTCTCTTGTTCATTGACTCCATCAGTAGTCGTTCTCTGCATTCCCATACTCACTTCACCGTTATTAGAAATGGTATCAGAAATACTTGTGAGACCTTTCCATAACCCCTCTTGATCTAAAGCCCATGGTCTTTTTGGGGATGATGAACATCACCAGGTTTTTCAAAGGTCTCATGGTCTCACGCCTCTTGCCTGTCACAAAATCGTTTCGGTCAGCTAAAGAAAGTCTATGAGCCATCAAATGGCCGCTCTCAGATAAAATGCTTTTCATAGAGCCTGTCAATGATTTGATTAACTACTTCCTCTTTATCTCCTTTCAAAAGCTCGCCCTCTCTCTTTGTTTTGGGGGAAAAGGTTTTGATAACTCTGGTCAGTGAGCCACCCAGGCCTATCTCCTGGACAGTAACGCCTAAATCTGCTGCATCCCAGATCTTTATCTTTGCTTTGTCTTTACAGGCATCAATCAAGAAGTCAATCTTGGGATAGCTGGGAGTGTT
>JAWOBA010000080.1:0-9717 GCA_046498285.1 Desulfatiglandales bacterium | reverse complement strand
GGTTGCGGTCACCTCTCTCTTTGTTGAAGAAGCTAAGGTCGGCTTCCTTGCAGAGCAGTTTAGCCACCACATCAACTCCCGAACAAATAGATAAGAATAGTTTTGTCAACTCTATAGAATAAACATCATAATTATCTTCGCTTATTTCTTCGAACCTGGAGATTTTAACAATCTCGTCTTCGAGTGATATGAAATAGCGCCAATGGGGTAATTACATTTTTCTTTCCAGATGTAACATTATATATTAACAAGATTCTTCTTTTTTCATGAACATCAAAAAGTAGATAGATTATACATAAAGTCGGTTGATAATGCAAAACAATTATACATAAAGTCGGTTGATAACGCAAAACAATTATACATAAAGTCGGTTGATAACGCAAAAGGATAAAATGTAATGAAATAGTAAAAAGATATGGCGAATAGCATTGATAACAGCATGCACCTACCCAACGCCGTGTACTTTTCCTCTTCATTATTGACATTCCTTCATGGGAGATATTTGAATCGCAAATAATCTGTGCTTTCATGCGAAGGCATGGATGCATCTTATATTCAAGCGATTAGCCCGAATAAAAGAATAAGCTGAAAAGAGATTTTTCAAGATTAGATGAAGTGGAGATATGGAGATTGCATTTCAAGACTTCTCAAGGACTGTAGATTAGGCATAAATAGCAGTAAAACAGGGCGAGATAGGATTCGGCGGCTATTGTGATCATTTGTTCACTTATTTTGATCGTTCACTAATTGTGAACAGCCGTTAATTATGAACGAAAATCTGTTTAACCCAAGAAAAGCATTAGGATAATAAAATTAAATAGTTATTGACATTTGTTCATAAAATAGCTATGTTCATAAAAAATGAACAGACTTAAATAGTGAACAAAATTGCCAGGCATACGATGAAAACGAGAACTGCAGAAAAAAAAATTCTACGCACCGCACTGGAAAAGCTCGAAAACACAACTGAGTTAATAGCTGAAGTGTATCCTGAAATTGACCCTGACGGCCCAGATGCAGTGGTTCGAATCACTTGGCAAGATATGGAGTGGCATTTTGCAGCTGAGGTTAAACACATACTCACACCAGCTATGATCGGCGCAGCTGTTGAACAACTGCGAAGGCATATCGCAAAAGGCATTCTTATTACAAAATACATAACCCCACAGGCAGCAGAAATCTTAAAAGAAACAGGTACTCCATTCCTTGACACAGCTGGCAATGCATATCTGAATGAACCACCTCTATTTGTTTTCATCAAAGGCAACAAGCCTCCTGAGGGGGAGATTAAAAAGCCTCCAATCCGTACTTTTCGTCCGGCGGGATTACAGGTTGTATTTGCCCTGATATGCAATCCAGGCTTAGAAAAGGCCCAATATAGAGAAATTGCCCAAGCTGCAGATGTCGCCTTAGGTACGGTAGGGTGGGTCATGCGGGATTTGAGGCAAATGGGAAATCTGATTGAAATGGGGAAACGCGGTCGGCGTCTAATTCAGAAGGAGAAACTGTTGGCGCGGTGGGCAACGGCATATCCAGAACAGCTAAGGCCTAAGAAGTTACTAGGAACATTCAAAGCAGTTAATACAGACTGGTGGAAGGAGACTGAGCTTCCCGGCCCGGAAACATATTGGGGAGGAGAAATCGCAGCAGCTAAGCTTGTACAACACTTGAAGCCACAGACGGCGACGATCTACACCCGCGAACTCAAGGTGCTTTTCGAATGGTTGATAAAAAATAGAATAAGGCGAGATCCGAATGGAAATATCGACATCTTGAGGAAGTTCTGGAAATTCGAACCTGATTGGGAATACCCTAACTTAACTCATCCCGTCCTAATATACGCTGATCTGCTTGCTACTGCCAATGCTAGGAACATCGAAACAGCAAAGATTATCTATGACAAGGAAATTGATAGACTTATCAGAGACGGTTGATAAATTCGCCGTTGAGCTTTTTGAGAACATAGCAAACATAGCTGGATCTATGAATGCTCCTTTCTTTGTTGTCGGTGCAACGGCACGGGACATTATTCTTAAATACGGCTACGGCCTGGACACAATCCGAGCGACTAATGACATTGATCTCGGCGTGAAAGTCTCTGATTGGAATCAGTATACCAAGCTAAGAGAGGATTTGGTTGCAACAGGAGATTTTGAACCCGCAGGGGAGCCCCAAAGGCTGAGATATAAGGGAGGCATACTGATTGATATTATACCTTTTGGCGCGATTGCAAATCCGAGTGGATCATTCTTTTGGCCTTCGAATCACGAAGTTGAAATGAACACACTCGGATTCGAGGAATCATATCAACATGCTTTGACTGTCAGACTGAAGACAGAGCCAGATCTGGATATCAAATTCGCAGACCCAGCTGGCTTAGCACTCATGAAACTGATTTCATGGGACGATAGGCATCCTGAACGCAGTAAGGATGCTAAGGACTTACGGCTTCTAATGCGCAGTTACATTGACGCTGGAAACGAGAAACGCCTCTTTGAAGAGGAAGCAGACTTAATCGAGATTCTCCAAGAAAGTGGCAGTTATGACTATGTGCAGGCCAGCGCGAGATTGCTTGGCCGGGATATTTCGGCTATTGCCAAGCCCGAGACAAAGGAAAGGCTTCTGAAGATATTGGAAAAAGAGAGCGGCGAGAAAGACTACTACAGGCTTGTGGGGGACATGATAGATATCAACCTGCAAGATAGCCCAGATTTTGAGGAGAATCTCGCCCTGCTCGAAGAGCTTAAGGCCGGCGTTTTAGAAGGACCCAGACTCACTCGAAAAAGTTGAATGGGGTCGATGGATCAAACCAAACTTGAGCATGTGTATTAAGAGGAAAATGATAAGAGCGAGAAACCCAATGTGAAGCACATCTTGCCATGATAACTGATTTAGGAGAAATGAAGATCGGATAGAAACATCAAAACCTCGAGCAATGAAATGGAGCAGCAGCGGATTCTAACTGAGACATGCTATCATTCAGGCTCGCTGATTTTATCGAATGGCGGTTGAAACATATGAGAATCATGCTAACATATCCTATCCTTTCCCTCTGCCACCATCAACACCCTTCATGGGCAATGTTTCAATCGCAAGTAAACACCTTTTCCTTCTCCTCCTGTGCAAGATTCCATCTTGAAATATGCAAAGGTGATGGTGGATATTTGATCATATAAGACCTTAATGAGGGTCTTTATTTTGGCAGATAGGTTTCGAAATAGCCTTGGACTTTCCAATACCACATGTTCAGTGAAGTGTAGCAAGATTTCAGTATGTGGCACGTAATCATAAGCTATTGATCGGGTTAGCCGAGCACAATATGAGACCTTTGAAAAACTCGGCGATTTTCACCATCCTCAAAAAGACGATGGACTTTTTTGAAGTGACTGGTGGCTTCCGGCTCGGAGAGCCTCCCGCTCGGAGAGGGCAAAACTCCCCCATGGATACGTTGCTGAAAAGACCAACCCGAGAGCCCCGGCCTCCGGCCCGGAGGGCCTACGCCCCGGAGGGAACTGAAAAAAAGCCCATCGTCTTTAGATCAATAGGGGTTATGCAAAGGTCTCAATATAAAGACTATTTACTCTCTCAGCTCTCCCCCCTTTCTATTCCCTCTGAGTGAATGAACCTTAATAAAATTGGGAAAGGGCCTTCTGCCTGATTGTTCAAAATGGAAGCTGGATTTAGCTGGATAGCTACGCCCCAATCCCCTCAATTTGCCCGTTTTAGAGCAAGATATCCTCCAAAGGCCTGTCTTTAGCTCGTTGCTTCGAGACATTACCGTCCAACGAATTCCACAAAAGGTCTTCAACTACACCATCATGCAGGAATTGTGTTCTGTTTACGTTTTGAGTTGATGTTTAACAAGGGAAAGAATAAAATACAGATATACATTACATCTAAATCTATTAAGTCTTTAAGAGGGGGGATACTATGGATGTTGATAAGATTATAAAAGGAAAGCGCATTCTGATTGTTGATGATGAGCAGGATGTTTTAGATTCACTTGTCGATTTGCTTGATATGTGCAAGGTTGACAAGGCCTTATCATTTGAAGAAGCCAAGGCCCTCATGGAAGAGAACTATTATGATATTGCTGTGCTCGATATCATGGGAGTCAAAGGATATGATCTACTCAAAATAGCTAATGACCATAAGATTCCTGCCCTCATGCTAACGGCGCACGCTTTGTCCAGTGACAATCTTAAACGCTCTGCAGATCAAGGTGCTGCGTATTACGCCCCAAAAGACGAAATACATAAAATAGGGATATTTATTGCTGATGTTCTTGAGTCAATTCAAAAGAAAAAGAGTCCATGGTTGAAGGTTTTCGAGCGATTAGGCGGCTTTTATGATAAGCAATTTAATGGCCCTGACTGGCGTGAAAAGGAAAAGAAGTATTGGGATGAAAAACTTAAACAACTCGGTATTTAGCCCATCTTTCCGGTTGGTGTGGATTGGGGCCCTTAAGTTTTTAAGTTTAAGAGATGTAGGGGTCAAATCTCCGTTTAGCTCATTTCAGATCAGTAAATTGTTCCGGGAAATGCGAAATGAAAGGTTTTGTCATTGTCAGGAATGATGAAAGAATGGCATATGGTATAAGCGGAAGGCGTAAGGCGTAATCAAGCTCAAAGCAGATCACCATTTTGTCAGAACCTGGCTTATGAGTGATACCTTTAGGTTATCCGCAGCTATCATTTGTATTGACTATGCTGCAATCGAGAGAAACATGGGTGCGCTAAGCATAAAAAGTACAATTTTGCATCATCTTATAGATGAAATTTTGTGAAGATAATGCTATCGATCAAACGAAATATTTGCTACTATGTTCTAAACCCAGATTATGCAGTAGCCACCTACTGCGGCCTGAAAAACCTTGCTGTCCCGCCTTGGCGGGATTTCACGATTTTGCTTCGCGATATATTTACAAATATGCCTTCGGCGGAAAATCACTCCAACTTCTCGTTTCGCTGAGGTCTTTCGACCCTCGTGACGATGCCCACGGCATAATCTGGGTTAAAAACGAGTCAAAAATGGATAGAGAGAACAATAAGCCGAAACTGAAAACTTCTGAAGAATTATATGGACCCGCAATAACCAAGGCCGTAGAAGAGCTTCAAAATTTAGATCCGCGGCAAGTGGCATTAAAGAGTGGAGCTGAATACCTGGAGACTGTGTCGACCATGGGACAAATCAAGCTGGCGTTTTTCGGGCAGGATTACCTGATACATGTTCCTCAGTGCACAGTTGAGAAGGTAGATACGAAGCAAGCAGCAGATAAGGACCAAGAAATAATCGTAATCACCCGAATTCTCCTTCTACATTACCTCCTCAATGCTGACGGCACTCCTCTCGCCCAAAGCTGGGCCACTCTCAGCCAATTCCCCGGCGGGCAATCCTATGAGTCCGTTCTTAAAATACGGGGCAGTCAACCTTTGGACCAAGCATTTGCAACTAATGTTGATGCCTTCATAGCCGCGGCTGAGGCCATGGGAGGAGAAAGACTTTCATTAGGCGATGCCTCTTTCAGCTTTGATATCCTACCCAGGTTGCGCTTAGCCCCGGTGTTATATGTGGCCGACGAGGAGTTCCCCAGCTCGGTCGATATCCTGTTCGATGCAGCCGCCGGTAATTACCTGCCCACCTATGATTTGACCATTGTGGCTGCTATACTGGCAGAAAAATTGACAAAAAAAAGAGGAAACTGGCGAGACACTCCCTATTGAGGAACATTAATCATGACATGGAGCGTATTCGGATCTCAAGTCTCACCCTGTGAAGGTTTTTTCCCTTCACGATCCTTAGTGTTCCATTGAAGCATGCGGCCTTAACTTCTGAGCTCAGGCGGAATCAACAGACATATATACCTGCGGGCGCACGAGGATTGGGACAACAACTGAGAGAGAAGCCACGCTGCATGTTGACTTATCCGGATGCTGTTGACTCTCGCGGGTACGAAGTGCTAGTAAATTCTTTAAAAGGGTTTGAGCCAAAAAATACGCCTAAGGAGGAAAAAAGGTGGAATTATTCATAGGTTTCGGCACTGATGATGGCGAGAATTTGTCCAGAGGCCATGCCGGTGACGCTAAATATCTCTACCTCTACAAATTTTCAGATAATCAGGAAGAGGAATTCATTGAAAAGAGAAGCAATATCGAGCTTGGCGCCGGTCAATCCTTAAAACCTGGAAGCCCGGAAATGGCTAAGGCCAGGTCTGCCGTTTTCAAAAACCTGGATGTCCTCGTAGGGAAAGGATTTGGCCCCGGTCTCCCGAACCTGTTAAAGCAATTTGTCTGTGTAACGATTAAGGTCGATTCCGTTAAACAGGCAATTGAGATTATCCGCAATAATCTGGACAGGATAAAAGAAGAAAAAGATAGAGGCGCAGCCAGGGATCATATGATTCTGGAAGGTTAATTAATCTGTGAAAGCGTCATGAAGGGACACCCATTAAGGGCCGAGTCCCGGTGAAATGCGCTTTGCTGTCTTCTGGAATTTCAAGGAATAAATCAAGAGAAAAAAATACCTCTCCTGTGCAAAAAAGCCGCTTTATTGTTTGGCGGAGTGTGCATCATAGGGGACATCCGATGTCCCTCCTGTCAGGGGAACAGTTACATAAGATAAAATAATCGTAATATCAAATAAATATAAAGCATTAGCTTCCTTTCCATACACCACTTCTCTACCCACCAACAGGTTTTTATTCATCGAGTCTCTCGGTTCACACAAACCCTGCCCCTCATTCCTTTGAAAAGCTCAAGGTAAACTATATCAGTATCCGGTGTGCTCCGATTCCCTTCGATCAACGGACAGGGAGTATTGTGACATAGAGCCAAATCTCCTTGCCGCAAAGTTTGAAAACAATAAAAATATTGAAGAACTCTGACCTCCAATATGCTACAAGGTAAATAATTATACAATTACACGGCTGCTTTATGAACAAAATATTAATTCTATTTGCCCATCCAAGGTTTGAAAAATCTAAAACGAACCGCGCTCTGCTCAAAGACATCGAGAAGTTAAAAAACGTTACGCTGCATGATTTGTACGAGGAATACCCCGACTTCAATATCGATATCGAGCACGAAAAAGAATTGCTTCTGGCACATGATATTATTGTCTGGCATCATCCTTTGTACCTGTATGGCGCTCCAGCAATACTCAAGCAATGGATGGATTTGGTACTGGAACACGGCTGGGCGCACGGAAAAAACGGCAACAATCTCAAAGATAAAATTATTTTCAATACACTTACCGCCGGCGGAAAAAAAGAAGCCTATACGGAAAAAGGTCTTCACAGGTTCAGCATCCGGGAATTTCTGCTCCCCTTTACACAAGCAGCAGCTTTGTGCAACATGGTTTATCTGCCGCCCTTTGTTGTGCATGGTACGTATCTTTTAAGCTCGGCGGATTTGTCTGATTACGCACACCTTTACCACACGCTTTTGGAAACACTGGTAAAAGAAAAATATGATATGAAACATATCAGGCGTTTTGAATATTTGAACAATTGGCTGTTAAAAAAAACGGAGAAGTAACAACCATGACTACCACATTTTTGCACGATGCGCTAATTTATCTGGCTGCAGCCGTTATCTTTGTCCCTATTGCCAAAAGGCTGGGCATGGGCTCGGTTCTGGGTTATCTCATCGGCGGCATTATTATTGGACCCTTTTTTCTGGGTTTTGTCGGAGAGGAAGGAAAAGACATCATGCACTTTGCCGAATTCGGCGTGGTGATGATGCTCTTTTTAATCGGGCTGGAACTCGAACCGTCCACCTTTTGGAGAATGCGCAGACTTATCTTGGGCACGGGCACTATGCAGATGGGCGCAACCACACTTCTGTGTTTCGCCGGTTTTTTAGTGATTGGTTTTACCTGGCAAGCGGCACTGGCCTGCGGCTTGGCTCTTTCCATGTCTTCCACGGCGATTGTAATGCAGACGCTCCGGGAGAAAGGAATGACAAAAATACAATCAGGCCGAAGTTCATTTGCAGTGCTTTTATTTCAGGACATTGCGGTCATTCCCATTCTTGCGCTTCTGCCGCTTCTGGCCGCATCCGAAGTTCATACTTCCTCGGCCGGACATGCTTCTTTGATGGAAGGACTGCCTGGCTGGGCACAGACACTTGTTTTACTTGCCGCAGCAACCGCTGTGGTATTGGCTGGCCGCTTTCTGTTTGTCCCTTTCTTACGTTTTATAGCACGCATCCGCCTGAGAGAATTATTTACGGCGGCGGCACTGTTGATCGTAATCGCAACAGCCGACCTTATGACTACAGTGGGTTTAAGCCCGGCTCTGGGAACATTCCTGGCAGGAGTCGTTCTGGCCAACAGTGAATTCCGTCACGAACTGGAAAGCGATATCGAACCTTTTAAGGGAGTTTTGCTTGGTTTATTTTTTATTGCCGTCGGAGCATCTATTAACTTTAAACTTATTGTTTCAAATCCTCTGATGATTGCCGGGCTGGTCTTTGGACTTATTGCGCTCAAGGCGCTTGTACTTTTTGCCACAGGCAAATTATCAGGCTTAAGTATCGATCAGAATATGATTTTCACGCTTGGTCTATCGCAGGTTGGTGAATTTGCGTTTGTTTTATTCGCCTTTATTTCCCAGTTGAAAATCCTTTCCGCGCATTGGACAGATACGATGATGGGAGCAACGGCAATTACGATGACCATTACACCTTTGCTTCTGCTCATTAATGAGCGGTTTATCGATCCCAACTTTGGGGTCAAAGAATCCGAGGAGGAACGAGAAGCTGATCAAATAGACGCGTACCATCCGGTAATCATCGCCGGATTCGGCGACTTCGGCAGCACTATAGGCAGGTTTCTGCGGGCCAACGGGGTTAACGCAACAATTTTGGATAACGACTCGGACCGTGTGGACCTTTTGAGAAAAATGGGCTGCAAAGTTTTTTACGGTGACGCTACACGGTTGGATATATTAAAATCTGCCGGCGCTGATGAGGCAAAAGTGTTGATTGCAGCTATAGATTCACCGGAAACGAATTTTTATCTTGTGGAAACAATCAAAAAAGGATTTCCTAATCTGCAAATCATGGTTCGCGCTAAAAGGAGGTCGGATGCTTATGACCTTATTGATGCAGGCATGGAAAATATCTATCGTGAATCACTGGACACATCTGTGCGCCTTGGCGTGGACACACTGGTTAAACTCGGCTTCCGCAAGCATACTGCCGTGCGAGCGGGACAAAATTTTATTAAATACGATGAAGCGGCTCTGAAGAAACTTGCTGCGCACCGCCACGATCAGGAAGCTTATATTTTTACCACCCGTGAACAAATTGAGATTCAAGAGCAACTACTCGCCAACGACCGGGAAGTTAATCCAACTCTCTACGACCATGCGTGGGACAGCGAATTATTTAATGAACAAATGTCACCCAGAGAAAACGCAAAGACATAAAAACCATTGAGACAAAATTGTTTTTATGCACAAACATAAAAAAGCTGTGAATTTGAATAAGCCATTCAGGTAGGGAACACATCTCTGTTTAGGTCATTTCAGATCTGTAAATTGTGCCGGGAAATGCGAAATGAAAGGTTTTACCCTGACTGTTTGTGAACTGAAATACGGTCAGGATATCGTGTTATGGCAAGCCCGTATAGCTCCATCGGCGTTACGGATAATCAGCGGTTTTTATTCTTTTCACAGCAGCAAGAGATAAATCGGATGAATCTCCGACAGCAGAG
>JAWOBA010000196.1:0-4873 GCA_046498285.1 Desulfatiglandales bacterium | reverse complement strand
TGAATTTGTACATTATGATACATTTTAGCAAGACCTTTGCATAACCCCTCTTGATCTAAAGACGATGGGCTTTTTTTCAGTTCCGAGGCTCCCGGGTTGGTCTTTTCAGCACCCTTCCACCAGTCACTTCAAAAAAGTCCATTGTCTTTTTGAGGATGGTGAAAATAGCCGGGTTTTTCAAAGGTCTCTTTAGCATTCTTGAAACATGAGCCTATTAAACATAGATGAACAATAACTCTCTATAAACGTTAGGCTTTTACAAATATTATATTTTGGGTATATATGCCGGAGGGATTTTAAAGCGGATTAATGGCCTTACCTGCAATATATTGACCTATTATATCCATGCTGGCTCAGTTAAACCTAAGAAAATCAAAAAAGAAGGTCTTTGCTATAATGATTTTTCGATAAAGACATTCAGTTGATGAGACGTGCATAGCGGTTCATTTACCACCATAATCTGCGGACAAAGGCATCGTCTAAAAGATAAATACAAACAGCTTAGTCTTGATTTACGGTAGCATATCTACTATTGTTTGATAAAGCATTAATCTAATCTGATACCTTCTTCTCTCTGAACATATTGAGGTGTCTTACCCCTTCCACCTGCTGAAAAGTAGCACCTTCACTGATTGAGCGGATTGTTTTTTCAGGATCAACTACTTTTGACCCACCAATCACATCCACACCGTAATCAAATAAAATGGGCGATAAAGGACATGTTGGTCCTATCATAACGATGAATTTACCCTTACTGAAATGCAGCAATGTTTCTATAGTGTGATTTGTAAATGCAGTTCCAGTGAGACCAATTACATCAGATTGAGGCAGGATCTCTTCTGATGCTTCAGCAGGTAAATCTCCCTCCTGAGGCCTTTGTTCTATCACAAAAAGATTGCGGGCTATCGTTTTGAGCTTTGGTATCCATGGGAAATGCCCTACTATGGCAATATTTTTGCCGGTGCCTTTCTCTGCTAAAATATCAAAGGCATTTTTTGTAATACATTTCCTTTCATCGATATCTATCAGCGAATTGATAGCCGCCATACCAATAGATGCCTCAAGAAGCCTATCCGATTGAGCATATTCAGCGAGTTCTAAAGCTGACTTACCCCTGAATTTTCCTGGCTCTCGTACTATTTTATGATACGGGTGCCCTTCATGAAGGGTAGAGGCTAAACCACAATTTTTACTCAATACAGCTGTCCAGAAGACGCAAACATGTACCTCGCGCACTAAAGTGTCTTCCTTCAGACTGGAAATTAACTCATCAAATATTTTCATCTTGAAATACAAATTATCTTTTTTGGTAGAGGCGAGTGTAAAAGAAAGACATTTATCTGTCAATCCTGATTTTGATTATATCAATATTTTAGGTCCCAACAAGCTTTCTTAGTTATTGAATTATATAAGTATTCCCGCTAATAGTACATCATAAGCCAACAACCTCACCCCTCTGGGAAAGATTAAGGATGGCAGTAAGCCTTTATCACGGAGTTTCGCTGTTTGAATCTTCTGAATCAGTGAGATGAGTGCATTAGGGACATATTGTGACAACAGGGTACGGGCAGGTCATCGTTAAGGTATGATAATTAGGTATATCCCCCCTTTTTCAGATTTTATTGAAGCGAGAATAATACGATGTAAGCTCAAAATGTACTTTTCCTAGCTAGACCACGCCATCATTTCCGCAATTTTCGTCGATATCAGATCGCCTTCAATCTGATATAATAGCCTGATATATTTCTCTTTTAATATTTGTCGCCGAGAGTCTTCGTGGGATGTGAAGCTTGACTTTTGAGAATACGTCTTCGGCGCTTATACTTTTTAGAGCTTCTTTGGTTACCGAAATTGCCTTTCGAAGGGGGTATGTTTCCGTATACAATTCCCCCCACGTGTTATTATATATGACATCAGTGCTCACGATGTCATCTATTTTAGAATCCTTTTCCAAATCTGTCACAATCATAATCTGGTTGTGTTTAGCTATCTCTTGTAGATTGGCCCCCATCTTGAGGTAAGAAAGCACCGGCAGAAAATAATCCTGAAGATGCTGGAGCAGATCGATCAAATCGTTTACATTAAGTCCGGAGGGATTTGGGGTCATCTCGACTTTGGTTCTGGAAAAATCATAGAGCCCGTTATTCACCAGCCACGCTGCTGTTCTTGCGACCCGCTGTGAACTGAAAATAATCGACTTTTTCCCAGATTTTTCAAAAGGGTATTTTGTTGCATCATAGAGATGCCAGCAGGTTTTTCCTGAACGATCCTGTTCCAGCTGAAAAATGCACTTTTCGAGATATAATCCTTCCTTTTTGATAAAGGGGGTTAATTGAAGTTTGTCCTTGTGTTGTGCAAAAAGAACATGGATTTTTCTTCCAAGGAGTGTCAAATCGTGGTCATTAATTATCTGGCGCTCACCTTCGAGAAGCATTTCTCTGAGCTGTTTATAAGTTGAAAAGAAAAATGTGTTGATTTTAGAAGCAAATTTCAAATGCCGGATATAGCTCCAGTTTTCTATCTGGTTCAGATTCTCACACAAATGTACCGACCAACCCCAATCACTCATTAGGGACTTAAATACTTGGGTCTGATAATTGGGATTTGGAGATATAAGCTTTAGCCGGGTAATTTTTGGGCTGGTTTTGATATAAAAAGCCTTTCGCAAAAGTTGTATCCTGTCCACCCTATCCATTTCCTTGTAAAACTCAAGGATAGTTTCGAGCATCAAAAGATAGGGATCAGCGTCTCTTAGTGAGCGGGGGCCTGTAAAGACACGCTGTTTTATTACATCACAAAGCAGTGGACCTTTAAAACTATCGGAAAGATACCATTCCATCATTGCCATTTTAATCAAGGCCTTGAAAGGATTTTTGATACCTTTGCTAAGGTGCCAAAGTGTCGTTCCCAGAAATTCTTCACGGGGAACGTCATCCAGGCATCCTAACTCTATAAAATCATCCCTATCATATACATCTTTTTTCATCCAGTCGTCCCAATATTGTCTATAATCTGCCTGAGAAGTCTCCGGAGGAACGACCCACCAGAAGGGAATTTTACCCGACACCAATAGCATAGTGCGATAAAATTCTTCCTTTAGAAACTTCTTCTGACTCGAACCGGCGCTCTCGTCATCAACTTTTCCAAAATCATCTCTTCTGATATCTTTAATATCCATAATAAAAAAATGGACTTCCATATCAAATTCAACCTGGCACCAGTAGGAGATTTTGTCAGTTTTCTCGTGAAGTATGGTGATGTCTACATTAGAGGATTGCTCAGAGTCAATACACACCCAGAAATCAAAATCCGACTTGTTATTCTGTGCGATCGTCCCGATACTTCCCATAATAAAAAGTGACTCTATAATGGGACGGGTAATAAGATGGTGTTGATAGGAAATTCTCTTTTTTCGTGCTTCTGGAAAATAACCATCAATCGTCGTTTTGAGTTTTTTGGATGACCCAATACCGTAAACACCACATGCCTCGTCCCCGCCGGATACATATCCAGGGAGAATCGTTTCATTGAGGCTCAAGAGTACAGGAATGATTTCAAAAGCGACGGGAGCGTTTTGGGGATTCAATTCATAAGCACATGCACGACGCATTTGACTATAATTAAGAAATAGCTTTTTATTTCTCCGTATACTTTCAATTTGGAATTCGACCACAATTCATCCTTTTTAACTGAGCACTTAGTTTTTGCCTATAACACCTTGTTGAAAATAGCAGAGGTGAAAAGCTGATACAAATTTTGTAATAGCTCAACAAAGAGGTGCAGGAGGGCTTTTTGATGCGACTGTCGGAATGATGCCGTCTTTTTCTGACTTATCAGTACAGGAAACCGCAGCCCCTGATTAATCGGGGGAATGCGGAGGAGGGAGGCATCCCACGCTGATAAGTCACTGAAAATGCCAGCCCGGGATACTTGGCATCCGCGTCATAAGGTCTACAGAATGAAGCGGAACAACAACCTTTTGACCTAAAGGCTGGCCACCAAAGACTCTATGCTTCCCCTAAATATTGAGGTATTACCAATTACACAGATAAGCAAAACGAATGCCATTTGTTCGTAACATTCGAACTTTTCTCCAAAAACACTATGGTAAATGGCTTATCATATAAAACAGAGATGTAATTGTATATTTGTAGCTACTTAGCAAATGACCCCAGCACTTAGCTTCAGGGTTATACACAAAAGAAACGCCCTGCTGAGTATGGACATGTATTTTTTTGGCTCTGTCCTGGCATGGTTCAGGGAAGTGGGTATTTCAAAACGGCGCACACAGGCTGTGTACCTTAGTGCCAAGGCTTATAGGGAGGTGCATTGGTTTGAAACGGCCCTGTGACCTTGTTGTGAGGACAGGGGAAAAAAGACATCTCGATGCTCTTTTCTCTATCGAGTCTCTTAGAAAGGCCACGCTTGTAGGTTCAGGGTTAAGTAAATAAAATACCGTCTAAATATCAACCTAAAATGTTTGGTTTCGATTTGGAGAGAAATGAGTAGTTCTTCCGATTCTTGCCACAATCCCACCCTACTGTATAATATGTCAACTGTGAACCTTGAATCCCGATTTGAGACCTTTGCATAACCCCTCTTGATCTAAAGACGATGGGCTTTTTTTCAGTTCCCTCCGGGTCGTAGGCCCTCCCTTCCGGGGCGGAGTCCCCTCCAGGACGGAGTCGGGCCGGAGGCCGAGGCTCCCGGGTTGGTCTTTTCAG
Organism: Desulfatiglandales bacterium; assembly: GCA_046498285.1. GTDB lineage: Bacteria > Desulfobacterota > DSM-4660 > Desulfatiglandales > B25-G16 > B33-G16. The sequence continues at coordinate 149 of JAWOBA010000196.1, read as the reverse complement.
CAACGTATCCATGGGGGAGTTTTGCCCTCTCCGAGCGGGAGGCTCTCCGAGCCGGAAGCCCTCCGCATTGCCCCGATAAATCGGGGCCTGCGGGTTCCCCCACTGATACGTTACGAAAAGACAGCACCCTTCTCTCCGAGCGGGAGGCT
>JAWOBA010000161.1:0-8023 GCA_046498285.1 Desulfatiglandales bacterium | reverse complement strand
TGAAAAGCTACAGGCAAAAGTGTCAAAAATTTGACTTCCATTTTATTCATTTTTACCGTGATTCATCAGTATGGGCTTCTCTTCTCTAAGATTATCCCTTATTCTCTGGTATAGACCCGGTTTATATAGCTTTGGCTCTATAGATTTATATGAAAAAATAGTTATATCCTGGCTCACATGTAGCTCCAGATCGTGCTACTATTACAATACGGGTTATAAACAGATGATAGATATTTTATATTAACCTATAAAAGCAACTACCATGCCAACTTTTTACCAGACTTAAAGGTGAATTCCTCTTTAAAGTGCGCCACTTAAAATAATTATAGGGCATAGATAATAAGGAGCTAATACAACCGCATTTACTATTTACTCCCTTTTCTCCTGCCCATACGTCAATATTAAGCATCTGACTCATGTGTATTCTTAAGCCGACCATCACAGGATTAGACCGATGGCGTGAAGAGTCAAGGATTCAGGATATCGGGGGACAAGTTATTAAACCAATGAATTCAATCAGCCTAGAACGTTTTCGGTTCAAAAGGGGAATCAAAATCTTCACTAAAGGCGAGGATTTTCTGCCATTACCTGAAGGGGAAATAAATAAAACCCTGTCTCACTGAATGAGAAAGGACGTTTTATTTATTCCATGCTAATTTCACACATAAAGGTTATAGGTGACCGTGTTTACGTATAGATAATTTAAGCTTAAACATCAAGAAGATAAAAGCTGGTGGTGTCAATCTCCCAAGAGGAATATTAGTGTCTAACTGCTGTCCGGGTTTTTTCCCTTCTTCTCTGTCATTTCTCCTAGCTTAGCTGTTATAAAGAGCGTGGCGTTCATTAAAAAGTACGCTCTGATTTAATAATCAAAAAACTAGATACGTCAATATTCTCAGGTGTCTCTTACACGCACATACGAGGTATAGAAGATGGAAGGAGATTCCATCCTTTGAGATGGTTATGAAGTTTCTCAAAGCGAGACCTTTGCATAACCCTTATTTATCTAAAGACGATGGGCTTTTTTTCAGTTCCCTCCGGGGCGTAGGCCCTCCGGGCCGGAGGCCGGGGCTCCCGGGTTGGTCTTTTCAGCAACGTATCCATGGGGGAGTTTTGCCCCCTCCGCATTGCCCCGATAAATCGGGGCCTGCGGGTTCCCCCACTGATACGTTACGAAAAGACGGCACCCTTCTCTCCGAGTGGGAGGCTCTACCTTCCGGGGCGGAGTCCCCTCCAGGACGGAGTCGAGCCGGAAGCCACCAGTCACTTCAAAAAAGTCCATCGTCTTTTTGAGGATGGTGAAAATCGCCGGGTTTTTCAAAGGTCTCCATACGTTAAAAAATCGCGACACCCAGAGATAGCAATGATCCTACTGAGACCATGGGAGAAACCTCCGGTAACTTTTTTATATCCTTTTTTAGCCGCCAACAAAAAACCCGCTACCAGGCATGCCTGATAACGGGTTGAGTGGAGCTTTTCAACATTACTAATACAGTATCAGGCCCAAGAGCTTCATTCTCTCTCCCTTATGGGTCCTCCGCAGGGAATAAAACCTTGCTCCTGCAAACCTGACAGCGTTATTAGCATATTGAAATATGATATTCATTCTTTCCTTTAGTGTGATTTTCTCTTTGGTTAAGGTGAGATCTATAAAAAAACAGAATAAAAATGTCAAGTGTTTTTGTGGAAGTGTTTTTGTGGAAAAAAATTTTCTCGAAAGATAAATGCTTGACTGAAAAATTTACAGCCCTTATCTTATCCTCAAAAAAAATCCCATTGGAGCAAGCTATTTCAACCGCTTATAAAGAAAAGATAGCATTTTTGTACGTGTTGAATTTTTTTCAGACAGGATTTACTGGATTTTCTGTACTACTCCATTGCATATACTGATCGTATTAGACTTATTTTACTTTCACTTTCAACATGTTCAACAATTTCCAAGTCCCTTGGAAAGGGATTGAAGTTTTTGCCTTTCATCTGGAAAGGCAAAAAGTATCCTAATAATCCGGTAAATCCTGTCTTATACATGTGAAAATATAGTAATGGGAATGGCAACATTGGAGTTCCATTTATCATTATGAAACAATCTATTTAGGACAAGAGTGATTATGGCTGATACGATATTTTTACAATTTTATAACAAAACAAAGGGTGGGTATTTTGATTTATGTAATGGTTTTTCAGACACCTATGATCTCTGCAAAAGCAAGGGAGATTTTTTTTGGACTGAACATGAAATAGATCGCGAAAAATGGTTCATTGAAGAGACCTATACTAAAAGCAAGTTGCCTATTAGTAAAGGAAAAGTCTACATAAGCGCTATTTATACAAATCATTTGTACCAATCGTATGTATGGGCACAAGAATATCCCCATATTCAGTTTGTCATAGGTGGCCCTGTGGCAGCAGAAAGAAGAATTGATTCTAAAGGCTGGAATCCACTCTATTTTAACATTAAGAGCCCTAGAATGTTGCCGCCAAACTTGAAAATAACCGGCAAGAGTGTAGAGGATTGGTTTGGAGTTTCAAACTTCTCCGGGAAATGGCGGCTGGATGTTCCTGAATTTGTGCCGGATGATGGTAAAATTTACTTTTCATATACATTAGATAACGGATGCTACTGGTCTAAATGTATATTCTGTAACATAGCCTTACACGCAAAAGAGCTCTTTAGAAAAAGAAAACATATGGATTTTGAATTTCAAGACCTAACGCACAAAGGAACGAAAATAGTTCGCTTGAACACAGGCTCTATAACCATACCCTACATACGAGAAGTTATGCCTGCACTGCCATGCAGGGACGATATGGAGTACCGGCTATTTATGCGGCCTGCTAAAGCGGAGAACAAGGCATTGCAAGAGGCATTAAATACGCAAAGCGGTGAATTTCCGCATTGCGTATTAGGGTTTGGCATAGAGTTTCCAGCAAATCGTATGCTGCGATATATTGATAAAGGGTGTACTACCGCTGAAATATTGGAATTCCTTTCCTTATGCAAAGAGAATCGAATACGGGTGAATGCAAACCTTATATTAGGCTGGGATAATTTGATCGAAGATGATATCCGGGAACTGAACCATTTCATGGAGCGGATACCTAAGAAATCCATCACCACCGTGCAGCTGAGGTGGCTCTTTGCCCATCCCCACACAAAGGTCCATGATATGTATAGAGGGGAAAGGATAACCTTAGGACCATTTTATGAAGGTTTTCATGTTGAGATAAGCAAAAAACAAAAGGAGTTAAACCAAGAAGCAGCTGAAATTATTAGCCGGTATCGCAGGATAAAGCATTACAAGCTTGAAGGTATGGTAAATATCAGAAAGAATTTAGAAAAGGACTAATCGTTGAGCATTCCGGTAATGGTTCGCACCAGGTCATCTCGCCCGCGCTCCTCTAACAACGGGAGTATCTCTCGATAAAACGGTTCCCGATGTCTGATGGTAATTTTAAAACCTGAAAAAAGTTCGGGGGAGACATCGTTTTCTACAAATGCCTGCGTTTTTTCCAGCGCCCCAATCGCTACCAGCTCAGTCATAGTGCGGACGCATTTCTCACATTTGCCGCAGTTCAACCGATCGGCAACATTTGCTAAACATACCCTAAAATTCTGAAAGGCCACATCCCAGCCGGCCACTAATCTGAGTTTTTCCAATCTGGAAAGATGAAGCCCTAACAGTTTGATTCTCAAATCAAAGCCGGAGTATTTCGGGTCCAAGAGAGGGTGTGAACCGCATGGAACTAAGTTTGGTATATCATAGGACGATGCAATATAGACCAAATGAAGCCTGGAGGCAAAGGCATGCCCTACTGCTGCAAGAACAGCCCCGAAGAATTTATCCAGCCAAAGATCTCTCTCATCGTATAAGTGCCTGATATTGGTATAGACCGGGATGAGGACCACCTGTGCATCTTTTGCCACAGCTGAAAGCGCCGCCCTGGCTCGATCAAACACATGGTATTTCATCCCTCTCTCTACCACACCCCCAATATCAAACCCATGAATCAGTAAACAGTCTTTTATTGATCCGGGATGCTTCTCAGGATAAAGCTGCTTGTTAACCCGCAGTGCAGCAAGGGAATCTATTCCACCGGATAAGAAAAGTCCTGCCCGTCTGTGCTTATCTATATAGGGCACGGTAGACCTCGTCTTTGCTTCTATGCGTAAAGGCTTATATTCTCCCCGAGACCATTCTTTCATCACAGCCATCACGGTCTGCAAACCATCGTGTAAATCGGGGCATATTTCACCATCCAGTAAAATTCTCTGTTCACCAAAATGCAAGGCAGGGATAATACACCCAACCAAAAACGCATGGGGGTTATCGGATATATCCTCCCCAAACGCTTTTTCTGTTTCAATAAATACTTCCCGAGTCGGCTGATCACAGTCCTCCCAAGTGACTGTTGCCGATGCACGTACCCGCTCCTTCCCCCTTAGTAAATTGAAATTGGATATATGCATGATATTATTCCTATACCTGTTTATGTGCCCCGTATGTATCAGCCACATAATCCACAATTCGTCCCGCAATGTCTAAGCCCGTAGCGGCTTCCAGGCCCTTAAACCCCGGGGAATAGTTTACCTCAATCACATTGACTTTACCATCTTTCTCCACCATTATATCAACTCCCCCTATTTCAAGACCGACTGCCTCCATAGCATCAAGGGCGATTTTCCTAAGTTCCGGTGTAAGATCTCTTGGTCTGCTCTCTTTGCTCAGGTGATAGTTGGCCCTAAAATCTCCTTTTTTTGGGCGAAGCTCCATGGCGCCCTCGATGTTCTTACCCACCACCAGCACCCGTATGTCCTGTCGACCTTCCGGAGGGATGTAACGCTGCACTAACAGGCCCTTGCGTTTATTCAGATGCTTGCGAGTCACCATCTGCTCATCGCACGTTTTATCTAACAGAATAACTCCTTCCCCTTGTCGACTACTGACCTGTTTCACCACTACCGGACGTCCCCCCAAACGGATGACGGCATCGTGAAAGGCTTTGGTTGAATTAACAAATATGGTATGAAGGACCGGGATATGAGCCTTGGCAAGAGCCTGCAAGGTAAAAAACTTGTTTTTTGTCAGGCGTATGGAATCCAGATCATTCACCACCGGAATATCCATGAGGCTGAAATGACGTATCAAAGCTAAGCAGGAATCCCCTACTGTGGCACCCTGCCGAGGAAGCACTACATCCAATGAGGCCATAGCATGGATACCTTTGATGCTCAATGTACTATCCTTAAGTTCAGAGCACAATCGGTAAGGATGAACCAATGTAATCTGATGGCCTCGCTCAATCGCCGCCTCCCGCAACCTGCGGTTCGGATGATAATGAGCACCCCTGACCGTGATAATTCCCATGTTCATATGCATAACTCCTTGCCTTTATGCAGTCAAATAGCTCATCTATTTCTCTATCATCCAGGCAGGGATCCACACGCCTATCTCCTTGCCCATGCGTTCGCTATAAAAGGTGGCCACTTGCCTGGTGTTATTACGCAGGGCTATTTTCTGGGTAGCGACATTATCCGAGCTAATGATGGAATATAGCTTTTTTTCGCCAATCCGTGCGGTCAGACCTTCCAAAAGCATGGTGCCGATCCCCATACCACGGTATTCGGGCCGTACCGATGTATAGCCTCGCTCCAGGTAGTCGCTGAGATCAAGGCCGGACTGCCTACTAACAGCCTCCACATATTCAGACCGAGGATACTTAAGGCTTGAATTCCCCACGATTATACCTTCTTCAATGATATATGCAATCAAATAGGCCCGCTCCAGGTTATATCGTACCCACCTTGTATCCACTGATCCTCCTGCCTCTACCATCCGACAGATCTCATCAAGGTATCCCGGGGGTAGCTCCCGAGGTGCAACGAAATGGCAGGTCATATGTTGACCAAGGGAATAGACCGAGTGCCCGTCATCCCGCACTCGCCAGCGCATTACTTTTTTATGTCCATACCTATGGAGATAAAGCAAAAGATAAACCGGCTCATCAAGTCTTCGCCACAGGGGTTGACCGGGCAATGGTGCTACCTGTATATAGGCGTCTGATAAGCTTTCGGTCTGTGCAGTGGGATTCGTAAAGGGCGAAATATTCTCCTGTTGTTGAATCCAGGAATGTACTAAGTTGGGATTTGCTGCCATAAAATTGATGAGCCCTTGGCCCGTGCTTCTCTCTTTCTTCACCGGTATTACCACATGGTTCCATATGCCCCCCCTGGAAACATCCCACAAGCGGGTGGTTAGAAACTTGAGTTCACCATCCGGATGGTGCCACTGTACGAGCCTTAACCCGGCCTTGTATGCAGCAGCCATTTTCTCGGTGTCGGTTGAGTCATTCAAAGCACAACTTACGCCTATGCAAAAAAATGGTTGCTCCTCTGTCGCCTCACCGGCCATTTTCGCTATATATGCAGGTGTGATATTCATATCGTTGCTGAGAAAAGCCCATGCACCAAAACGCTGCTGTTGCCTTACGAGATACGTCATGAGTCGTGACGGTGATTCTTCATGCTCTTTATAGCCGTACTGCTCCTCAAAGGGCAGCACTACTGCCGGAGCCAGGTAGTCTTTTAGTGGCAGGCCACTGAAGTCGGGATCTTTCAAATCTTCTTCTACTGGGCGCTCTGTTAGGCTTGCAATCAGGTCAAAAACCGCCTGGTGATCGTTTTCTGGTACCAGTCTATCGCCATAAGCTTCAGCACCCTTCAACAATCCTTTATTACCAAGCAAAGTCACATGCATTTTTGGATACTGCTTCTTGCAGAATCCTGCTATCGTGAGTGCCGCGAGAACCTGGTCCGGGACAGACATAAATAAAATGATAACTCCTGGTTGTGTTCTCGAAATCCTGTAGGTTAATCTATCCTGGCAAAATGCCAGGAAAGGATTGGCCGTATAATCCTCGGTAAAATCTCGCACCTCTTCTACATTCTGTATATTCTGATTAAAAAAGTTTCCCCATTGTATCCGGGAAGGGTAATAAGCCAGAGAGGCAAGATACAACAGATCATCGATGTTCTTCAGGGCAGTTAGACAGACATCAGGGTGATAGAAATCTTCTGTCTTGAAAAGCTCAAGGCTGTGCTCCACCCCGGCAATCTTTTTGGCCCAGTGGGCAGCGTTCGTCTCCAGATTGGACAAGAGAGAGATGAAAAAGGGGTCGGTATCGTTGTCTATCAACTGTTTCCCCTTCTTTTTAATAAGGTCCACAAGATAGTTCAGCGTCTTAGTAGTCAAAAAATAATTAACAAAGAAATCCAGATTGGCATCCCAATGCTCAAATGAGAGGTTTGTGCCGGCTAAAAGCCCTGCTATCTTGGCTGGAGCCAAAGGAGGCATAGCCGGACTTTCTACTGGTGGGTGGACCAGGAGGATATGAAACGGACCTGGTTTGTTCATGAGTTGGCTCCTTTGGGCCAAGTTAGGTGAACTCCCGCAACTCGGTCTTCATATTGGTACAATGTGCGCTTTCCAGCTCAGTTTATTTTTTTCTATATATAAAGGATAGAAAAATGACATCATCGTGTCAAGGATCAAAGACCCTGCGCAGGATACACCGTTTTTACCAAATTCTCTTGTAGGTTATGGTTTGGAATGATATGCTTTCAGTAACTATTTGAGGTTCACGGTTATGAGGATGCAGCAGGAAACAGATTTCACCCCGCCTGTGCCCCACGTTATCGGTTGCGGGCGTGAACCAGGAATCTTGAACCTGCGTAGGTATAAAAAACTAATCACAAATCATGTACAAACCCCTTTATGAGCTGTATGAATATTTTTTAAACACGAGACCTTTGAAAAACCCGGCGATTTTCACCATCCTCAAAAAGACGATGGACTTTTTTGAAGTGACTGGTGGAAGGGTGCTGTCTTTTCGTAACGTATCAGTGGGGGAACCCGCAGGCCCCGATTTATCGGGGCAATGCGGAGGGGGCAAAACTCCCCCATGGATACGTTGCTGAAAAGACCAACCCGGGAGCCCCGGAACTGAAAAAAAGCCCATCGTCTTT
>JAWOBA010000153.1:0-4835 GCA_046498285.1 Desulfatiglandales bacterium | reverse complement strand
GATCTAAAGACGATGGGCTTTTTTTCAGTTCCGGGGCTCCCGGGTTGGTCTTTTCAGCAACGTATCCATGGGGGAGTTTTGCCCCCTCCGCATTGCCCCGATAAATCGGGGCCTGCGGGTTCCCCCACTGATACGTTACGAAAAGACAGCACCCTTCCACCAGTCACTTCAAAAAAGTCCATCGTCTTTTTGAGGGTGGTGAAAATCACCGGGTTTTTCAAAGGTCTCGAGTCATAACACTGGGGAAAAGAAGGATTCCCGGAAATAAAGGTGACAATCTGCATAGCGGGAAGTTGATTTTTTGTGGGAAGGAGTATGGGAAAGCTATCATTGTGTGTTAAAGCAAAATCAAACTCATGATTTTATCGATCAGGCATGTGGCTGAGAAGATGGATTGAGCACATGTTTCCCCACTACTCATTTACTCTTCGCATGGACCAATTTGATAATAGTAACCTCAGGCGGTGAAAAAAAACGGAGAGGAGGACCCCACGTTCCAGATCCCCTGCTCACGTATAATTGGGAGCCATGGGGCAGAGATATCAATCCTGTATGGTAAGGGAAAAAAAGTCGAGTAATGAAATGAAAGGGAAATATTTGGCCTTTGTGGGTGTGTCCTGAAAGCTGGAGATCGAAGAGACCGAGAGTTTCCTCGTTGACTATCGGCGTGTGTTTAAGAAGAAGAACAAACTTTTTATTCGAGTTATGAGCAAGCAAGGTGCGTTCTGAAACGTCTCTGCATGAACCAAAGTACTTTCCGGTTGGATCATCAATGCCGACCACCGTGATGATCCCATCAACGTCATATGTTTCTCCTCTCAGCACTGTAAAGCCTGCATTTTGCGCAAAATGCAGGGCCTGATCAAGGCCTGCATAAAATTCATGGTTTCCTGTAATTGCAAATTTGCCGTATGGTGGATTAACGAGCTGTAAAAGTTCAACGAGGCCGGTGAGATTGTCGATCTGTCCATCCACCAAATCGCCAGTTGAAACCAGCATGTCAGGGTTTGCCCTTCTTATTTCGTTTAAAATCCGTTTCAACCTCTCGTGCCTGACAATCAGTCCAAGGTGGACATCAGAGATCTGAGCAATAGTAAGCACACTGCTTTCTTCAGGAATTTTGTTGCTTTTTATTATCACAGTTTCTGTGCGGATAGTCTGGGCCTCATAGTAGGCAAATACTTCTATGGCTATGGTAGACACAAGTGCGATGTAAAAAGCAATTTGTGGGGGAGGGTTAATGGAACAAAATTTGCTATGAAGCATACGCCCTGCTGCATATATAAGAAGGCGGTACATATCGATAGCAAGAGAACAAAAAAAGAACAGAAATACAAGTCCCATCCATGTATACCCGACGTAAGAGATGATCCGAGCTGTAACATCAAATCTATGCCCTTCCAATATTCTCACCACAACTGGAGCACTAACCATGAGCGCCATGAATGCAATGAGGAAAATGGCAGTCAAGCCACTAAAACCAAAGGCACTTCCTATCTTTAAAAATACATACAGGTGCAATAAACTATAAAGAGAAAAAATGGATATGAAAAAGAGAATCTTCACCGTTACTTCTCCTGGATGTCGGTTTGATATCTTATGCCCATTAATCCTATCAAAACTACATGGAATTTCCGAATACTCGTAAGGTGAGAAAAATATTTCACATGAGAAAAGAGCAACTTCTATCAGATGGTTTTACTACACAAAGCATACGATAGCTTCCATTTCACCACCTGTTCTATCCGTCATTAAACTTCGTAATTTTATTTGAAAGAGTTACTCGCTTAGAGAAATAAAACCAATACCAGAAATAGCCTTTATTTATATATCGTGATTCGTTTTTGATGACATCTTGATCATCGATAAAACTGATGATTCGCATCTAGGCTTGAACGAATGAGATGGTAAAGTTTGTGTATTTTTGAATTATTCAGGCCCAGTTTTTACCATAGTCTGTATTTTTTGGAGTGTTCGGAGGTACAAAGGTTTTTCTGGGCCCCCAATATCCACAGCATGGTTAGCCATCTCAATTGCCTCAGCATATCTTCCCTGATCGGCGAGCACATGTGCTAGGTTGTTGCATGCTGCACCGCTTGTTTGATGGGCTTCGGCTGCACGGCGGAATGCCTGCTCTGCATTAATAAGATCTCCCAAGGCGTAGCGACAGTTACCCAACCCCATGAGGGCACCAAGACTAGACTGCCAACGCTTTAAGGCAGCACTATAAGCTGCGGCTGCTCCCTGAAATTGCCTGGCCTTTTCAAGGCCGAAGACAGCGCTCAAGTAAGATTGCTCGTCAGCACTCGCTGGAAGGTGACCTGGAGGCAAGACCAGGAGCCCCCAATAATCAGCACGTTTCCAGGTTCGCATGAAAAGTGCCCAACTCATGTGCCGCCTCGGTTCCTTTCCTGAATGCAGGATAAATATGCCTTTCGCCAGATTATACCCTATGGCTACCGCATAATGCCACCGGGGAAACCACTGGAGTCCGAGGTTTTGCAGTATTATTACCGGATGGCCCGCGGTGAGTTCTTTGAGCAGTGCCTCGATGCCTTTTATAGGATAGGCGAGTCGATTATAACGACGTGCAGCACTTATAAGGGTGGGTTGTAAGCTTCCCCTTTTTGCCGGCACAAAAACCTTGGGAACAAGCTCTTGAGGGCTGATGTTTGCCTTTGACCATTGAAGCAGCATGGCCATAGCTGCTGGACCGCACTTATAGGACTCATGGGCATGAAAAGGTACTGAAGGTATTTCCACGATCCTCGGCAATGCTGATACCGAAAAAGAATTCAGCTCATGGCTGAAATGGGAACAGCTGACCGTCAATGTCAAGAAAATGACAAGGATGGTAATACCCGTCTTACCGCAGCGGATAGCGGGGACGGGCATTTTTTATTTCCCTTTTACAAATGGGAATACGTCGGTATAGCCTAGAATGTCTGTTGCCAGTAAGACGAAAAATACCAGCAGCGCTGCACCCAGTAAAGTCCCGAGGCCACTACCTCCTGCTGGCATCTGGTCTATGCTGGCGACTATTTCCGCAATTTCCGGGTCAGTGAGGCTATCTATCGATGCCTTCGCTTCCTCACTTTTTACTCCCCAGGCCTCTAACTGTTTGCGCACCTCAGATCGATCGAGGAGTATGCTAAGACATTCACGATCAAGATTATATTTGAGGATTTTATCTGTACTTACCATTTCTGCATGGGCCGGTGCCCAGCTCAGGCTGAAGACACTGATGGCCATAATTACAAGACCCGCGATCGGCTTTCTCATGGATTGTAAAAAGGTCATAGTCTTTCTCCTTTCTCCCTCAGGTTAAAAAACTTGGTGGCCGGACTATAGGATGTAACATGTTCCGACGAGGAACACAAAAACTAGAAATCTTTCTTTTAAAACAAAAAAATGTAGAGTGGACATCTTTGTTAACAGTATATTGAGGAGGCCTTTGAAAAACTTGACAATTTTTGTCATCGTATGAAAGATGATGGACTTTGTTGAAATGACTGGCGGCTTCCGGCTCGTAGAGCCTCCCGCTCGGACAGAAGGGTGCTGAAAAGACCAGCCCGGGAGCCTCGGAACTGAAAAAAAGCCCATCGTCTTTAGATTAATAGGGGCTATGTAAAGGTCTCATTTATATATGCTAATACTCTCCGTTTTTAAAACAAAAATTGATGAGAAACCGGCTATATAGAGTTATCCTACATGAATGGAAAATATATATTTATAGAAAATAGCAGTTGTATCGGGATGTCAAGAAAAATCTCTTTTAAGAATCGCTAACAGCGTTGCATACAAAAACCACTCATTATCTGAGATGCCGGTGGAGCCCGCAGGGCCTTAAAAGGTTCCCAACATTTTCAGCAGAAAGGCCCTGGATTCGAATTGATTTTAGCCGTGCCCGCTCTCCTGAAATTATCTCGATGTTCCTTTTGGGCACATGGAGTCGCTTTGCGAGCAACTGCCTGAGGGCTGTGTTGGCCTTTCCTTCAATCGGCGCGGCGGTTAGCTTGATCCTGAAGACCCCCTCCGCTTCGCACACAATCTGATTCCTGGAAGATCTCGGCACCACCTTCACCCGGATGACTGATTCGCAATTTGTCTGGCAGCCCATAAGTTCAGCCTGTTCCGGCGAATTCAATTGCTTTTATGATCTCACCGCGGGATCATCCGAGGCGTGCAGCGATCTGCATCAGGCTTTGGACGAGGAAGGTCTGCACAAAGATAATGGCCAGGATTACCAATATCGGAGAAAAATCCAGTCCTCCCAGACTGATGGGAAGTCTTCTGCGGATCGGGTACAGTACGGGTTCGGTCACGGCGTTAAGAAAGCGAACGATGGAATTATACGGATCCGGATTCACCCAAGAGATGACGGCCCGAGCGATAATAATCCACATGTACAAACTCAATCCGATATCAATGATCCGAGCGACTGCGGCCAGGAAATTCCCTATAACAAACATATGCGTCTACGTACCTCCATATAGACTCCTTTTCGCGAGTCATTCGTGTGTTTGACCTGCTGGGTTCCTTCTCCCAAGAAGGGGGGAAATACCAAATGCAGTGATAATCCCATGGCATCTGCAGGCAGTGCCCAGCAGCCATTTTTCGTTTCTACCCTGGGTGACCCTTCGCGCCGCCTCCAAAAGGTCGCTCAAAGGATACCCCCCTAAACCGGGAGCAAGCTGGCGGCTTCTTATAATGTGGACTTGAAACCCCTTCAAATCCAACTGACGTAAGAGCGAATACAGCGGACGATCACGCCGTTCCCCTGTTACGGTGCAGTATTCAGGTTCCGCACAATCCTCCGGACAGATGAAATCGGC